>DATELR010000404.1:0-15550 GCA_035276345.1 Streptosporangiaceae bacterium | reverse complement strand
TCGGCGGCCGAGCACGAAGGCGACCGCGAGCGGGATCGCGATCAGCGCGTCGGACGCGTTGTGCATGGTGTCGCCCAGCAGCGCTACCGAGCTTGACAGCCACACGACGGCCGCCTGGATCAGCGTCGTCACCGCCAGTGCGACGAACGAGATCCACAGCGCGCGCATCCCCTCTCCGCTGGCCTCCAGTTTTGCGTCAACAGAACCCGAGTGCTCATGTGAGTGAGGGCGCAACTGATGCCGCAACCTGCCAAGAAATCCGTCAGGGGGCTCATGGTGATGGTGGTGATCGCCCTCATGGTCATGACCTGGCCGGTCCGGCGGAAGTGTCATGACCACAGGATGCCCCGCTACGCAGCGCTGCGGAACGCGGCCACCGCCTCATGCGTCTCCTCGGCCACCAGATCGGCATTAATCTGCGCACCTGCAAACGCGCCCCCTGCCGCCGACGCGCCAACCTGTGCGCTCAGATCGGTGACGTTGCCAGCGACCCACACTCCGGGTACTTCAGTGCGGCCTGTCGCGTCGGCGGGGATATAGGTCCCGGCCGGGTGCTCGGCGGTCTGGATGCCCAGCGGCGCCAGGAACCCGGCGCGCGCATTCATCCGTGGCGAAACCACTGCGGCGTCGGTGCTGATCACTGTGTCATCCGCGAGCCGAACGCCCACAAGTCGGTCCTCGGCCACCTCCAGTGAGGTCACCACACCCTCGACGATGCGGATGCCGCGCGCTGTCATCTCTTCGGGCTGCTCTGGCGGCATGGTGTGCGAGAAGAACGTCACGTCTGCGCTCAGCTGGCGGAACAGCATCGCCTGGTGCACTGACATTGGCCCGGTCGCAAGTACGCCAATGGCCTGGTCGCGGACTTCCCATCCATGGCAGTAGGGACAATGGATCACGTCCCTGCCCCAGCGTTCATGCACGCCGGGTATGTCGGGAAGTTCGTCGGAAAGCCCGGTCGCAACCAGCAGGCGTCGCGCGTTCAGCTTCCGGCCGTCAGCCAGCCTCACCGCGAAAACCGCGTTCTCCATTTCCACCAAGCTCACCTCGCCGGACATCACTTGCCCGCCATATGCGCGCACCTCCGCCCGGCCGCGCTCGAGGAGCTCGACCGGCGGGATCCCGTCACGCGACAGGAATCCGTGCACGCCTGCAGCCGGGGCGTTCCGCGGCGACCCTGAATCGATCACCATCACCGAACGCCGCGACCTTGCCAGCATCAGAGCGCCGTTCAGTCCTGCGGCGCCGCCTCCGATTACGACTACGTCATAGCTACTAGTCATCTTGACCACCTCCACGTCGACTGTGCGGCCTGCCATGCGAAGCTGGCAAGTTTTGTTGCTGATATGGCAAACTGGCCGCATGTCTGAGGTTTCGGGTCTCACCGGCGTCGGGCTCCGGCTCCGCGCGCTGCGCAAAGAGCGCGAGACCACTCTGGCCGATCTGTCGGAAGCGACCGGCATCTCTGTCAGTACATTGTCCAGGCTTGAGTCTGGAACGCGCCGGCCCACCCTGGAGCTGTTGCTGCCGCTGGCGAGGGCGCACGGCGTCACGCTCGACGAGCTCGTGGACGCGCCGCCAACCGGGGACCCGCGCATTCACCTCCGCCCGGTCACCCGGCACGGCATGACAATGCTGCCGCTGACCAGGCGAGCGGGCGGTATCCAGGCCTACAAGCTGGTGATCCCGCCGGGCGGCCAATCGCGCGAGCCCGATCCACAGAGCCACGAGGGCTACGAATGGCTCTACGTGCTCAACGGACGGCTACGACTCGTGCTCGGCGAACATGACCTGGTGCTCGCGCCAGGTGAAGCTGCCGAATTCGATACCCGCGTACCGCACTGGTTCGGCGCTGCCGACGCCGAGCCGGTGGAGTTCCTCAGCTTGTTCGGCAGGCAGGGCGAACGCGCGCACCTGCGAGCTCGCCCGGCGACGGGACGGCAATCAGCAAGCGGAGGCCCCGATGAGTGACGTGACGCTGTTCACGAATGGCTTGTTCCTCGATGTCGGGGCAGCCACCTACCGGGAGGGTGACTTGCAGGTCGATGACGGGATCATCGCCGAGGCCGGCTCTCCGCTGCCGCCCGACGCACGACGCACTGACCTTGCCGGCGCTTACGTACTCCCCGGTCTGATCGACAGTCACGTGCACATCATGGCGAGCACTGCGGACTTCGCCGAGCTCGCCAGGTGGCCGGTCACGTACAACGCGCACCACACTGCTCGGCTGCTCGGGCAAATGCTCGACCGCGGTTTCACCACCGTGCGCGACATGGCAGGCGGCGACTACGGCACCTGGCGCGCGCTGGAGGAAGGCCTGATCCGCGGGCCACGTCTGTTCTATGCCGGGCGGGCGTTGAGCCAGACCGGCGGGCACGGCGACCACCGCGGGCCCGGCGAGCATCTGCTCGACACGCATCCTGGGGCTTCCGAGTCCTCAGTCATTGTCGACGGTGTCGATCAGGTCCGCCGCGCGGCCCGTGACGAGCTTCGCCGCGGCGCGCACCACATCAAGGTGATGGCCGGGGGCGGGGTTGCGTCTCCGACGGACCGGATCGACTCGACGCAGTTCTCGGTCGCCGAACTGGAGGCAGCCGTCGACGAGGCCAGAGCGGCCAACCGGTATGTCGCCGCGCACGCGTACACACCTGAGTCGATCGCGCGGTCGCTGCGCGCGGGCGTCCGCACGATCGAGCACGGCAACCTTCTCGACGCAGCTACCGCCGAGCTGTTTCAGGACGCTTACCTGGTCATGAACCTGGTGACGTACTGGGCGCTGCAAACCGAAGGGCGCGAATTCGGCCTGCCTGAGGCCTCGTTCCGCAAGATCGGCGAGGTGCTGGACGGCGGCATGCGCGCCCTGGAGCTCGCGCACGCGAGCGGGATCAAGGTGGGCTACGGCACCGATCTGCTGGGTGGCATGCACAGGCACCAGAGCCAGGAGTTCGTGATCCGGTCGGAGATCCAGGCACCCATCGACATCATCAGGTCGGCCACGACTGTGGGCGCTGAGATCGTCGGCATGTCCGGCAAGCTCGGGACGCTGGAACCCGCGGCCTTCGCCGACTTCGTTGCCCTGAGCCGCGACCCGCTGGACGACATTGGCGCGCTCGCCGATGCCACCGCGATCAGATACATCGTCAAGAACGGCCGCGTCGAGCTGTCCGGCTAGGCCGGCGGCTCGACGTCGTCGTAGACGCGGACCGCGGCAAGCAGCCCGTCCTGCCCGCGCTCGTAGATGCCGATGCCGGCCTGCGGAGTCAGGCCGTGCCTGCCCCACCTGACGCAGTTGTATTCGACAGCGCAGCGCACGCCGTCGTCGGTCACCACGCAGTTCTCCAGCGTTACCCCGCCGCCAGCGCTGAAGGTCCTGTTAAAGAAGGAACGCAGTTCTGCTGTGCCGCGGTGGACGTTTCGCGGCCCTATCGGCTCGGCGAAATAGCCGTCAGGGGCGAACGTGCTGACGATCTCCTCAGTGTCGCCAGCCTCCAGCGCGGCCAGGTATCGCCCAACCACATCGCCCGGGCTCACGTTTGCCGGTTTAAGAATTGACAGGCGCACGTGCCGCCGTCCGTCGAGCGGCCACTGGCTGCAATAGCTGCGGAAATCCACCGACCGGTCATCCGGCGACTCCGCGACAACCGCTATCGGCCACTCCGCTTCCTTGCCATTGATAACCAGGTGGCCAAGCATTTCGACGACGGCACGGTCCCCGACCACCGTGGAGTGGCGGGTCTCGATCCGAGCTTGGTGCTCAGCAAGCCAGATCTGGTTACGCCTGACGTAGTCCTGCAGTTGCTTGTGCCCGCGAACTTCCCCAGCGCGTGGATCGTGGACGACGACCTCACCAGGCCACGCATCGCGCAATGCGTGTGCGTCTCCCGAGTTCAGCGCAGCGAAGTACTGCGCGACCGGGTCTGCTTGGCCGGCCGCCTGCACTTGCCTGCGAGCCAGCTCCACAGCGCTTACGAAGTCAGGAAACCACGGCATCTCAATCCCCCTCGCCGACAGTCCGATTGTCCCAGCGGGCTCTTTCGGATCTTCGCGTCCCCCGAAAGATGGGGCGGATGCCCCATGTCCTCATCACTCCTCGTCCGCGATTCTCTGTGCTGGCATGACATGTCTGAGAGGAGTCTGAGTGGCGAAGTTCATGGACGTGCACAGCGGATTCGTCGGCGTGACCGAGGACCAGTTGCGTGAGGCGCACCGATGCGACCTGGCGATCGAGGGAACTGAGGGCGTGCATTTCGAGCGAGCCTGGCTCGATGCCGCGTCGGGCAAGGTGTTCTGCCTGTCGTCCGGCCCGTCCAGGGAGGCGGTGCTGCGGGTGCACGAGAAGGCCGGCCACCCCACGGAAGAGATCTACGAGCTGTCGGTCGAGATCGACTAAGCCGGTCTGGGCGGCGCGGCCGGGAACCGCGCCACCCAGATAGCTAGCCGCGACTAACCGTGATGTACCTCAATGAGCGGGGCCCGGCCCGAGTCGCTGTCAAACGCGCCGACCGTCCAGGCGGTACCTCCCGCTGCCGAAATCCCGCCGAGGATCCGGTCGCCGCTAGCTGGGTTGGGCGCCGCGACCTGCTTCCACCCGCTGCCCGAATTCCTGGCAACGACTGTGAGCTGGTCACCAGCCGGGTCCTCAGCGGATCCGACCAGCCAGGCGGTCCCGTGCACGACAGCCACGCTGGCGATGTCGGAGAACGGACCGCCGACGCCTGCCGGCACTGTTGCGGACCACGTCCCATGAGCGAGGTGCTCGACTAGCGGATGTGCCTGGTGCGTGGCGTCGTCACTCTGACCGACAGCCCAGACATCGTGGCCATCGATCGTGACGCCCTGCAGCAGAGAACCTGTCAGCCCGGCCGTGGGCAGGTGCGCGACGGTCCAGTGCCGGCCATCCCAGTGCTCAGCGAGCGGGACGTCGTCGTGCCGCCCGCTGCTCTGCCCGACGGCCCAGACGTCGTCCGGTCCTGCGGCAGCGACGCCGAACAGCGTGTTGCCGCTCGAGCCGGGATCCGGGCTTGGAACGACCGACCAGCGATGGCCGTTCCAGTGCTCAACCAGCGTGTGGAACGTGTCTGACTGGTCCTGCCGCTCGCCAACTGCCCACACGTCGCTTGCTGAGCTCGCAGCTGCCGAGAACAGGACGTCGCGCTGGCTGTTCATCCTGGGTGACCGGGCGATGTGCCACGCCTTGCCGTTCCAGGCCTCGATCAGGCTGTGCGCGAAGTAGGCCTTGTCCACCCTGACACCCACTCCCCACGCCTGGTCAGACGCCGCGGCGACGCCGAACAGGGTGTTGAAGTTCGGGCGTGCTGCGGGCACGGGGGTGTGGACCCACTTGGTTCCGTTGAAATGCGCAGCCATCGGCAGCGTGGCGTCCTGGTTGCTCGACTTCGTGTCAGGCAGGAAGTTCCCGACCGCCCACACGTCGTGCTTGGAGACCGCTGCCACGGCCCCGAGGCTGTTGTCGTTGGTGCCCAGAATCGGGGCTCGCTGAATGATCCAGCCAGCACCGCTCCCGGTCTCGGTGGTCATGCCGACTGGTTCCTTCGGCGCAGGCGACAGCGCTGGAAGGTTCGGCATCGGCCGGACCTTGAACGGCTTGGCGGCCGAGCCGGTAACGGCGAAGAGCGAGGTCATCGGCTTGGTCGCTGCGTCACAACTGTGCTGCAGGCACGCCACGCCGAAGTTGTTCTGGATGGTCCGCAGCAGGGAGTAGTGGGTGAAGAAGGCGCCAGCCTTCAGGTGCCGCGGCCCGTGGCTGGTAACCACGACATCGGACACCCTGCCGCCGCCGTGCGCATTGTTGTCGCCTTCGTCGTAGACGATGTCGATCGCGTTGTTGCCCTTGGCCCAGAACTTCGCGCTGGTGATCTGCGCGACGAGCTGGCCCATGTACTCATCGCCGAACGCGACCAGGCGCTGGTCCTGCGGGTCGCCTGGGTTGCCAGAGTCAATGCAGTACGGCGGGTCGCCATGCTGGTCATGGCATTCGTCCGGGATCACCCAGTTGAACGCGGGCACGTGGCCGGTGTGCAGATCACGGCCCAGCTCGCCGATCGGCACCTGGCGCGACCAGTCCGCCGGGTTCAGCGAGGTTGTGTAGTTGCTGATGCCGTTGTGCTTGGACACGTACAGCGGGTCCTTGTCCGGCTCGCCGTTGCAGTTCGCCGGGTAGCAGATCCCCTCGTATCCGGGGTGGGGCATGCCCTGCAGGTAGGCCTTCCAGCTGACGTGTGCGTGATCAAGCTCGCTGATCAGGCTAGGCGCGGCGACCCGCTGGACGTAGTAAGGGTCGTCGCTGTTCACCGTGAACGGACTGCCTCCTAGCAGCGCGACGTAGTTGGGCTCACTGGGATGCGTCACCGCGAAGTAGTTGGTGGCGATGCCGTATTGGGACGCCAGCGCGTTGAGATTGGGCGCTGCCGGGTTGCCAATGACGTCGTTGAAGCCATGGTTCTCGTCCACGATCACGAAGATGTGGTCGTAATGACTGCTCGTAGCCGGACGAGGCGACGCGCTGGCCACCGAGGTCAGGCCAGCGGCCGCCCAGCAGGCGGCTACCAGGAGTGCGAACGAACTGCGCCGGAGCGATGACATAAAGGCGGCCTCCAAAGGCGGTTGAGAAGGCGCAAAAAGCCGCCGCCAGGCTAGAAGACGTTGCGAACGATTGCATGAGCGCTTAGCTCAGAAAGGGTGAACGTTATGGGATAAGCAACTGAACGCGATTGCTGAGGCTAGCGTGCAGTGGGCGCGTCAGCGCTCGGGGCTGCGTCAGCGGCAGCTAGCTTCAGGAAATCCTCGGCCCGCTTGAAGGTTGCGCCGATGGTGTGCTCCGCCAGGTAGATCTGATAGGAGCGATACCGCGTCATCTCCCACTCCTGCCCGCGCGGCGACAGCAAAGCGAGTGCCGGTTCCGATCTAGGCATCCATCGCCAGCTAGTTATGCGCTCCGCAGCTTCGCCAGTTCCTGGCTTACCGGCCGCGACGAGGTCAACCAGGTCGGCTTCGCCGCCGATCTGGTTGCGGACAAAACGCAACCCAGCGAGTGTGCCGTCCACTAGCTGGCGATCCGCGCTGGGCAGGTGCGCCCTTGCATCGTCGTAGGTATCCGGGTGGTGACGCACCAGCGTCGCGTCGACCATCGTGACCCACCACACTGCCTCGCTGATGACCGCGATCGCCCGTGGCCGCTCCCGCGCCGGCATCCGGCGAAGCCGCCGGGTGGTCTCGGTCATCGCCGTGATGGACCACTGCAATGCGCTGCCGCCGGTGCTCGGGTCGCCGGTGTGCTGGCGGTTCCATGCTGCCCGGCAGCGAGCGGAGCAGAACCGGGCGTGCTCGCGACGCGGCACGAACAACGTGCCGCACTGCTCACAGCTCCGGATATCAGCCACCAGCCATATCCTCCGTCATCATCTGATGGTCACACCTGACAGCGATAAGCGCCGGGTGGCACGAGATCGCCGGGCCATGAAGTGCCGGGAAAATTATTACTTTGAGCTGATTCATCTACCGCCCATCGTACGTTCACGCTTTGTTCATCTCTCAGTCGGTCATGAGTTGCCTGCCGTGGATAGCTTCCGCTGCGGCAGGGCACGGAAGCCAGCCGTGAGGCACGCCCGCGGCGCGAGCCACTGGGGATTGCGTTTGACTGAGACTAAGACCAGAGACTTGATTGCAGCGCTGGATGAGGCGTCGCTGAGCAGGTTCCATCTGCGCGCGGTGCTGGTGTCGGGGATGGGGTTCTTTACCGATGCCTACGACCTGTTCGTGATCGGAATCGTCTCCGCCCTCATCACCACTGACTGGCATCTCAGTTCGGGCAGGCTCGCGCTCCTAAACTCCACGATGCTGTTCGCAGCATTCCTGGGAGCGCTGGTGCTCGGGCGAATCGCGGATGTCGCCGGCCGCAAACGGGTGTACTGGCTGGTAGCGGCGATCATGATCGTAGCCGCGGTGGGTTCGGCGCTGTCTCCTTCGTATTGGGTGCTGATCGCGTTCCGCTTCCTGCTCGGATTCGGCGTGGGCGGTGACTACCCGGTCAGCGCCGTACTGATGAGCGAGTACGCAAACCGAAACGACCGCGGCAAGCTGGTCGGGATGGTGTTCGGCGCCCAGGCGCTCGGGCTGATAGTTGGGCCGCTGGTCGCGCTTGCCCTGCTCGGAGCCGGCGCCAGCAACGGCGTCGCATGGCGGGTGTTGCTCGCTCTCGGTGCCGTGCCCGCAGCGGCGGTGATCTACCTGCGCCGGAGGATGCCGGAGTCGCCGCGCTATCAGATCCAGGTACAGGGCAAGGCGGAGCTGGCAGCCACGCAGCTGTCCACTTTCACCGACGGGCAAGTCAATGGCAATGGATCCAGCGGGCGGCGCCACGACCTGGGGTTGCGCGCCTTCCTGACGAACCGCAGGTGGCTGATCATGCTGGCAGGCACCGCTGGCACCTGGTTCCTGCTCGACTACGCGTACTACGGAAACACCATCTCCACCCCACAGATCCTGAGCCTGATCTCGCCCACAGCATCAACCATGGAGAAGATCGCCATCCAGCTCGCGATCTTCGTCGTGGCGGCCGTGCCCGGCTATCTGCTGGCAATCGCCAGGCTGGACCGCATCGGGCACCGCAAGTTGCAGTTGATCGGCTTCGCGATGATGGCGGCCTGCTTCTTGATCATCGCAGTCATTCCGGGCATGACGACGGTGGTCGTGCCGTTCCTGCTGGTATACGGGGTCAGCTACTTCTTCACCGAGTTCGGCCCGAATATGACCACCTTTGTCATTCCCAGCGAGCTGTATCCGGTCAGCATGCGCGCCACCGGACACGGAATCTCAGCAGGCGTCGGCAAACTCGGCGCTTTCATCGGCGTCTTCCTCTTCCCGCTGCTCCAGAACTCGCTGAGTTTGCGCGGCACGCTGCTACTAACCGGCGGTGTGGCCGTGCTGGGCTTCGCGCTCACCCTGGTGCTACCAGAGCCAGCGGGGCGCAGCCTGGAAGATATGCACAGCGACATTGGTGAACTGAGTCTCCAGCCGCTGCCAGTCCCTGCGCGGCAACGGCGGATCTGAACGAGTCCGCCGGCCGAGATCGCTGGCACGTTGGGTGTCGCGACAGAGTTAGCCGAACATGAGCTGCGCCACGCGCTGGGGCTGGTCGACTTGCACGAAATGCCCGGCGCCGCTCAGCAAATGCAACTCTGAATTCGGGAAGAGAGCAGCGAAGCGCGCGGCAACGCGGGAGTTCAAAGACCGGTCCAAGGCTCCGAAGATTACCCGGACGTTCGGCTGGAAGCGTTTCATCTGCGGAATGCGCAGCCGCCTGGAGAGCACTGCGGTCAGCAAGTCGTCGTTGAGGCGCCAGAACGCTGGCCGAGCTGGCAGGAACTGCTCATACAACTGCGGCACCATGCGCTTCCGGACCTCAGGATCGTGGATGAAGTTACCGACCTGCCACGCGTAGAGGCGGCGATCCAGGTCCGGGTACCGCCGAACGATAGCGCGCGCAGCGTTGCGAATCAGCGGCGTCGAATACAAGGCAATCGCTGGCGGACGGCGCAGGGCCGGAGTCCATTGGTAGTAAGTGTTCAGCAGCACCAGCGCAGCGACCTGCTCTGGATTGGCAAGTGCCCAGTCAATCGCCGGAGGACCGGACGCATCGTGCGCCACAAGCACTAGCTGACTGGCGCCAAAGTGCTCCCTCGCCGCCTTGGCGACGGCTGCCACGTCGCCTGCCTGGTTGGTGGCTGTATATGGATAACCTTCTGGTTTGTCCGATCGGCCCCACCCTAGGAAGTCGAAGCGAACGACGGCGCGGCCGGCCAGATTTGGTACCAGCCGGTCGTACAGGTGGGTGTTATCAGGGAGGCCGTGCATAAGCACGACGGGCGGCCCCTCCCCGGCTTCGGCTTCGGCGTATATACGGTACGGCCCGCGCGAGACGGGCAAGGTCTCGGTGATTGCCTTCATGACAAGGCCTCCCTGGGTCGGGCCAGCCGCGCTGGCGCGACTGCGACCTGTTCAGGTGTACCCAGGCAGAGCAGCGGGAGCATGCCGCTGCGCTGATTCGGGCCGAGACCCGCCGGGTATGCTCGCAAACTTGCGGCGGTGGCCCTCGAAAGGGGGCAGGTAGCCCATGAGTACTGTTTCGCTGCCAGTACAGCGCGGGCCGGCCGAGGCCCAGGTCACGCTGACCGTCAACGGGCAGGCGCATGAGGTGCAACTCGAGCCGAGGGTGAGCTTGCTGGACGCCCTGCGAGAGCATCTCGGGCTTACGGGCTCGAAGAAGGGTTGCGATCAAGGCACGTGCGGGGCTTGCACGGTCTGGGTGGACGGCAGGCGGGTTCTGGCGTGCCTCACGCTCGCGGTCACGGCCGAGGGACACGCGGTGACCACGATCGAGGGTCTGACGCCTGAGGAAGGTCAGCACCCGATGCAGGCCGCGTTCGTCGCCAACGATGCCTTCCAATGCGGCTACTGCACACCAGGTCAGATCATGTCGGCAGTGGCGTTGCTGAAGGAAGGCCATGCAGCCGACGATGCGGAGATCGCCGAGTGGATGAGCGGCAACATTTGCCGGTGTGCGGCGTACCCGAACATCCGTGCGGCAATCCGCGAGGTGCGTGACTCGTCGGGCGGTGAGTGATCATGCGGCCACTCAGCTATGCGCGCGCAGCTGACGTCGACGAGGCCATCGCAGCGGTGCGGGCGGATGTTGACAGCGCCTTTCTGGCAGGCGGCACCACCGAGGTAGACCTGGTGCGGCAGAACGTACTGCGTCCCAGCTTGCTAGTCGACATCAACGCGCTCCCGCTCAAGGGCATCGATGACCTGCCTGGCGGCGGACTGCGAATCGGGGCCCTCGCGCGCATGAGCGACGTCGCCCAGTCGCCCAGCGTGGTTAGCCAGTTCCCCGTCATCTCACAGGCGCTGCTTCTGGGGGCATCTGCCCAGCTCAGGAACATGGCATCGATGGGCGGGAACCTCTGCCAGCGAGTGCGCTGCAGCTACTTCCGCGATGCGACATCGCCTTGCAACAAGCGCGAGCCTGGCAGCGGATGCGCCGCGATGACCGGGTTCAACCGCGGACATGCAATCCTCGGCACCAGTGACAGCTGCATCGCGACGCATCCTTCTGATGTCGCCGTCGCCCTGGTGGCCATGGACGCCGTCGTGCACACTCGCGGGCCGGATGGCTCGCGTGCCATAGCCATCGACGACTTCTTCCTGCTTCCAGGCGATACTCCCGACCGGGAGCATCCGCTCCAGCACGGCGAGCTGATCACGGCGATTGAGGTTCCTGCTTCACCCATCGCCAAGCGGTCCATCTACCTGAAATTCCGTGATCGAGAGTCGTACGAGTTCGCTCTCGTGTCAGTTGCTGGGGCGGTACGCACCCAGGATGGCGCCATCGCCGACGTCCGCCTGGCGCTAGGCGGGGTCGGCACCAAGCCTTGGCGCGCTCGCCGCGCCGAGCGCCACCTTCTCGGCAAGCCAGCTCAGCAAGCCGCTTTTGCCGAGGCGGCTGCCGAGGAGCTTTCCGCCGCCACACCACGCCCCTTGAACGCTTTCAAGGTGGAGCTGGCGCAGCGGGCCATCGTTCGCGCGCTGGCGACCCTTACCGACGGAGAGATGCGATGAGCGCTGCGATCGGACAAGAGATCAGCCGCGTCGACGGTCCCGCCAAGGTCGCAGGATCGGCGCACTATTCGGGGGAGATCTTGCTCCCCGACCTGACGTATGCCGAGATCGTCGGCTCGCAAATACCAAGCGGCCGGGTCATCTCGATTGATACCTCAATGGCCGAACGGGCAGAGGGCGTCGCGGGCATCCTGACTCACCGCAACATGCCGAAGATCAACAACGTGCCGCTGGTGCCATCTCTAATGGGCGGTCCCGCGCCCGGTGAGACCTTCTTCCCGATGCAAGACGACGTCGTCCATTACGCGGGCCAGCCTGTCGCGATCGTGGTCGCAGACAGCATTGAGCGAGCCCAGCACGCCGCGACGCTCGTTCATGTCAGCTACGCGGAGAAGGCGTCTGTCACGACGATCGATCAGGGCCGCGACGACGCATTCATTCCGGACAAGATCTTCGGCGGCTTCATCCCTGGACAGACGCGGCGCGGAAACGTCGAAGACGCGCTCGCGGCCGCGGACTTGCGCGTCGACGCATCGTTCCGGTTCGCCGCCAACCACCACAACCCGATCGAGCCGCTGACGACGACCGCCGTCTGGGACGGCGACCAACTCACGCTTTACGACTCGTGCCAGGGCATCAAGGCAGTTCAGCTAACCGTCGCCGCGTTGCTCGGGCTGTCGCCATCCAAGATCAGGGTGCTGACGCAGTTTGTCGGCGGGGCGTTCGGATGCAAGGCGATGGTCTGGCCGCACGTGACCCTGACGGCACTCGCCGCGCAGTACGTCCGAAGGCCGGTGCGGCTGGCTCTGCCGCGCCAGCAGATGTTCACGTCCTGCGGTCACCGTGAGGAACAGGAGCAGCGGATAGAGCTCGGAGCGGAGCGGGACGGCAAGCTGACCGCGATCCGTCATCACAAGTTCTCTGTGACATCGCCGTTTGACGACTGGGCCGAACCCGCCTTCGGCGCCTCCTCACAGCTGTACGCCGCGCCGAACCACGAGGGCGTGCACCACCTGGTACGAGGCAACACTATGACGCCGACCTTCACGCGAGGACCCGGCGAGGCGATCGGGGTATTCACCCTCGAATGCGCGATGGACGAACTCGCCAGCGAACTTGACATCGACCCGATCGAGTTGCGACTGCGGAACATCTCCGACACCGACCCTGGCACCGGTCACCCGTGGTCCAGCTATGGACTGCGGGAGTGCTTCGAGCGTGGCGCCAGTCGCATCGGCTGGGACCGACGCGACCCGCAGCCACGATCCGAACGCGACGGCAACTGGCTGATCGGCACCGGCCTGGCAACGGCCGGCTACCCGGTCGCGTTCTTCATGCACACTCAGCGGGCACGGGCACACATGTACGCCGACGGCACGGCGGTCATGCAGACCGCTACGCAGGAGTTTGGCACCGGGATGGCCACCGTGATGACGCAGGTCGCGGCCGACGGGCTCGGACTTGACCTGGAGAACGTGCGATTCGACTTCGGCGACACCGATCTGCCGACGGCAGGTTCTCCGGTCGGCTCCAACGGCGCGATGATGGTGAGCTCCGCCGTCTACAACGCGGCGACCGCCATGCGGGATCAACTCGTCAGCCTGGCCATTGGCGACAGCGAGTCGCCGCTGCACGGAGCCAAGCCCGAAGGCGTGGTGGTTAGAGGCGGTCGGATGGCTCTTGCCGGGAACAACGGCGTCGGCGAGACCTACAGCAGCCTGATGCAGCGTCACTTCATGAACGACGCCGAGGCCATCGGCAGCTGGGATCCGCCGCCGCTCGACACGCCCTACGGACTCCTCACCTTCGGTGCGCAGTTCGCGAAGGTTGCCGTGGACGCCGACCTCGGCATCGTGCGGGTCCGGCATCTGGTCGGCGCATTCGCCCCTGGGAAGGTGCTCAACCCCAGGACGGCTCGGAGCCAGCTGATGAGCGGCATGCTCTGGGGTATGGGGCAGGCGCTGCTCGAGGGCACCAGGATGGACACCGGCCAGGGCAGGTGGGCTAACGCGAGCCTGGGCGACTACCTGGTTCCTGTTAATGCCGACGCGCCCGACGTCGACGTCGAGTTGATTGAGGTCACCGACCACGTGACCGGCCCGCTTGGCGTCAAGGGCGTCGGGGAGATCGGTCAGGTCGGCTCGTCGGCTGCGATCGCCAACGCTGTCTACCACGCCACCGGCTACCGGGTCAGGGAACTGCCGATCGCCGTCGAGCATCTCCTGGAAGGCATGCCGGCGGCCGTCGCGGCAGGAGCCCGAACGCCCACCGCATGACCCGGCTGCTCGGGGGCTCGGAACCCCTGACCGAGCGGCCTGAGCTGACCACGCCGCCTCATCTTCGTCGCCGCGATATCGCGGACCTGGAACGGCAACACCTCGCGGCCCAACCGTGCCTCGGCATCGGTGGCGCGCTGCTTGGCGCGATCGTGTTCTTTGCCCTCGCGCTTGGCACCGGCAGCACGCAGACATCGCTGCTGGTACTCGGGCCGCTGGCCACCTTCTCCCTGCCCGCGGTAGCAATGGTGGCGTTCTGGTGGAATGACTGGCCGGGCTCGCGCCTGAACACACCGTGGACGGGATTGATCGACACAGTCCTTGTCGTCGTCGCGGCGGTCTTGCTGACCATCGCAGGTCAGGCGATCGTGGAGCGATCAGACGTCCGGGGAGTCTTCGAATCCGCGCCTGGTCCGGGTGTAGCAACGACCTTTCCTGCAACGCTCGCGTTGGCGGGTGCCGCGTTCACGGCCATGCTCGAGCTCTCACTGGTCTGCGAGCGCTGGCCGCTTGACCGGATGGGCAGGATTCGTTCCGGGATTGCGGCACTCGCGCTGTCGTGGGCGGTGGCCGTCGGCGCGTACTTCCTGTTCGTCAACCTCAACACCGTGCCTGCGGCTGAACGTGCCGCCGCGGGTCTGCGTAATCCAGGCGGCCCCATCGCCGCCGCGGACTTCGGCTCCGCGCTGATCGCGGTGGGCGTTTGGCAGGCAGTGTTCTTCATCGCGCTGCGCGGGTGGCCGGTCAGCACCATCTCTCGCCGCAGGCTTCGCGTGCTGAGCGGCAACATCCTCGTGATCGGCCTCGGCGCGGCTACCTACCTCGTGCTCCGCGACCTTGCGCACTGGCAGCCTTCCGCGATAAGCGCCGTCTGCGGATGCGTGATCAGCGCCGTGCTCATCGTTGCAATGCTCTTCGAAGGCTGGCCAGCCGCCCGGCTTTCAGCCGCGTGGGCTCGCACTGTGACGCTCGGCCTGACCGCCCTCGTCGCGCTCGCGCTCAACCGTGCGCTGGCTGCCTACGCCGACGGCGCGGCTTGGACGAGGGCGACGCCGGACGACTGGATCACCGTGGCTTCGCTCGCCTTCATCGGCGCCGGGATCATCCTGCATGTCGGCATCGGCCTCCGCTGGCCCTTCGCCCGCCACGACCACTAAGGACCGTGGTACCACGGATGTGGAAGGTCGCGCCTCGGGAACACGATCGGATCATCGACCCGAAAGGAGCACCCGATGACCGCGACCGAGACGACCACGACACAGACCACCGAGCGGCCGACCGAGTTTGACCCAGCGAAGGCAGAAGCGTTCGGCCAGAACATGATGGGCATCCTCAGCGGCGGATTGCTGAGCTTGATGATCGACATCGGCCACCGGACGGGCCTGCTTGCCGCGGCCGCCGGTGGCTGGGCCACGAGCGAGCAACTCGCCGCGCGAGCCGGGCTGACGGAGCGCTACGTACGCGAGTGGCTGGGCGCGATGACGGCGTCAGGCGTCGTCGAGTACGACCAGGCCAGCGAGGCGTTCCGGCTGCCGCCCGAGCACGCTGCCGTGCTCATCTCGCCGACGGGAGTCGCACCGCTCGCGGTGATGACCACGATCATGGCGAAGCACATCCCGCAGCTCGCGCAATCTTTC
>DATELR010000403.1:0-4217 GCA_035276345.1 Streptosporangiaceae bacterium | reverse complement strand
GATCAGGTCGCGGGATGCCTGAGGCGGGAAGCCGACGACGGTGCGAGCGAACCCGCCGAGGACCAGGGAGCGCTCGTCTGTTTCCGGGTGTACGCGCACGGCCGGATGCTCGGTCTCGTAGACGGTCGAGACGAACTCCTTCCGCCGCTCCTCGACCGCGCCGTCGCCGCGCTCATCGCGTCCGGTGACCGCGGCGTAGTCGTAGTCGTTGGTGTGCACGATCCGAAGCCGGTCGGCAAGATCGCGGAGGTCCGCCGGGAGGCTCTGATAGGCGGTCGCCGTGTTCGCCCAGATGGTGTCGCCGCCGACAGGCGGGATGACGACCGCGTGCAGCAGCGTGAAGGCGGGCGGCCGGTCGACGAACGTCACGTCGGTGTGCCAGTGGTTGGCTCGCACGCCGTGCCGCGAGTCGATTTCCTCCAGGAATGGCTGGTCCGGCGGCGAGGACAGGGTGGGGTGGCCGAGCGTCAGGGACCCGAGGCGCTCGGCGAACGCGACCTGGCGGGCGTAGTTGAGGCTCTGGTTACGCAGGAACACGACTTTCTGGTCCAGGAGTACCTGGCGGATCGCGGCGACGTCCTCGTCGCTCACCACGTAGCCGGTGTCGATGCCGGAGATCTGGGCGCCGATGTTGCCGGCGAGCTTGTTCACAGTGATGCGGGGCGGGCTGATGATCGTGTTCGTCACGACGGTGCCTTTCTTGGTGTTGGTGTGCAGGCGTGAACGCACGCTGAAGACAGCGAGCGTCGTCGAGCTTGGGTGTGGCCAGCCGCCGGCTAGCCGTGCCTCAGCGGCGAGGCAGAGAAATGGGGCAGAAGGAAGGGGTCAGACTGGGCGCGAACAGATCGCGGTCGCTACATACGCCATGTCCACGTAGCGGCGCTCGGTGCGGTCGTACGTCGTCATGACCACAGCGTCGCATGGCGTCTGGTGAGAAGTCAATATTTCCGATCGAATTAATGGGAAGGTCGCTTCGGGCTGGCCGCCTGACATTCGCGGTGGCTGTGCCGTCGGACTTGCAGAGACGCCGTCATCACGGCCCGCACCTGGAAGGAAGAGCCGCAATGTCCACGCCCGCGACGACCCAGCTAGACAATCTCCGCTCACGTCTGCCCGATCCCAGTGAGCTTGTCCCTGGGGTGGCGGAGATCGCCGGGGCCATGTTCAAGGCCACCTTGAACGGCCCGGTTCCGCAGACCACCATGAGCCTGGCTCACCTTCGCGCCGGGCTGATCGTCGGCAGCACGTACCACGTCATCCGCGCAACCGGCGACCTGCGCAAGGCGGGTGAAACAGAGGAGCGAATGACCGCTGTGGCGACATGGCGGGACGCCCCCTACTTCACCGATGCCGAACGAGTCGCACTGGAGCTCGTAGACGCGGTCCTGACCCCGAACCCGGTCGGGGAGCGCGTACCCGACGATCTGTACGCCAGGGCGGCGGCGCACTATGACGACAAGGCACTCTGGACGCTCATCGTGGCGATCGGCCAGATCTGCTTCTTCATCCCGGTCGCCCTGATCGCTAAGCCGATCCCCGGCAAGGAACCGCACTACAGCACGTGACGCGTGGGGCCATGGTCAGGGTGAGGACGCCGCCGCGCCTCACCCTGAGCACGGCTACAGGGAAATGGCTGGCCATCGGCGGCCGAGCGCGTTAAGTTGTCGCCCCGTGGATGATCCAGACGGATACTTCGGAGAATCGGTCGCCGCCGGTTACGACGATCCTGCCGACCGGATGAACCAGCCGGAGGCCGTCGACCCGGCGGTGAGCCTGCTCGCGGAGCTGGCGGGCGACGGCCGGGCGCTGGAACTGGCGATCGGCACTGGCCGGATCGGGCTGCCACTCTCACAGCGCGGCGTGCCGGTGCACGGCATCGAGCTCTCGAAGGCCATGCTGGCCAGGCTCCGCGTCAAGCCCGGCGGCGACGCGGTCGCCGTCACGATCGGCGACATGACCACGACCAGGGTGGACGGCACCTTCACGCTGGCATACCTGGTGTTCAACACGATCAACAACCTGACGACGCAGGATATGCAGGTCGCCTGCTTCGCTAATGTCGCGCGGCACCTGAGCCCGGGCGGCTGCTTCGTGATCGAGACGGGCGTCCCGCCGCTGCGCCTGCTGCCACCTGGGCAGGACATCCAGGGCTACCGGGCGAGTCCGGACCGGATCGTCAGCTACAAGTTCGACCACGCCACGCAGAACTACTCCGGCCACTACGCCGAGTTCAACGACGGGACGGGGGATTACCACACGATCCCGTTCCGCTACGTGTGGCCGTCCGAACTCGACCTGATGGCGCAGATGGCCGGGCTCAGACTGCGCGACCGCTGGGCTGGCTGGAACCGGGAACCGTTCACGACCAATAGCCGTTCGCACGTGTCGGTGTGGTCCAAGCCGGCTGAGTGACGGTCAGTTTCCGCTGCTCCGCAGGTACTTCAGGTATGACTCACCGCGCGGCGACAACCGGTAGCCGACGTCGAGGCTGAGCGTCAGCCCGAGTTCCTTCAGCCGCCTGACGTGCAACTTGAAGTCCTGCCGCTCCCAGTCCATGGATTCGGCGAGAACCGTCGACACGACGGCGGGCCGGTCACCGATCAGGGCGAGCACCGCGCCGGTCCACGGCCCGCGGCTGCTTGTCCTGTCCATCCGGGCCAGCCTTGCCTTGATTGCGGTGACGTCGGCATCGGTCAGGCTGGCCGAGCGGGCTAGCTCGTCCCTGGGGTCTGGTTCGTCCATTCGTCGCAACCGGATCCGGTAGACCGGCAAGGCTGGGTCACCGCGCAGGTCGGCGAGCAGTTCGGCGACGCTTTCATATCCGGCCTCGCGGGCTTGGACTTCGTCCACCGATGACGGCTCGACCACGTCCACTGACTCGACTTCGACCATGTCGATGCCGGTGCGGTAGCGGTGGCCGGCCACAACCTGGCTGCGCTTCCAGCGCCGGAAGGCGAGCACGATCGCGCCGGAGTGAATCCCGTTCCGCAGCCGCTGCTCGAACCGCACGTCCCGACAATACTGACCGCTACGCGACCGGGACCCATCTGACTGGGTCGCCATCGCGTCGTTCCAGCCGGATGGGTGGTCCGGCCAGTTCGAGGGAGTCGGTGAGCCAGTAGGTGGTGTCCGGATTCCAGCCGGCCAGCATGGTGCGTGCGTCAGTTGCAGGCAGGTCGCGACCAGCCGTAGTCAGGTAGCCGAGGACCGTCAGGTGGATGGCGTCATAGTCGGCGGCGACCGCGGCGTAGTCGGGGACCACCCAGGCTCCGGTCCAGCCAGTGACCCGAAACCAGTCGTGCCGGCGGGATTTCGTCAGATCGAGGGGATAGCGGGCAGCCAGTTGCGTCCAGTCGTCTGGTCCGTTGATCTCGTAGACCCGCACTCCGGGGCGCACATTGACCGGCTGACACGTAGCACTCGTCCAGTTGCCCGGGTCTTCGACCAGGGCTAGGCCAACGGCGCCGAGGCCCGGAAGAGTCCGGGTGGTCGCGGCCAGCCGGGAATGAGCCGGTGCAGACCACCAGTAGCCGCTAAAGTTAGCGGCCGGATCGGCAGGCCGCTCGGCAGCCACGCGTTCGTCCTCGAGCGTCGCCGATCGCCAGACCACCAGCTCCTGGCCGGCGCCCGAGAGCAGCGGCGGTTCCCGGTGGGCGCCGGTCCATTCCACGTACTGCTGGGCTTCGAGCGCCAGAGGCTCGGACCACCACCGCGCTGCGGGCGAATCAGCGACGGCTGTCGCGATGGGCAGCAGGGCGGCCTGAACCTGGCGGTCGGTTAGTGCCCAGTCGTCGGGATCCGGCTCTTGCCAGTACATGGCCGTTCCGGCGGCGTCGGCGAGTGCCGGCATCAGCACGAGCTCATCAGTGGCGTCTGCCAGCGCACCCGGATCTGCTCGCGCGACGGTCGCCGCCAGATCATCGGTGCGGTCGGACAGATCGCCAGCGTGCGCCGCGTCCCAGATGCGATCCCAAGCCCCTGTCTCCAACGAGTCCAACATCGCATACGACAGGATCGACCAGCACAGGTAACGCCCCCGCGGGCCGGTCATCAGGTCTGCTGCCGGTACAGGCCAAGACACGGGGACATCGTAGAACGGCGTCGCCGGGCTGTCCGCAGCGCCTAGCCGACCAAAGGAGAGCGCCTGGACCGTCTGGGCATGACCAGCAGGACAACCCCGGTCACCACGAACGCGAAGCCGATGACCACCATGGGGA
>DATELR010000402.1:0-9806 GCA_035276345.1 Streptosporangiaceae bacterium | reverse complement strand
CTTCCTGCCCTGGCTCAGGAGTCTGCTGGACCACGACGTGACGCAGGCAGTCATCCCTGGCAATACCGGGGAACGTGGTCAGCGCGCCGCCGTAGATATGCGCGTTGGAGAACGCGACCAGTCGCTCATCCCTGCTGCGGTAATGCCAGGCCAGCGGCCACGTCGGCAGCAGCGGCCTGAGCGCGTCGAGCACGGACTCGAACCCGGCCCCGAACGAGACCATCTCGTCGTCGTCTGCGAAATCGTCCTCACCGTCGCCGACCTGGCGGAAGAAGTTGGTCGGCGGGAGCTGCCGATCATCACCGGCAACGACGATCTGGTGCCCGCGCATGATCGACGGGATCGCGTCGGCCGGCACGATCTGGCTGGCCTCGTCGAAGATCACGACGTCAAACAGCCTGGTCGGCGGCAGCACCTGGCTGACCATCAACGGCGACATCGCCCAGCAAGGCTTCAGCGCGAACAGCACATCGGATGTCTGGTCGAGCAGCCGGCGCAGCGGCAGGTGGCCGCGTCGCAGCGCCGCCTGCTTGCGGATCACCCTGGCCTGCAGCGGATGGCGGTCCTGCGCCTCGCGCAGTCGCTCCGCCCACGCGTGCAGGACCCGCAGGCGGTTCGCCATCAGGTACTCGACGTCGCGCTCGCGGAAGTCGCTCGCGATTTCGTCGAGCGCCGAGCCAGGCTCGGCCGCGTACCGGGGGTCGCGGACCCTGACCTGATCGAGGATCGAGGAGTACCACGCGTGATCGAATGCCTGCGCAGCCTGGTCAGGAGTGGCCTCGCGCCGGCCAAGCTCGTCGAGCAACGGCGCAAGGCTCAGCTGGTTGAATCGCGCAGCCAGCTCGTACAGCCTCGGCAGCCGCCACGCCGTGTCCTGGTCGGCGGCCAGCGCCGTGAGCTGCCCGGAGAGGTCATCGGCCGACAACCGGACGCGGGCGCGCAATGCGTCAAGCTTCCGCGCGCATTCAGCGTGAAGTTCAGTTAGCTCAACAAAATCGCCAGGGACTGTCGGCACTTGGCCAGCGCCGCTTTCCGGCATGGCCCTGACGCTCGACCAGTCGGCCAGCTGCCGCGCCGCCTCGGCGAGCAACGCGGCCAGCTCGTCACGGGCCAGTTTCGCCTGGCCGAGGTAGAGCCGCTGAGCCTCTTTCTTCAGCCTCCGGCGCTCGCCGATCGAGGCGGAGCTGGTTCCGGCCATCGCATCGGCCAGCGCCTGCGGGTTGGCCGAGTACACCGTCCGGTCGAGCTGCGTCGTGATCCGCTGGATGCCCACGAACAAGCTCATCCTGGTCACAGCCTCGGCGTAGCTGGCCGGCGGCCGAAGGCCGAGCGCGGCGCTTGATCGCGCCTGCCTGTCCATCAACCTGGGCAGGTCGTAGCTGCTGAGCTGGGCGGCGAGCTGCCATGCCTCGCGCGCGTCCTCAGGAGTGCGGAGCACCGCGCCGAACCACGGTGTCGAACCCTGGCGCATCGTGAATCCGCCAAGATGAGCGAACTCTCGCAACTCATCCCTGATCTCATCGGCCTCGATGCCGGTGATGCGCTCCGGCGCCGGCAGCCGTACCGAGCTGCGCGCTTCGTCGGGCACGCCGAGCAGCGCGGACTGCACCTCAAATGGCGTCAGCCCCCACGGCGGGTGCGCCTCATGGAGCGCGGTGACGTGCTCGTGCAACCGCCGCTGCCGCTCGGCAAGCCTGCGACGCAGGCTGGTGTCGTCCGGCTTGGCGGTCTGCTGTGCGATGTCCAGGCTGGTGCCAAGGTCGGCCGCGATCCGCTGACGGTCCCTTGTGCCCTCGTGGATATCGAGTACCAGCTCGCCCAGGTCGACTCCCTTGAGCCGGGATAGGACCGCGTCAATGGCCGCCCTTTTCTCGGCCACGAACAAGACCTTCCGTCCCCTGGCGACCAGCGCCGCGGTCAGGTTGGCAATGGTCTGGCTCTTGCCCGTGCCGGGCGGCCCGTGAATGACCAGGCTCCGGCCGGACAGCACTGCCGCGATCGCGCTGCGCTGCGACGAGTCAGCGTCGAGCACCGAGTAATCGGAGTCGGGGGAGTCGAGCAGCGGCGTCGCGTCGTCGTCGGCTGCCAGCAGCTCCTGCGCTTCGGGATCGCCTGCGATGGCCGCCACGACGTCGCTGTCGGTCAGCAGCTCGGCCGCGTTCTGGATGTCCCTGACCATCGGCAGCTTCGCGTACGTGAACGTGCCGATCACAGTCCTGTGCAAGATCGAGAACCCGGGCACCTCGGCCGCGTTCGCCGCCGCGGCAAGCATCCGGTACAGGCGCTCGCCGCGCATATCGGGCAGCTTCTCGACGGCGGCGCCATAGACGCTGGCCAGCTTGTGCAGCAGGACGGGGTTGACTTCAGGTTCCTCGTCGAGGGAAAGCTCGAAATCGTCGTGACGAGCCCTGGTCGGCGTGATCGTGAGGCCGCGCAGCAGCACGGGCGCTGCGGGCTGCAGGAACAATTCATCCCAGCGCGCCATGCCGGTTGCCAGGTAACCGGCCCTGATGCCGCGCTCCTCGAGCAGTTCTTTGGCCTTGCGGTAGATCACCTGGATCCGGCGGATCGCGTCGGCACGCACGTCGACGTCTCGGAACAAGCGGGTGATCCTGATCGATCCCGAGCTGATGAAGTGCTCGAGTGCCACGGGATCGGCGTCAGCGAGATCGAGCGTGCCGGAACGGCGGTCCTTGAAGTACAGCAGCGTGTTCCGCCCGCCCAGGTCGGTGAGCGCAGATGCCCAGTGATCCTGCGCAGTTGTAATCAGCTCGGTTCGGCGATCGGTCGGCAGAGCCGGTTCCGTATCAGCCGGTGGCTGCGACATGGCTATATATACCTCCGCCGCCGGGTGGTGCCGCAAGCGCCCGGTGGGGTGTCAGGGGACCATAGTGATTCCGGCGACGACGCGGCGCACACACAGATACCCCAAGTGGCCATGATCACTCGCCGTACGGCACTTAGCCGCGGATCTCCTCGCCAATCTGCTCCGGTGGCTCGCGGCGCGGGACGAACCTATTGATCGCGAGCCCGGTAATGAAGATCAAGATCCAGATATAGGGTGCGCCCACTGGCGCCACGATCGCGATAGGGATCGAGATCGCGAAGACGATCGGCACCCGGATGATCCGTAGCGTGTACGGCAATCTTACTCCGTCGACTGAAGAATCGGTCAGCCCTGAGCCGCGCCTGGTCGCGTAAAGCCAGATCGCGGACTCGCCGAGTCCGGCAGCGCACGTGCAGATCGCATAGAAGATCACGGCTCCCGGGTGCTTAAGCGAATGCGCGCTGAGCACTGCCGTCGGGTACGGCAAAAACGCGATGGTGCCGAGGAACACCAAGTTCAGTGCGATCAGCGGCCGGTCGAACGCGGTGATGTAGCGGAACATCCCATGGTGACCGAGCCAGAAGAGCGCGATGACGGCGAAGCTGATCCCGAAGCCGATCAGACTGAATTTGTCATGGTAGAGCTCATCCGTCGTCTTGATCTTGGCCGCTGTCGAGGGGACATGCAGCTCTACTGCGAGCAAGGTGATGGCGATCGCGAAGACTGCGTCGCTGAAGAACAAGACGCGGTCGAACTCGATGAATCCAGCGCGGGCGATCGGATACAGGCGCAGACGGCGATTACCCTCAGGACCGCGCCGCTCGCCCTGAGGCGGCTCGCCATCCCTGGCGGGCGTGTCGTCGGTCACGCACTGGGACAGTAGCCGAACGCTAAGTTAGCTGGCGAGCCGCCCTGCCTGGAAGGATCATCATGCTTGCCGAGCTCTTGCCCTCGGCGGTCGAGTCGGCCGAGGTTTTCGGCGACGGGTCCGACGACGGGGAGTTGCTGCCAGAGGAAAGCGCGCTGGTCGCCGGGGCCAGCGAAAAGCGGCGCCGCGAGTTCACCGGGGTGCGCGTCTGTGCTCGGCTCGCGCTCACGCGTGCGGGCATGCGGCCCGCGCCGATCTTGCCAGGACCGACCGGCGCACCGCAGTGGCCAGCGGGTCTGGTCGGCAGCCTGACACACTGCGACGGCTACCGGGCGGCCGCCGTCGCCAGGGCCGAGGCGTTCGCGGCGATCGGGATAGACGCTGAGCCGAATGCCCCGCTCCCAGACGGCGTGCTGGCGAAGGTGGCAACCGAGTCAGAGCAGACGGCACTGGCCGGGCTGGCCAGGCAAGCGCGAGAGATCTGCTGGGACCGGATGCTCTTCAGCGCGAAAGAGGCGGTCTTTAAGGCGTGGTCGCCGGTCACCGGCAAGTGGCTGGGCTTCGCGGACGCTGAAGTGGAGCTTGATCCTGGCGGGATGTTCACGGCGAAGCTGCTCGTGGCCGGACCGCAGGTCGGTGGTCGGCCGCTGACCTCCTACCACGGCCTTTGGGCGGTTGACAGGGGCGTCGTCGTCACCGCCGTGATCGTCGCTGCTGCGGACTAAGTTGACGGTATGGGGAGCGCGCCCGTTAGCAGCCTGCGGGCGCTGCGGCGCGCCCGCGACCGGATCGACCGCGATTACGCCGAGCAGCTCGATATCGCGGTGCTGGCCGGGGAGGCCGGATACTCGCTAGGCCAGTTCATCCGTGCGTTCGATGCGGCCTACGGAGAGACGCCGGGCAGATACCGGACGCGGCGACGGGTCGAGCGGGCGTGCGACCTGCTGCGTTCGGTCAACCTCACCGTGACCGAGGTTTGCATGACGGTCGGCTTCAGCAGTCTGGGCACGTTCAGCCGCCGGTTCACCGAGCTTGTCGGCCGCTCGCCGTCGGAGTACCAGCGGGAGGCCGCGCAGCTGGGCGGGCCCGCTCCGATCCCTGGCTGCTTCGCGCTCATGTTCCGCACCGGATTGCGCGCTCAGGATGCGACCGAAGGTGCTGGACGCGACTGAGCGCAATTTCGGAGAAGCGATCGCCGCAATCCCCGCCGTACGGTCGTGCATTGACGACGACGAACGCATTGGAGAACCTGATGATCACCGGCATCTCAATCGTGAGTGTGTGGGTGCTTGACGCGGACTCAGCGAAGGAGTTCTACACCAAGCAGCTTGGTTTCGACCTGACCACCGACATTCAGCTCGACGGCGGCATGCGCTGGCTGACGGTCAGGTCGCCGGGCGGCCAGGAGTTCCTGCTTCTCGATCCCGCGCATTCGATGCTCGACGCGGACACCGGCGAGCAGGTCCGAGCGCTTGTCGCCAAGGGGGCGCTGAGTCCAGGCGTGCTCGCCACGAACGACTGCCGCGGCGACTACGAGGCACTAGTCGAGCGTGGCGTCGAGTTCATCCAGCCGCCTGCCGAACGGCCATATGGCATCGAGGCCGTACTCCGGGACGACTCGGGGAACTGGTTCAGCTTCACCCAGCGACACGCCGCGGAATGACGCGCCACGCCTGGGCCGGGCGGGCCATTCATGCCCGGCCTAGGTCGCGGTACCGGATGACGAGGATCGCGATCGCGGCGACCCCCGCGGCGAGCGCGAACAGGTACCCGGTGGTCGCGCCGTGCGCATCTACCAGCCGGCCGGCCACGGACGAGCCGATGGCGGTTCCTGTGCTGGCGGCGGTAGTCAGCCAGGACATGCCCTCGGTCCGCTGATCGGCGGGCACCACGCGCTCCGCGATGCTGTAGGAGCTGACCAGCGTCGCCGAGATCCCGAGGCCAGCCACGAAGATCCCGGCTGCCATCGCAATCATGCCCGGCATGACAGCCAGCGGCCCGACGCCGAGCGCGGTCGCCGCCAGGGCGACGCGCAGCCTGGCGCGGTGCGATACCCGCCAGCTGCGAGCTCCGTACCAGACGCCGGCGATCGCGCTGCCGAGCCCGTAAAGCGCGAGGAGTGGCCCGGCCAGGCCGCTAGCGCCGTGCTCCTGCGCGAACGCGATGGTCGCGAGGTCGACGGCCGCGAAGAGGGCACCGAGGCAGACCTCCACGCCGATCAGGACACGCAGCCCGGAGCTGCGGAGCACGCTCTTCGACCGGCGCTCGATCGGGCGAACCGGCGGCTCGCTGCGCCGGTGCCTGCTCAGTCCGACCACACCGACGACGCCGAGCAGGACGGTGACGAGCATGCCGCTGACCGGCTGGACCTCGGTGACCAGCGCCACGACCAGAACGGGCGCGGCGATGAAGATGACCTCGTCGGCGATGCCTTCCAGCGAGAACGCCGCGTCCAGCGCGCCGCCGCCGCCTAGCAGTTCGCTCCACCGGGAGCGGACCATGGGGCCGAGCGAGGGCATCGAGGCCCGGCTCAGCGCGCCGGACACGATGAGTATCCACTCGGGCGCACGGATCACCGCGCACCCAACGAAAGCGCCCGAGGTGATAGCGAAGGTAACTCCGAGCGGGCGCAGCACGAGCGCCTGGCCGTAGCGGTCGGCCAGCCGGGCGATCCGCGGGGTCACAGCTGCGAACAAAACCGCGCCAGCTGCTGAGACGATTCCTGCGGTGCCGTACCGGCCAGTGACCGAAACGATCAGCATCACCTGGGCGATGCTCAGCATGCCCATCGGCATCCGGCCGATGACACCGGGAACCGCGAACTGCATCGCGCCAGGAGTCCTGAGGACCTCGGCGTACTTCCGCAGGCCTGCAGTGTCCGGCACGGTGCTGCTCTGTACGGGTTGCGTTATAGCTGCCATGTTCAGCACGCTAGGCGCCGACTGGACTACCGGTAAGCTCCAATTCCATGCCTGTGGAGTGGTCCGGTTTGAGTCCGGAGTTGTTGATCACGCTCGACCGTCAGGTGGCAGAGCCGCTGCGTTCTCAGCTGGAACGTCAGCTCAGGGACGCGATCAGATCCGGGCGGCTCGGTGTTGGCGAGCGATTGCCGTCATCACGTGCCTTGGCTAAGGAGCTCAGCCTGTCCCGTGGACTGGTGCAGGACTGCTATGCGCAGCTGCAAGCCGAGGGCTACCTGAGCGCGGACGTTGGTGCTGCGACCCGCGTGGCCGCAAGGGCCGGTGCTGAGGGCCCCGTCGCTGCAGGCCATTCGCATTCCGAGGCGTGGCGGGATGCCGCGGCCTCGACAGGCGGGACTCGGCTGAACGTCGACTTCGCGTCTGGCGTGCCAGACCTCAGCAGTTTCCCGCGCGCAGATTGGGCGTGGGCGGTCAGGGAGGCTTGCCGGAGCGCGCCGAACTCGGCGTTCAACTACGGAGACCCGCGCGGCAGCGGGGAGTTCCGCGACGTGCTTGCCGCGTATCTGCGCCGGGTTCGAGCCGCAGCGGCAAGTCCCGACCAGATCGTGGTCTGCACGGGCTTCGCCCAGGGCCTGAACCTGGTCCTGCGGGCCCTCGGCAGGAACGGGATCTCGCTCGTTGCCTTTGAAGACCCCGGCTATAGCGTGACGGTCTCGAACGCCGCGGCTCGCGCAGGAATCAAGGCAGTTCCCATTCGCGTCGACGAGGCCGGCCTGGACGTCACGGCGCTAGCCGCGAGCGGGGCGCGCGCGGTCGTCCTTACGCCAGCACACCAGTGGCCGACTGGCGTAGTTCTGAGCCCGCAGCGGCGCCTGCGGCTGGCCGAATGGGCTGCCAGCTGTGACGGAACGATCATCGAAGACGACTACGACGCGGAGTTCCGCTACGACAGGGAGCCGGTTGGCGCGCTGCAGGGACTCGCGGCCGACCACGTCGCCGCGATCGGAACAGTCAGCAAGTCGCTTGCACCCTCCCTCCGGCTCGGCTGGGTGGTCTGCCCGCCCGGCCTGGCAGACCAGGTGATTGAGGAGAAGGCACTGCACGACCGCGGTTCGCCGGTGCTCGAGCAACTCGCCCTCGCGACGCTGATGGAGTCTGGCCGGTTCGACCGCCATCTGCGACGAATGCGCGCCAGTTATGCGCGCCGGCGAGAGGCCTTGGTCGATGCCCTGGCGACGCATGCGCCGGAGGTCGCCCTGACCGGGCTGGCAGCCGGATTTCACGCAGTCGCACACCTGCCGGAAGGCATCGCCGAGCAAACAGTCATTGATGCCGCGCGAGACCGCTCCGTTGGCCTGTACGGGATGAGCGAGCAGCGCTCGGATCGGTCGGCCATGCCCGCACAGCTCGTACTTGGCTTCGGGAACCTCAGCGAGCGGGCCATCGCGTCCGGAGTGGCGGCCGTCGCCGACTTGCTGCAAGGCTACGGGTCTACGTCGCGATAAAGGGAGAGATGACTGCATGCCTGCTGAGGATGGTGCGACCGGGCGACCGCGGGCACGCGAGCTGGGCATCCCGCTACGCGGACAACCAGGGCAGTGGAACGCCATCACCGACGTGCCAGGCGTCGAGGTCGGCTACGAGACCCTGATCGAGGGCGACGGGCCGCTCGTTTCGGGCCGTGGCCCCGTACGGACCGGAGTCACGGCAATCCTGCCTCTCGGCCGGGCGGGCATCGGCAAGTCATGCCCGGCCGGCTGGTACTCGCTGAACGGCAACGGTGAAATGACAGGCGTCGCGTGGCTGGACGAAGTCGGCGCAGTGTCGCTTCCTGTCGGCATTACCAACACGCACGCGATCGGTCCCGTGCACAGCGGGATCATCGATTGGGCGATCCGCGCAGAACCGCATCTTGGTGACCGGTGGCACCTGCCGGTTGTGGCCGAAACGTGGGACGGCTACCTGAACGACATCAACGGAGGTCACGTCACCGCACAGACCACCGTCCGCGCGCTGGACGATGCCCGCAGCGGACCGGTCGATGAAGGGTCGGTCGGCGGCGGCACCGGAATGAACTGCTACGACTTCAAGGGAGGCACCGGAACCGCCTCCCGCCGCGTGCAAGTCGGTTCGCACAGCTATACAGTCGGCGCGCTCATGCAGGCGAACTTCGGCACCCGCCACGAGCTCGTGGTCGCCGGGCACTACCTCGGCGAGATCCTGCGCGACGACAACCCGATGGACGAGACGGCCTGGCTGTCGCCGCCAGGTGCAGGGTCGTGTATCACGGTGATCGCCACCGATGCTCCGCTGCTGCCTGGTCAGTGCAAGGCTCTGGCTCGGCGAGTGCCGCTCGGCCTGGCCAGGACGGGTACCACTGGCAGCCATTTCTCCGGTGACATTTTCCTTGCCTTTTCTGCTGCGTCTGCCAACGTCGGAATGCTCGATAGTTTGCTGGGATCGATACAAGACCCTGGCGCCGCCGATGAGCTGGGGCGACTTGAGTTCGTGCA
Organism: Streptosporangiaceae bacterium; assembly: GCA_035276345.1. GTDB lineage: Bacteria > Actinomycetota > Actinomycetes > Streptosporangiales > Streptosporangiaceae > Chersky-822. The sequence continues at coordinate 677 of DATELR010000402.1, read as the reverse complement.
GTGGGGACAGATGGATGCGCTGTACGAGGCGGTTGTGCAGTGTGTCGAAGAAACGGTGCTGAACGTGCTGGCCGCGAGTACGACGATGATCGGCCGCGACGGCCACCGCAGTCCGGGGTTCCCGGCCGAGCGCATGCCGGAGATGCTGGAGCTTTAGGCGCAATCAAATTGTCAGCGGCTGGTGTTAGTCTTCGACTAAGTGTTCGATATCAGAGAACAGGATATCGCCACCATCGACAATTTGTTTGAGGAAGGTGCATGCCGGATGCCGGTGTTACCACCCGACTGGCCTGAGAGCGCCGAACCGTCATCGGCGGGTCAGGCGTTGCAGATGGCGGCGGCGGGGCTGGGCTGGCTGGCCCGGGCGGATCTGGCGTCGGTGCCGGTGCCGGTGCAAGCCGACGCGTTGCGGCTGCTGGAACGGCTGGAAGCGGTGCATTCGGCGGCGCGGGCGAGGACCCTGTCCGCGTTCACGGCGCAGCGGGGGTTCGAAGATGACGGGCAGGGGTCAGCGCGGATGTGGCTGACCTGGCGTACCCGGGTCACGGCGGGGGCGGCGCGGGGTGCGGTGAGCTGGATGCGCAAGCTGGCCGATCACCCCGCCGTGGCGGAGGCGCTGGCGGAGGGGGCGGTGTCGGTGTCGTGGGCGCGGCAGCTGATCGACTGGACCGCCGCCT
>DATELR010000401.1:0-11386 GCA_035276345.1 Streptosporangiaceae bacterium | reverse complement strand
CGCGCTGCACGCCCACGAGGCCAGCCGCGAGGAGCACGACAGGCGCGCCCGCCGCCTGGATGCGGCCAGGCGCGCGGAGCCGGTCAGGCCGCTTCTCGCGATGCTCGCCGACGCCGAAGCGGCGGCCGACCGTGAGCGGGCGTCGTTGCGCGAGCTGTTTGAGCCCGCATCAGCGCTGCCGGAGGAACTCGCCTCGCTGCTCGATTCCGGAGCCGATGGCTCGCTTGTGCGCCGCGCCAGCAAGGCCGCCGCCGAACAGGCGGAGGCCGGCCAGCGCGAGGCTGCCGGGCTCGGCCATCTCGTGGCCGCCGAGGCCACCCTGGCAGGCCTTGAAGAGGCGGCCGGCCGGCTCGAAGAAGCCGCGGCCCAGGCTGCAGGGCTGGCAGCGTCGTTGACCGCCACCCGCGACCGGCTGCCCGACCAGATCAACGCGGCCGAAACCGAGCTTGCCACCGCCAAGGAAGACGCCGCGGGCGTCGCCGAATGCCAGCAGCGGCAAGCCGAGCTGACCAGGCTCAGCGTCGCTGCCGCGCGTCTAGCCGAGGTCGAGCCGCTTCGCTCAGCGGCTGCGGCGCAGCTACAGGCTTCGGTCGACCGGCATCAGCGCCTGGTCGACCAGCATCAGCGTGCCATGGACGACCGGCTAGCCGGTCTGGCCGCCGAGCTGGCCGCCGGGCTCTGCGACGGAAACGCGTGCCCGGTATGCGGATCGGCCACGCATCCCGCACCGGCCGTCCGAACGGCAGGCGCAGTGACCGCCGATGTGGTTGCCACGGCCCGCCGGCGCCGCGACGAGGCAAGTGCGGCCAGGCAGCACGCCGCGCAGGAGCATGAAGAACTTGACCGGGAAGCGGCCGAGCTGGCAGCTATCGCCGCTGGGCGGACCGTGACCGCCGTCGCCGAGGAAGCCACCATGGTGGCAGCCAGGCTCGCCGCGGCCGAGCGGGCGACGGCGCGGGCGAGCGCACTCGCCGCCCAGATCGCCAGCCTGCGCGACGAGCAGGAGCAACTCGGCCAGCGGTTGCGCTCCGCGGTCGCCGCCGAGGCAGGGCGGCGTAAGGAGTCCGAGCGGGCCGACGCGGAGCTGGCGAAGCTGCGGAAAGCTCTGATCGGTGCGTCAGGCAACCATGAGTCGGTGGCCGACCGGCAGCGCGCGGTGCAGGCGGCGGCCGAAGCCAGTGGCACGCTGTCGGCGGCGCTCGACGGCCTGGCCAGCGCGCTCGGCGCCGAGCAGAAGGCTCGCAGCCTGGCCAGCGACGAAGCGCTCGGACGAGGCTTCGATTCCCTGGATGCGGCGAGATCCGCCGCGCTGACGCCAGGACGCCAATCCGCGCTCGACGATGAGGTCGCGAGATGGAGCACGGCGCTGGTTGCGTTGCAAGGCGCGATCGGAGCCCCCGAACTCGAGGGACTTGATCCCGCGCGAGCGGGCGAAGCCGAAGCCGCAGCGGCCGGTGCTGCGGCTAGCCTGGCGCAAGCCCAGGACGCTGAGCAGCGTGCGCGGGTGCTGCACGACAGTTACCTGGTCAGAGCCGGAAGGCTGGACCGCAGGCTGGCCGAGGTTCGCGCGGCGGAGGAGGCCGCAGCCTCGCTGGCAGCGGCGACCGAGCCCGTCATGTACCTGGCCGGGCTGGCAAAGGGGATGGACGGGCATCGCCGGGTCGCGCTGACCACCTACGTGCTCCGGCACTGGTTCGAGCAGGTCGTCGCCGCGGCGAACGTCCGGCTGTCGGTGATGTCGGCTGGCCGGTATGAGCTGCGGCGCAGCGACGAAGGCGACTCCAGGCGGCAGCGCGCCGGGCTGACGCTGGCGGTGATCGACCGGCATACGGGCGAAGAACGCGGCCCCAAATCACTCTCCGGTGGCGAGACGTTCTATACCTCGCTGGCGCTTGCGCTCGGGCTGGCCGACGTCGTCAAGGCGGAGGCAGGAGGAGTGGACACGGAGACGCTGTTCATCGATGAGGGGTTCGGGTCCCTCGACGCCGAGACACTCGATCAGGTGCTGGGCGTGATCGATGATCTGAGAGATCATGGCCGGGCAATCGGCATCGTGAGCCACGTGACCGACCTGAAGGACAGGATCGCGGAGCGTCTGGAGGTGCGCAAAATGCCTGACGGTTCCTCCTCCCTGGAGGTGGTGGCGTGAATCGACACACGGCGATCGTGACCGGCGCCAATCACGGCATCGGCGCAGCGACCGCCGTCGCGCTCGCGCGCCAGGGCTGCGCGGTGGTATGCGCGTACTGGCGAGTCCATGACGAGGTCGACCCCGCGATACCTCAGGCTTACCGCGACCACCGGGAGGGCGGAGCTGACGCCGTCGTCGCCCAAATCGAGGCAGCGGGAGGTCGCGGCGTCGCCGCGGAGGCCGACCTGTCCGACCCCGCGACGCCTGCGATCCTGTTCGACCTCGCCGAACAGCGCCTGGGCCCTGTTGACATCTTGATTAACAACGCGACCGGCTGGCTGGCCGACACATTCAAGCCAGCGCAGGCGGACCGCATGGGCCGCTCGCTGCAGCCGGTCACCGAGGCGACCTGGTCCCAGCAGTTCGGCATTGACGCCATGGCGCCGGCCCTGATGATCAGCGAGTTCGCCAGGCGGCACGCTGCCAGGAATGCCGGTTGGGGCCGGATCGTCGGCCTGACCTCAGGCGGTGCGCTCGGCTTCCCCGAAGAGGTGTCGTACGGCGCTGCCAAGGCGGCGCAAGAGAACTACACGATGTCCGCCGCCGTCGAGCTCGCGCCGCTGGGGATCACGGCGAATATGATCCACCCGCCGGTGACCGACACCGGCTGGGTTACCGACGCAGTCCGCGATGCGATCGCCGCCGATCCGGCGCTCATTCACGTCGCCAGCCCAGCGGAGGTGGCCGAGGTGATTGCCTATCTCGCCTCCGACGCGGCGGCGCTCATCACCGGCAACGTGATCACCCTCCGCTGATCTTCCCAAGTAGGGTGCTTGCGTGCTCTCTCTCGTGCTGCCAAAGGGATCGCTGGAACGCTCCACCCTCGAGCTCTTCGACGCCGCCGACCTGACGGTTAGGCGCGCCTCGGATCGTGACTACCACGCCTCGATCGAGGACCCGAGAATCGACCGGGTCAGGTTCCTGCGGCCGCAGGAAATACCCTCCTACGTCGCCGAGGGCCTGTTCGACTTCGGCATCACCGGCCGGGACTGGATCGCCGAAACCGGGGCCGACGTTGCCTCGCTCGGCGAGCTCCCTTACTCCAAGGCGACAAACGATCCGGTCCGGGTGGTTCTCGCGGTACCGGCCAGCTCCGGCTGGCAATCGATCGCCGACCTTCCTGATGGCGTCAGGATCTCCACCGAGCTGCCGTCGCTGACGAAGCGGTTCCTTGAGGAGAACGGCATCAAGGCGGTCGTCACGCCGTCCTACGGCGCGACCGAGGCGAAAGTGCCTGACATTGTCGACGCGATCGTCGACCTGACCGAGACTGGTTCCTCGCTGCGCAGAAACGGGCTGAAGATCCTGCACACGCTGATGAGCAGCTACACCGAACTGATCGCTAATCACGCCGCGTTCGAAGACGCCGATAAGCGCACCGCGATGGAGGACATCGCATTGCTGCTCCGCGGCGCCATCCGGGCACGCGGGAACGTGCTGCTGAAACTGAACGTCGGCGCCGCCGATCTGGCCGCGGTGACGCAGATCCTGCCTGCCATGTCTTCGCCCACCATCACGTCGCTGGCCAGGGGAGACATGCATGCGGTCGAAGCCGTCGTGCCCAAACGGGGCGTTAACACGCTGATTCCCGCCCTCCGCGCCGCTGGCGGCCGTGACATTCTGGAGATCCCGATCTCCAAGATCATCGAATAGTGGCGGAACATCGGCACGTCTTGGAGCGCTAAGCGCGTCCGGCGGGCCCAGTTAGGCTTGCTGGGTGCTCACCAGGATCGATCTGCGGGAACGTCCGGTCGTGCAGCTCGGGGTCAGGCAGCTGGCCGAGATGCTGCCCAGGGCAGAGCTTGACGTCGAGGCTGCGGTGGCCGCGGTGCGGCCGATCTGCCAGGACGTCCGCAGCCGGGGCGCCGAAGCGGTACGCGCGTACACCGCGCGGTTCGACGGCGTCGACTTGCCGACAACCGTTGTCCCGCGCTCGGCGCTCGCTAACGCGCTGGCCGCGCTCGATCCCGCGGTCGCAGCAGCCCTGCGAGAAGCCGCCCGGCGTGCGCGGCTGGTGCACGAAGCGCAGGTCCCGCAGGACAGCGTCACCTACGTGGCAGAAGGCAGTTCTGTTACCGAGCGGTACGTGCCGGTCGCCCGGGCAGGCGTTTATGTCCCTGGCGGACTGGTCGCCTACCCGTCCTCCGTGGTCATGAACGTCATCCCGGCGGAGGCGGCCGGTGTCGGGCAGGTCGTCGTCACGTCGCCGCCTCAGCAAGACAACGACGGGCTGCCGCACCCGGTAGTGCTGGCCGCATGCGAACTACTCGGGATCACCGAGGTGCACGCGGCGGGCGGGGCGCAAGCCATCGCGATGCTCGGCTACGGCACGCACGACTGCGCAGCCGTAGACGTGGTGACCGGGCCCGGCAACGTCTATGTGGCTGCGGCGAAACGGCTGCTGCGCGGGGTCGTCGCCACCGATGGTGAGGCTGGGCCAACGGAGGTGGCGATCCTCGCCGACGGCGGCGCTAACCCTGCGTATGTTGCGGCCGACCTGATCGCACAGGCCGAGCATGACCCGCTCGCCGCTTGCCTGCTGATCACCACAGACGCGGGGCTCGCCGACCGGGTGGACGCCGAGCTCGCCACGCAGCTCGAATCCGCGCGGCACGCGGGCAGGATCAAGGAAGCTCTGACCGGCCAGTCGGCATGCGTGCTCGTCAGCGACATCGATGCGGCGCTGGCCGTCTCTGACGCGTGGGCGCCTGAGCACCTGGAGATCCAGGCGGCAGGATCTGCCGAGCTGGCCGGCCGGGTCCGCAACGCCGGCGCCGTCTTCGTCGGGCCGTACGCGCCGGTGTCGCTAGGCGACTATCTGGCCGGATCGAACCACGTGCTCCCGACCGGTGGAACCGCCAGGCATTCCGGCGGCCTGTCCGTGCTGACATTCCTGCGCGGCATTCACGTGGTGAACTGCACTGCAGACGCGCTCGCTGGCGCGGCGCCGCACATCGATGCGCTCGGTGCCGCCGAGGACCTGGCCGCGCATGTCAGCGCGGTGCGGATCAGGGTTCCGCAGAGCGAAGGCGCCGCTGGGGCGGCGAGCGGCGCCGCGGGCTGCAGGTCAGATCCGCCGCTGCGCCGTGACCTGCGGGGTCGCTCGCCATATGGCGCGCCGCAGATCGTTGCGCCGGTACGGCTGAACACCAACGAGAACCCGTTCAGCCCGCCAGAGTCGCTGGTGCGCGACATCGCGCAGGCCGCGGCCGCAGCTGCCGAATCGCTGAACAGATATCCCGACCGGGACGCTACCGGGCTCCGCCGTGACCTCGCCGACTATCTCGGCCATGGCCTTAGCTGGGAGCACACCTGGGCAGCGAACGGCTCGAACGAGATCATCCAGCAGCTGTACCAGGCATTCGGCGGTCCGGGCCGCAGTGCGCTCGGCTTCGAGCCTTCCTATTCGATGCACCCGATCATCGCGCAGGCGACCAGCACCAGGTGGATCAGCGGATCCCGCGATGAGGACTTCGGCCTTGTCCCTGAGCGAGCCGTCGCCGCGGTTGCGGAGACACTGCCCGATCTCGTCTTCCTGACCTCGCCCAACAACCCCACAGGCACGGCGCTCCCGCTTCCGGTGATCGAGCAGGTGTGCGCGGTGGCCAAGGGAATGGTGATCGTTGATGAGGCTTACGCCGAGTTCGCCCGCGACGGGCAGGCAACGGCGCTCACACTAGTGCCACGTTTCCCGCGGCTGGTGGTCGTCCGCACGATGTCTAAGGCGTTCGCGCTGGCCGGAGCGCGGGTGGGCTACCTCGCTGCCGATCCGGCGGTCGTGGCAGCGTTGCAGATCGTGCGGCTGCCCTATCACCTGTCCGCGCTTACCCAGGCTGCCGCGCGTGCTGCGCTGGCTCATGCCGGGGAGCTGCTGAGCGTTGTGGCAGCCCTCAGGGACGAACGCGATGAGCTCATCCGCTGGCTGCGTGCGAAGGGACTGGCTGTCGCAGACTCCGATGCGAACTTCGTTCTGTTCGGGACGTTCAGTGATCGCCGCGCAGTCTGGCAAGGGCTGCTCGACCAGGGTGTTCTGATCAGGGAGGTCGGGCCGCCCGGATGGCTCCGCGTGAGCATCGGCAGTCCGGCAGAGAATGACGCATTCCGTGCTGCCGTCGAGGCGGTGCTGCCATGAGCGGTACTGCCACGAGCGGGGGCGCGCCGGGCAGGACCGGCCGGGCGCAGCGGGCCACGAAAGAGACCAAGGTCGCCGTCGAGCTCGACCTGGACGGCGACGGAACCGCCGACATCAGCACTGGCGTTCCGTTCTTCGATCACATGCTCAACCAGCTGGCCAAGCACGGCCGGATCGACCTGCGAGTCAGAGCCCAGGGAGACACCGAGATCGACGCCCACCACACCGTGGAGGACACCGCGATCACGCTCGGTGAGGCCTTGCGGCAGGCGCTCGGCGGCAAGCACGGCATCTGCCGTTTCGGCGACGCACTGGTCCCGCTCGACGAGACTCTCGTGCGAGCCGCTATCGACCTGGCAGGCCGGCCTTATGTGGTCCACAGCGAGCCGGCCGGCATGGCGCCGCTGATCGGGACCTATGACACCACTTTGACCAGGCACTTCTTCGAGACGCTTGGTTCGACGGCGGCGATCTGCGTGCACCTGGCTGTGCTGTACGGGCGCAATCCGCACCACATCGTCGAAGCGCAGTTCAAGGCGTTCGCGCGCGCCCTGCGCGCCGCTGCCGCCCATGACCCCGCCGGCGGCGGCGTGCCAAGCACCAAGGGCATTCTGTGAGCGTGAGTCCTTGACCAGCGGACGGCCCTGCGTAGTCGTCCTCGACTACGGCTCAGGCAATCTCAGGTCAGCCAGGCGAGCGATCGAGCGCGCCGGAGCGGACACCGTTGTGACGGCTGACTGGTCGGCGGCGCTGAACGCAGACGGGCTGGTTGTGCCGGGCGTGGGTGCCTTCACTGCGTGCATGCAGGGCCTTCGCGCGGTTAGGGGCGACGAGATCATTGCCAAGCGGCTGGCCACGTCCCGGCCGGTGCTTGGCATTTGCGTCGGGATGCAGGTGCTGTTCGCCGAGGGCAGGGAGCACGGCGAACGCACCGCCGGATGCGGCATCTGGCCTGGAGTGGTCGACCGGCTGGAAGCGCCTGTGTTGCCGCATATGGGCTGGAACACCGTTCGTGCGGCTGCTGGTTCTGCGCTCTTGGCGGGGTTCCCGGCGGACGAGCGCTTTTACTTTGTGCATTCCTATGCGGCGCGGTCGTGGCCGGCTCTCGCCGACACGCCCGCCGAGCCCATGCTGAGCTGGGCTGAACACGGCCAGCCGTTCCTCGCGGCCGTCGAGGACGGGCCGGCTTGCGCCACCCAGTTCCACCCGGAGAAGTCAGGCGATGCAGGCGCTGCGCTGCTTGCGAACTGGCTGGAGCTGATCACGTGAGCGGTCTCACGCTGCTGCCTGCCGTGGATGTCGCCGGCGGCGAGGCGGTCAGGCTCGTCCAGGGGGCAGCAGGAACCGAGACGTCGTACGGCGATCCGCTGGCGGCCGCGCTGGCGTGGCAGAGCGCCGGCGCGGAGTGGATTCACCTCGTCGATCTGGATGCGGCATTCGGCAGGGGATCGAACGCGCCGCTGCTGGCGGAGGTGGTCAGCCGGGTCGACGTGGCGGTCGAGCTGTCCGGCGGCATCCGCGACGAGGCGTCGCTGGGCGCGGCGCTGAGCACTGGCTGCGAGCGCGTCGTCATCGGAACCGCCGCGCTCGAGCAGCCCGAATGGGTCAGTTCAGTGATCGCCGATCATGGTGAGCGGATAGCGGTCGGCCTGGACGTGCGCGGCACCAGGCTCGCGGCACGCGGCTGGACCTCGCTCGGCGGCGAGCTTGCCGACGTGCTGGCGCGGCTGGAGTCGGACGGCTGCCGCCGCTACGTCGTGACCGACGTCACCAAGGACGGGACGCTGGCCGGGCCCAACCTCGATCTGCTGCGGCAGGTCTGCGCGCAGACCGAGCGCCCGGTAATCGCGAGCGGCGGCGTCTCCGAACTCGCTGACCTGCGTGCGATCGCCTCGCTGCGGCCATTGGGCGTTGACGGCGCGATCGTCGGCAAAGCGCTGTATGCCGGGCGGTTCACACTGGAGCAGGCACTCGAGGCGGTGCGGACATGAGCGGCGGCTGGCCGGCATGACGCTCGCGGTCAGGGTGATCCCGTGCCTGGACGTCGACGGCGGGCGGGTGGTGAAGGGGGTCAACTTCCGCGGGCTTCGAGATGCTGGCGACCCGGTCGCATTGGCCGCCGCCTACGACGCCGACGGCGCCGACGAGCTCGTGTTCCTGGACATCACCGCGTCCAGCGACGATCGCGAAACCATGCGCGAGGTCGTGGCGCGAACCGCAGACCAGGTATTCATCCCACTTACTGTCGGCGGCGGCGTCCGGATCGCTGACGACGTGGACAAGCTGCTCCGGGCCGGCGCCGATAAGGTCTCGTTGAACACCGCAGCTATCGCCAGACCCGAAATACTGACTGAAGCCGCGGCCAGGTTCGGCTCGCAAGCCGTTGTCATCTCCGTCGATGCGAGGCGGGTCCATGGCCAGAACAGCACCTACGAGGTGACCACCCACGGCGGCCGGCGCGGCACCGGGCTGGACGCTGTCCGGTGGGCGGCCAGGGCCGCCGAGCTCGGAGCCGGCGAGATCCTGCTGAACTCGATGGATGCCGACGGCACCAAGGCCGGCTTTGACCTGCCGCTGATTAGTGCCGTTCGCGCGGTAGTCGACGTGCCCGTGATCGCCAGCGGCGGGGCTGGCCGGGCCAGCGACTTTGCCCCGGCGATCCAGGCGGGGGCGGACGCTGTGCTCGCCGCGAGCCTGTTCCACTTCGGAGAGCTTTCGATCGGGAGCGTGAAGGAAGCGTTGCGCGCGGCCGGATATCCGGTGCGGGATGGCGCGACCGCGCGAGCTGAGCTGGGAGAATCGCAGGCATGACCGAGCAACGCAACGCCCTCGATCCGCGAATCGCGGCCAGGCTGAAGCGGGACGCCACGGGCTTGTTCCCGGCGATCGCGCAGCAGCACGACACAGGTGAAGTGCTGATGCTCGGGTGGATGGACGATGAGGCGCTGCATCGCACGCTCACCACCGGCCGGTGCACGTACTGGTCGCGCAGCAGGCAGCAATACTGGGTCAAGGGCGAGACCTCCGGCCACATCCAGCAGGTCAGGTCGGTAGCGCTCGATTGCGACGGTGATACGGTGCTGGTCAAGGTCGAGCAGGCGGGCGGTGCCTGCCACACGGGTGACCGCACTTGTTTCGACGCGGACGTCCTGCTCGGCTAAGACTGTTACAGCGTGGTAGCTGGCGGAGGTGTCAGGGCGCGCTTCCGCAGGACTCGGCCTGCGACAGGTCGCCCAGACGGGCAATTCCGGAGCGCGCTCGGTTGACTCCTGACGACGGGGGACGTCGGGCGTGAAGTCGAAGACAGGGCTGACCGGGCCCCACCGCAGGGGTGCCCGTTCGAGCGCCCGCATCAAGCCGCCGCGGATCGGGCGAACCGGAATCCGGCTGGCTCTGGCGATAACGGTCATCTCCCTGATAGCGATCGCCACCATCATCGCCATCGCTGGCGGAACGGTCGACGCTGACATCGACCAGCTGCAGATGCAGCAGGGAGCTCACCTCGCTCACGCGCTGGCGCTGGCAGCATCGGTCGCCCATACTCCCGCCGGCTGGGATCGGGAAGATCTCAACCCCGTCATGGCACTGGTCAGGAGAGCCGGTCTGGTCGCGCAGGTTCGCGGCTATTACGGTCAGCTGATCAGGAGCTCGCTCGGCTATAGCCACGTGAGCGCCAGTTCGGTCCAACACGTGCCGGTGCTAGATGAAGGCAGGGTGGTCGGATCGGTCACCATCAAGTTCGACGGCAAGGGCATCGGCGCCGACATCGACCGATACAACACACTGCGATGGCACATCAGGCTGGTGGCCGCCGCGGCAGGGTTGCTGATCGCGGTGTGCGTTTCGCTGCTCGTCTCGACCACGCTGACCAGGCCTGTCGACCGGCTGGTCGCGGCAGTACGCGCGATGGGCACGGGCGACACGTCGGTCAGGGTCGGCAAGATCCGGGGCGCGCCAGAAGTTCGCGAGCTATCAGCGGCCTTCGATCAGATGGCCGACTCGGTCAGCGCGGAGGCACAGTCGCGCCGGGACATGGCCGCAGATCTGGCCCATGAACTGCGCGCCCCGATCGCCGTCCTGCAGGCGGGGCTTGAGTCCATCCAGGACGGCCTGGCCGAGCCGACTCCGCACAACCTGACTTTGCTACGGGACGAGGTCGTACGCCTGGCTCAGATGGCTGATGACCTGAGGATCCTCGCGTCGGGGCGGAGCGCGGAGCTGAGAGTCGAGCTGGCGACGCACAACCTGGCAACGATCGCCGCTGAGGCCGCGGAGAGCCTCGCCGCAGCGGCTCACGCCGCGGACGTCAGCCTGAACCTACGTCTGGCTCCGGCAGAGGTAAGAGCCGATGGGCGGAGGATCCAGCAGGTGGCGGTGAACTTGCTCGGCAACGCCATCAAGTTCACGCCGGCCGGCGGAACAGTCACGCTGGAAACCGGACCGGCGCCGAACGCCCAGTTCGGCATGCTGCGAGTCAGCGATACCGGCATCGGCATACCGGCAGATGAGCTGCCCTTCGTCACGCAGCGCTTCTTCCGCGGTCAGAGCGCTGGCGAGGTCCTGGGCAGCGGGATAGGCCTCGCAATCGTGGACCAGCTGGTACGCCTGCATCGCGGGCGCCTGGACATCGTCAGCGAACCAGGGCGCGGCACGCAGGTCACCGTCACGTTGCCAAGCGCGGATTAGCCGACTCCATAAAGGCTTCACATCCCGGTCACCAGGTCTGCATCAGCACCGGCTTTCCTCCATCCATGGATACCGGTGGGTACCTCATCATGCTTGAGGAGCTATGGCGGCAGAAGGTCGACCAGATCGTTGTGCTGTCGATGGCCTATCACGACGATGTGCCCGCTGACACGGTCCACGCGCTAACCTCCCGCCATGCCTGCACCGATACGGTTCTGATGAACCGTGTGATGCGGGCGCACGAGGATCTCGCCTTGATCGAGGACGCGATCGACCGGATAAAGGACGGCACATACGGAATCTGCGGCAGGTGCGCGCGCCCCATCGGCGCGGACTGGCTGAGTGATACGCCGTATGCCAGGGATTGCCCAGGTTGC
>DATELR010000400.1:0-22097 GCA_035276345.1 Streptosporangiaceae bacterium | reverse complement strand
CGAGCCGGAGCCGGAGCCCGAGCCGGAGCCCGAGCCGGAGCGGAAGGAGGAGCCGAAGGACGAGGAGAAGTCCGAGCCTTCGCAGGGCTCCTCGGCTGCCAGCGACAGCCGTGGCTACGTCACGCCGCTGGTGCGCAAGCTGGCCTCGGAGCACGGGGTCGACCTGGAGTCGGTGCAGGGCACCGGCGTCGGCGGCCGGATCCGCAAGCAGGACGTGCTCGATGCAGCGAGGCAGCGCCGCGGCGGCGAGGCGCCGAGGCCAGCGACAGCACCACCGCCGCAGCCGGCCGCAGCGACTCAGCCCGCTCCCGCCGCACCTGCGCCGGCGGCCCCAGCCGGTCCGGCGGCGCCGGCTCCGAAGACGATTCCGGCACCATCGAATCTGCGCGGAACCACCGAGCGGCTCTCCCGGGCACGCCAGGTCATCGCCCAGCGAATGGTCGAATCACTTCAGACATCCGCCCAGCTCACCACCGTGGTCGAGGCGGACGTGACGGCGATAGCCAGACTCCGCGAGCGGATCAAGTCGGCGTTCGAGGCCAGGGAAGGGGTGAAGCTTTCCTTCCTCCCGTTCTTCGCGCTTGCCACGGTCGAGGCACTCAAGGCGCATCCGAAGCTGAACGCCGTCCTTGACACGGCGAACGGAACGGTGACCTATCACGACGCAGAGCATCTCGGAATCGCCGTTGACACCGAGCGCGGGCTGATGGTCCCCGTGATCAAGAACGCCGGTGACCTGAACATTGGCGGCCTGGCTCGTAAGATCGCCGATCTGGCTCAGCGCACCAGGGCGGGCCAGGTAAGCCCGGATGACCTGGCCGGCGGAACATTCACGCTGACGAACACCGGCAGCCGGGGCGCCCTGTTCGACACGCCGATCATCAACCAGCCGCAGGTCGGCATCCTGGGCACAGGCACGGTAAGCAAGCGAGCGGTGGTGGTCGACGATCCGGATCTCGGCGAGGTGATCACTGTCAGGTCGATCGTGTACCTCGCCCTGACCTACGACCACCGGCTCGTTGACGGAGCTGATGCCGCACGGTTCCTGGTGACGATCAAGAACCGGCTGGAAGAAGGCGCGTTCGAAGCCGAATTCGGCAGGTAGAGCTACGTTGCGGGTCGCGGTCTCCGCATCCTCCGGCCTGATTGGCACCGCGCTGGTGCGCGAGCTGACGGACGGCGGGCACGACGTCGTCCGCCTGGTGCGGCGCCCGCCGCGATCCTCCGCAGAGATCTACTGGCAGCCTGAGGAGCCGTCGGGCGGCCTGACGCCATCCGCGCTAAGTGGTGTCGATGCGGTGATTCACCTGTCAGGAGCGCCGGTAGGCCCCCGACGCTGGACGCAGGCCAGGAAGGCGGTACTGAGATCCAGCCGGATTCTGTCCACCCGCAACCTGGCCTCGGCTATGGCCGCCGCCGAGCCTCGGCCGCGAGTACTGCTCTGCGCTTCAGCTGTGGGCTACTACGGCGATACCGGAGACGTGACGGTCGACGAGACCTCGCCCGCTGGCCGCGGATTTCTGGCGCACCTTGTGGCGGACTGGGAGGCCGCCGCGGCGCCAGCCAGGGACGCAGGCATCAGGGTCGTGCACTTGCGCTCCGGCCTGGTGCTCTCGCCAAGCGGCGGCTTGCTCAGCCGGCTGCTGCCGCCGTTCCGGCTCGGCGCCGGCGCCAAGATCGGGTCCGGCAGGCAGTACATGAGCTGGATCAGCCTTGCCGACGAGATCAGCGCCATCAGGCTCCTGCTCGCGTCAGCAGAAGCGGCGGGCGCGTTCAACCTGGCCGCTCCCGAGCCGGTCACGAACGCCGAGTTCACTCTGGCACTGGCGGGCATCCTCGGCCGGCCCGCGTTGCTCACGCTGCCGTCCCCCGCGCTGCGAATGGCCCTTGGTGAGCTCTCAGGCGAGCTGCTCGGCAGCATCCGCGTGCGGCCCGCGCGCCTGCAGGAAACCGGCTTCAGCTTCGCCCACCCCGACATCGCGACGGCGCTCCGCGCCATGCTTGCGCCCTAGGCCGCTGGCCGCTCTTGCTTCCTGCGTTTCATCCTGGCCTTGATCAGCCTGGCGAGCGGGGTGCCTACGGTAGGGCCGAGCAGCGGAATCTGGCGGAGCGGCGGCACCGGGCCGGTCAGGCCCTCGTACCGCATCATCTGCCCGATTGTCAGCCGCAGCAGCCGCCTGGCCATAGCGATTGCCAGAACCGCCAGCGGCATTTCCACCAGCAGCGCAGACAGCAGGCTGGCCAGGAACCCCGGCGTATCGACATCGAGCACCACGTCGAACCAGGCATCGCAGAGCAGGAGCGTCGCCAGCACGATCAGGCAGATGACGAGTAGCTGCCGACGACGCCAGGCTGCCCAGGCCGTCGCTGCGAACGCGGCGAGCAGCGCGACGTCGAACCCGACCCAGGCGCCACGCCAGGTGCCCGTGCGGTAAAACTTCGGCAGCGTCACCGCCAGCACGCCTATCCACACCGCCAGGACGATGCAGGCGCCAACGGTGACGATAAGGACCACGTCCCATTTCCGGCTGCTGCCCAGCCTGGGCGCCGACTCCTGCTCAAGCGCGACTAGTCCCTGGAGCAGCTTGCGCCGCTCGTCCGGGCTCAGCCTCGCGAGCGCATCGGGATCGACCACGTTGTCCATGACAGGAAAAAGGCTAGCCGACCGAAATTTCGGATCCCTGACCCCGGTTAGGCTGGAACCGTGGAACGCGAGCTTGTGTTCATCAAAGCCGGATTCGGGGCCGCGGCACTTGACTACCTTCGCGCCTGGGACCTGCAGCGCGAGCTGCATGCCCGCCGGGTGGCTGGCGAGATCCCCGACGCCTGCCTGCTGCTCGAGCATCCGCCTGTCTATACCGCGGGGAAGCGGACCAGCCCGGCCGACCGGCCAGTCGGGGATCCGGGCGCCCCGGTGATTGACGTGGATCGGGGCGGCAAGATCACCTGGCACGGGCCCGGCCAGCTAGTCGGCTATCCGATCGTGGCGCTCGACGAACCCGTAGACGTCATCGGCTATGTCCGGGCGGTCGAAGAGGCGCTGATCAGGACTTGCGCGGACGCAGGACTCGCCGCCGAGCGGGTCGACGGGCGGAGCGGCGTCTGGGTCAGGACAGGCGGATCTGACCGGAAGGTCGCGGCTATCGGCATCCGGGTGGCGCGCGGCGTGACGATGCATGGCTTCGCACTGAACTGCGACAACGACATGTCGTGGTTCGAAAAGATCGTCCCATGCGGAATCTCGGACGCCTCGGTCACTTCGCTATCAGCCGAGCTGGGTCGCGCCGTGAGCGTCAGCGACGTGCTCGAGAGCGTGCAGCGTCACATTGCCGAGGTTGTCGGCGCCAGCAGGACCAGATATCTGGCTAGCGTTGACGAGCTGGCCGCTAGCCCGGTTGGCTGAAGCGCGCGCGTTCAGTCGCGCTCATGCGGCAGGAAGAGCGACTTTCCCGATTCGCGAGCCCTGACCGCACCCCGGACCCTGGCTAGCCCGTACGCGGGGAGATAACGCGGTAGGTCCCCCGAGCCAACGAATTCGAAGCCGTCCAGCTCATCCTCCTGAACGACGATGTCCGATCCGTCGCTCAGTTGCCCGCCGTCGAAGACGAAGTGCATGATCGGCCTCGCGTCGGTGCCGTACGGCTGTGACCAATCGGTGGCCAGCAGGCGGCCCACCGTGATATCCAGTCCGAGCTCTTCGGCGAGCTCGCGCGCACAACCGCGCTGTGGCGGCTCGCCGTGTTCGCAGATTCCGCCCGGCAGGGACCACAGCTCGCGATAGTTCGGCTTCACGAGCAGGACCTTGCCGCTCGGGTCGGTGATGAGGCCGCCTGCCGCAACCACGACGCCTGGAAGGCTCGCGAACCACGCGTCGGGGCTGGCCACCTCGGTGTCGCTGGTATCAGGCATCGACCGCCGCCCGGGCGGCGAGGTACTGCCCCACCTCGCCGAACGGCACAGCCTCCTGTTCAGCGCTGAGCAGATCGCGGACCGTGACCGTCCCGGCTTCCCGCTCGGCGTTGCCGTAGATGAGACACCAGCGGGCGCCCTGGTCAACCGCCCATCGCAGCTGCTTGCCGAGCTTGCCGGACGAGCCCAGATAGACGGTCGCGCTTAGGCCCGCTCCCCTGGCCTGCGCGGCGAGCGCGACGGAGGCTTCGGCAAGGTCATCGCCAAGCACCGTCACGGCAACGTCGATCCGGCCCTGCTTGCCCGCCCCGTCGCTGGGCAGCAGCATCAGGAGCCGATCAATCCCGAACGATGTTCCCGTCGCAGGCACGTCTGGCCCGCCAAGCTGCCCGATCAGGTAGTCGTACCGGCCGCCGCCGGCCACCGATCCTGGCACCCCAGCAGCGGCGACCTCCCAGATCGGCCCGGTGTAGTAGCTCAGCCCGCGGACCATCCGTGGCGTGAATGCGATCCGCTCGGCCGGCAGCTGCGCACTTGCCAGCGCCAGTACCCTGTCTAGTTCCTCCAGACCCGCCATCCCGGCATCGCTGGGCTTGAGCGCAGTTCTGATCCGCTCGACCGCGTCCTCCGCCGTCATCAGCCCGACGAGTTCGGCCGCGCTCTTCTCGGCCAGTCCGCGGCCGACGAGCTCATCGATAACGTCCCGCGCGCTCATCTTGTCCAGCTTGTCCAGCGAGGTGAGAACGCCAGACCCCAGTTCGGCGGGCACGTCGGACACCTCGAGCAGGCCGGACAGCACTTTGCGCGAATTCAGCTGGATCGTGAAGTCCGACAGCCCGAGCCCGGCCAGCGCGTCGTGCAGCGTGCAGACGATCTCGGCGTCGGCGAGCGGCGACTCCGAGCCGAGCGTGTCGATGTCGCACTGGGTGAACTCGCGGAACCTGCCGCGCCCCGGCCGGTCGGCGCGCCACACCGGACCGATCACGTAGCGCTTGTACGGTGTCGGCAGCCGGGCGCCGTAGGCAGCCGCGACCCTGGCGAGCGGCACCGTCATGTCGTAGCGCAGCGCCAGGTCGACCTCGCCGGAAGCCTCGTGCTCGCCACGGCGCAAGATCTTGAAGACCAGCTTGTCCGCCTCGTCACCGTACTTGCCGAGCAGCATGTCGACGCGCTCGAACGCCGGGGTCTGCAGCGGCTCGAAGCCGTAGCTGTGGAAGACGGTGCGCAGAACGCTGAACGCCCACTCTCGCTGGGCGTACTCATCGGCGAGAAAGTCTCGCGTTCCGGACGGCGGATCGAACTGGCTAGGCATGGGATCTATGATCCCCGATCAGGCGGCGTGCTTTCATCTTCATTTCGGCGCGCGGCACAAGCACATGCCGGAACACTGCCATCGGACATATCACCTATATCCGGGCATGGTGGCTAACGCCGACCCGATGAATCGTGTTTCAACGTGACAGCCATTGCGCGCGCAGGTGATGGCTGACGCATTCATTCGCTCTTCACCTGAAGACAAAGGGCCAAAGTGGCGGCCTGGCCGCACACCGGTGGCGCCGACATAGGCTAGGGACCGTGGCATTGGCACCAGGAGAGCGCCGGCTGCTGCGCATCGAGGCGCGGAACAGCCAGACTCCGATCGAACGCAAGCCCCCGTGGATCAAGACCAGGCTGAGGACGGGCCCGCAGTTCACCGAGCTGCAGCAGCTGGTCAGACGCGAAGGGTTGCACACCGTTTGCGAAGAGGCCGGCTGCCCCAACATCTTCGAGTGCTGGGAGGACCGGGAAGCCACGTTCCTGATCGGCGGCGACCAGTGCACGAGGCGGTGCGACTTCTGTCAGATCGCCACCGGCAAACCAGGTCCGCTGGACACCGACGAGCCCCGCCGGGTCGCCGAGTCCGTGGCCACCATGGGCTTGCGGTACGCGACCGTGACCGGTGTAGCCCGAGATGACCTCGCCGACGGCGGAGCCTGGCTGTACGGCCAGACCTGCGTCGAGATCCACCGCGCAGTTCCCGGCTGCGGCGTTGAATTGCTGATCCCGGACTTCAACGCCGAGCCTGCGCTCCTGGCCGAGGTGTTCGCGACCCGGCCTGAGGTCCTGGCGCACAACATCGAGACTGTGCCGCGGATCTTCCGCCAGATCAGGCCAGGATTCCGGTATGAGCGATCGCTCGCCGTACTCGAAGCCGCGAAGGCCGCCGGGATGATCACGAAGTCCAACCTGATTCTCGGCATGGGCGAGGAGCGCGAGGAGATCAGCGCTGCGATGCGCGACCTGCGAGCGGTTGAATGCGACTTGCTGACAATCACGCAGTACTTGCGCCCATCGCCGCGGCATCATCCGGTTGATCGCTGGGTGACCCCTGCCGAGTTCGACGAACTGGGTGACGAGGCTCATGCGCTGGGTTTCGCCGGCGTCATGTCCGGCCCGCTCGTCCGCTCGTCTTACCGCGCCGGGCGCTTGTACCGGGCGGCGCTTGACCGGACCGGCGGTCGGCACGGGGGCGGGAGCCCGGTTATGCAAAATGCCGAGTCGCCTCAGCCGATCGCGACGTGACCGCGGTTCGCGTCTGGAGCGCCATGCTCGTATCCTCACGTGCATGGTGAAAAAGCCCGGCGGCGCGGCGCAGGCATCGAATCAGGCGACTAAGAACGCGGCAGCTGACCCCTCGACGGCGGGTCGGCTGCAGCAGATCAAGATGGCCGCCGGCATTATCCGCAAGTCTGACCCGCGGGCGATGCCCATCATCATCGGCAGCGGCGTCGCGGTGCTCGCGGTTCTGGTCATCGTCGGCCTGCTGACCGGCATGGCGGGGGTGCTGATCCCGTTTGGTGTCGTACTGGGCGCGCTCGTTTCCATGGTGCTGTTCGGTCGTTATGCGCAGTCGGCGCAGTACAAGGCGATCGCGGGCCAGCCGGGCGCCGCGGCCGCGGTCGTGCAGACGATGCGCGGCAACTGGACCGTGACGCCTGCTGTGGCCGGCAACCGGAACATGGATATCGTCCATCGTGTCGTCGGCCGCCCCGGTGTCGTCCTGATCGGCGAGGGCTCGCCCAACGGGCTCGCCAGCCTGATCAGCGCTGAGAAGAAGAAGATCGCGCGAATCGCCTATGCGGTGCCCATCAGCGAGATCCAGGTCGGCGACCAGAAGGGCCAGATTCCGGTCAGGCAGCTGCAGCGGACGCTGATGAAGATGCCGCGAGAGCTCAAGCCAGCCGCCGTCACCGATCTGAACAACAGGCTGAAGGCGCTCCCGTCGTCACTGCAGGCGCCACGCGGACCAATGCCGCGCACCGGCAGGATGCCTAAGCCCCCGCGCCCGAAGGTGCGCTAAACCAACACTGCGCCCGAAGGTGCGCTGAGCCGACTCGGCTAGACGCGGACGACGACGGTGTTCGCCGCGCGATCGTGCAGGCCGCGCAGATCCCGGTCGACTATCAGCGCCGGGACGACCGTGAGCAGCAGCAACGTCCGGACTAGTCCCCACAATGGCCCGATAATGCCGCCGTCCAGGCTGACGATCCTGATCCGCATGAGCTGCTTGCCCACCGAGAATCCGGTCAGCGATGTGAACAGGTAATCCTGCGCGGCGAACAGCGCAAGCGTCCAGTAGGTCACGTCGGCCGGATACGGCCTGATCGCCGCCACCACGATCACCCAGCACAGCAGCCAGTCGATGAACAACGCACCGACCCTGCGGGACATGCTCGCGACCGAGCCGCCGCCGGTCTCAGGTAGGCCGAGGTCACGGCCCGGATAGCCTGGTTGATCTGCGGCGCCGGCCCGGGGTGCGCGGGGAGCGCTTGCCCGCTTCTGCTCCGTCACGCCTTTCACAGTACTCAGCCGGCCGGACTTAGCTTGCTGGCACGGCGCCGCGGTGCGGGGAAACGCGCCCTGTAACGCGGCCGAAACATCGGGGACACGGACCGGAAATCGCCGGGCGCTAGCCTCAAGCAGGCTCACAGCCCGCCCGAAGGTTCGCAGCGAAAGGGAGTACTGATGTTCACAAGCGGTGAAGAGGTCCTGCGATACATCGGCGATGCCGGCGTGCAGTTCGTCGACGTCAGGTTCTGCGACCTGCCCGGCACGATGCAGCACTTCACTGTGCCCGCTGCGGCATTCGAGGAACGCGTGTTCACCGATGGCCTGATGTTCGACGGCTCGTCGATCAGGGGTTTTCAGGAGATCCACGAGTCCGACATGCTGCTGCTGCCTGACCCGTCGACAGCCGTGCTTGACCCGTTCCGAACGCACAAGACGCTCAACCTGACGTTCTTCGTGCACGACCCGCTGACCGGCGAGCCGTACAGCAGGGATCCGCGCAACATCGCGAAGAAGGCGGAGGAGTACCTGCGCGGCAGCGGCATCGCGGACACCGCGTTCTTCGGGCCCGAGGCCGAGTTCTACATTTTCGACTCCGCGCGCTTCGCCACTAGCCCGAACGAGGGCTACTACTACCTGGACTCGATCGAGGGTGCCTGGAACACCGGGCGGGACGAGCCGGGCGGCAACCTCGCCTACAAGCCTCGCTACAAGGGCGGCTACTTCCCGGTCTCCCCTACTGACCACTACAGCGACCTGCGCTCTGAGATGGTCAGCAAGCTGCTTGAGGTGGGCATTGACGTCGAGATGCAGCATCACGAGGTGGGCACCGCTGGTCAGTCCGAGATCAACATCAGGTTCGACAAGCTCCTGCACATGGCCGACAAGCTGATGCTCTACAAGTACGTGGTCAAGAGCGTCGCGCGGGCTGCCGGGAAGACCGTCACGTTCATGCCGAAGCCGCTATTCGGCGACAACGGATCCGGCATGCACTGCCACCAGAGCCTGTGGAAGGACGGCGAGCCCCTCTTCTACGACGAGGTCGGTTACGCCGGGCTGTCCGACACGGCCCGCCATTACATCGGCGGCCTGCTCAGGCACGCACCATCGTTGCTTGCCTTCACCAACCCCACGGCGAACTCCTACCACCGACTGGTGCCTGGATTCGAGGCGCCGGTGAACCTGGTCTACTCGCAGCGCAACCGGTCGGCCTGCGTCCGGATTCCGATCACCGGCGCCAGCCCCAAGGCCAAGCGGCTTGAGTTCCGCGTCCCTGATCCGTCGAGCAACCCGTATATCGCGTTCGCGGCGATGCTGATGGCCGGGGTGGACGGCATCAGGAACAAGATCGAGCCGCCTGAGCCGATCGACAAGGACCTGTACGAGCTCCCGCCGGACGAGGCGTTCGCCATTCCGAAGGTGCCCGGCTCGCTTGAGAAGGTGCTGGAAAGCCTGCAGGCTGACCATGAGTACCTGCTCGAGGGCGGTGTCTTCACCGAAGACCTGATTGAGACCTGGATCGATTACAAGCAGACCCACGAGATCGATCCGCTCAGGCTGCGGCCGCACCCGCACGAGTTCGAGATGTACTTCGACTGCTGACCCTTGCGCGTTCTTGCGTAGCTGTCTAGCACGTCCCAGGACGCAGCCAGGCCAAGCAGCCTGGCTGCGGTACCGTGAGTGCTGGCGACCGTCCGCGCCTAACCTCCGGCGACCTGCCCCAGCTGGGTCACCCAACGGAGGCAAAGGGAGGCCCACCTCTCGGCCGGGGCGCCATTGGTCGACCGTGCGCCCGCCGCGCAGATCGCTGGGTGGATCCGCGGACGGGGCGCGGGAGACGATCATGACGAAGCAGGCCGGATTCAAACGGCGCGTGCGCTCCCGGATGGCCAAGACCGGCGAGTCATATGCGAGCGCCCGCAGCATGGTTCTCGCGGGGCACCCGGGCCTGGCGCCCGACGATTCCCCGCTGGACTGGATGCCCGACGCGCTGCACATCAGCAACGGTGACTCCACCGATGTACGGGGAACCGGGCTCGCCAGGCGCGTGATCTACTGGCGCGACATCTTGCACGAGGGGCCGGTCCCCGACGTGGAGCCGGCCGAGCTGCGCCGGATCAGGGTCGAGTTTCTCTCCGCTGACCAGGGAGCAGAGCACGCCGAGATAATGCGCCAGTTCGCCGAGCGGGACGACGCCCTGGAAGCCAATCGCGGCGGGGAATATGTGCTGTGGTTCGAAGCGGACCTGTACGACCAGTTGCAGATCACCGAGGTCCTCGCCCGCCTGGCCAGCCTCGGGGTTGACGCCGAGCGAATCACGCTGATCTGCATTGGTGAGCACGCGGGCATCGCCAGGTTCGGCGGCCTCGGTGAGCTGACGTCCGAGCAGCTGCGTGAGCTCCCGCACACGAAGGCGTGCGCGCGGCTGACTCCGGCGGCGCTTGAACTGGCCACCCGTGCGTGGGCAGCCTTCCGCGCGCCGAGCCCGGAGGGCCTTCCCGTCATCGCCGCAGCGCGGCTTGGAGAGCTGCGGTTCCTGGGCGAGGCGTTCGACAGACTGAGCCGGGAGTATCCGGCAACGCGCGACGGGCTCTCGCTCACCGAGCGGCGCGTGCTCGCCGCCGTCGCCGACGGCGCGTCCGACGCCGGCACGGCCTTCGCGCGAGCCTGGGCCAGGGAAACGCGGCCTTACATGGGTGACAGCACGTGCTTCGGCCGGATGAACCGGTTGGCCGGGGGGCCGGACCCGCTACTTTCCCTGGACCCGCCCGACGGTCCGGTCACGCGGTCAACGCGCATGCGCCTGACCGATGCAGGGGCCGAAGTGCTCGCAGGCAAGGCGGACCAGATCGCCCTCAATGGCATCGACCGGTGGATCGGCGGAGTGCACCTGCAGGGCCACCGCGCTCCGTGGCGCTGGGACGACGGGACCGAGACCATCGTCAGCGCAGAGTCGTAACGAATGAGCGTGCCATCCATGCCGTTGACGGCAATGGATGGCACGCCCTTACGCGCGCCGCTAGCAGGGGGGCACGGCAACTAGCGGCTCGCAGGGCGACGGGCAAGCTGCGGAGGGGCGAACTCGCCCGTCACCCACGGGATCAACGACCAGCCATCCGTTTGAGTGCCCATTTGGCCGATCATTTCCCCCGCGAATTCGCCTAGCGTGTTAGGCCAGCGACTCCAATGGGACGGCGGGGTCGGTGAGTGCGTTCTTGCTGACCGGCTTACCCGAGCGGACGAGCGCGCTGATGGCGTCGTTCACATCCCAGATGTTGACGTTCATGCCCGCGAGGACACGGCCGTCATCACCGAGCCAGAACGCCACGAACTCGCGTCCCGGCGCATCACCGCGGATGACCACTTCGGCGTAGCCATCGGGCTCGGCGTAACCGGCGTACTCCATCCCCAGGTCGTACTGGTCGGTGAAGAAGTACGGAACCCGGTCGTAGGCGACGTCCTGGCCGAGCATTGCCTTGGCGGCCGCGACCGGCTGGTGCCGCGCATTCGCCCAGTGCTCGACCCTGATGTTCTTACCGATCAGCGGGTGGAAAGCGTTCGCGACATCGCCGGCGGCGAAGATGTCGGGAGCGGAAGTCCGCAGCGCTGCGTCGGTGACGATGCCGTTGTCGACCTCCAGACCCGCCGCAGACGCGAGCGATGTGTTCGGAGCGATGCCGACGCCGACGATCACCACGTCAGCGTCAATGTGCGTGCCGTCGGAGAGCGTGACTCCGTTCGCGTTACCGCCGCTGCCAGTGATCTCACCGACATGCACGCCCGTCCGCAGGTCGACTCCGTGGTCGGTGTGCAGCTTGGCGAACACCTCAGCGACCTCACGCCCGAGCACCCGCAGCAGCGGCAGTTCGGCCATTTCCATCACGGTCACCTCGGCGCCGGCGGTCCTGGCCGCTGCCGCGGTCTCCAGCCCGATCCAACCGCCGCCGATCACCACGACTCGTGCCGCGCTCTCTAGAGCCGTTCTAATCCTGTCGCTGTCCTGGACCTCGCGCAGGTAGAGCACGCCGTTGAGATCTGCGCCGGGGATCGGCAGCCGCCGAGCTGACGAACCGGTCGTCAGCAGGAGCTTTGAGTAGCCCAGCCGTGAGTTGTCGTTCAGGACGATCTCGTGCGCCGCCGGGTCTATCGCGGTCACGATCGTCCCTAGCCGCAGGTCCACGTCGTGCTCGCCGTACCATTCGCGCGGCTGGTAGTAGAGCTTGTCGCGGCCATGCTTGCCCATCAGGTAGTCCTTGGACAGCGGTGGGCGCTCGTACGGAGTCTCATCCTCCGCACCGATCAGGGTGACCGGTCCGTCAAAGCCCTCGGTCCGCAGCGTTTCGGCCGCCCGTGCGCCGCCAAGGCTCGCCCCGACGATCACCATTGCGTTGTCAGTGGTCATGACTAGCTTCCTTTCGAGCTTTCTTTCAGGCGTGCACGCCAGCGAGGGCAAAGAACTCTGAACGTGACCGCGGGTCTGAGCGCAGCGTCCCGAGCAAGGCTGAGGTCACTGTCGTGGACCCCGTCGCACGAACGCCGCGCAGGGTCATGCAGGTGTGCTCGGCCTCAAGAACCACGCCGACACCACGCGGCTCCAGGCGCTCGAGCAGGCAGTCAGCGACCTGACGAGTCAGCCGCTCCTGCGTCTGCGGCCTGGCTGCGAAATGGTCAACGAGCCGGGCCAGCTTAGACAAGCCGAGAATGCGATCGGCCGGCAGGTATCCGACGTGCGCGACACCGGCGAACGGGAGCAGGTGGTGCTCGCAGACCGTGCGGAACGGTATCTCGCGTGCGATCACGAGCTCGTCATACCCCTCGGCGTTCTCGAACGTTGTCATCCGCAACGGCGCTGGTTCGAACAACTCGGCGTAGGCGCGTGCCATCCTGCCTGGCGTGTCGCGCAAGCCGTCCTCGTCGAGATCGACCCCGAGAGCCGCCAGGAAATCAGCAGCTGCTTGTTCGGCGGCGACCATGTCCACGCGCGGCCCCGGCCAGTTGGCGACAACTTCTGCAGAAGGCGCAGGGTCCGGCGGGCACGGCGGGGCAAGGGTCAGCTCCTGAGTCATGGCGCTCCATTGGTCGGTGGGTTCGCATCCTGATCTGGATGCAGGACAACGCAGCAGTGGCCAGGCGCCGGCTCCAGCGCGGGCCTCACATCCTGCGCGCCGATGCCTGCTGTGACGCCCTCGAGCAGCGCGAGATTCATGGTGCAGACGACCTCGCGATGGCGCTCTGCGAGCTGATGGAACGGGCAGTTGCGCAGGGCCATGCTGCCGTTCTCATCGGTAAATGGCTCGAAGCCGTGCTCGGTCAGGACGGCGCGCATGGTCTCACGCCCTGCGCGATCTTGGGCCGCGGGCCGCAAGCCACTACCGCCTCGTTGCGGCTGGCCCGCTGACCCGCGGCCGATCTCGGCGCCGAGCCGCCGCGCCGCCCGTTTGAGACATGCGAGCGAGAACCCGCTCGCGTCCGACTCGACCGCCTCCGCCAGGAGCCTCGCGGCAAGTTCGTATTCGCGCGGTGGCGCGGTCATCGCGAACTCTCGTGGCGACCTCGCGTACACCTTCGCCGGCCGACCCGCCCCCGGACCCGTCCGGCCAGGCGGCCGCCTGTAATCAGCCGTCAGCAGGCCAAGGCTTACGAGCCTGTCGAGGTGGTAGGCCGCGAGCGGCCGCCCGATTCCGGCCGCGGCAGCAGCCTCATCGCGGCCGACTGGCTCCGCCGAGCCGGACACGTAGTCATAGAGCTTGCGCCGCACCGGATCGTCGAGGCCGTAGACGAGAGCGTGACGTTGCTCCTCCCGGCTCATCGCGACGTTCTGTTGCATGCTGGCACTGTAACACTAATCCTCGTTAGTTAAATAACCGGACTCCACCCGGTGCTGGCGAACCCTGCGATTGGTAACGGCGCCGGCCGTGCGGAGACAGCGCCTTCTCCCTGGTCAGCTACATCGATCGCGGAACAGCTGACCGGCAGAGCATCTCGATGATCTCCCCGGCAGGCAGAGTCGTCGCCTCGCGGTAACCCACGCCGGCCCACAGGCTCACTAGCTCCGGATCGCCGGCAGCGGCCGCAGCGGACCGGATCGGGCGGGTCGCGTTGTTGATCTCGGGGTATGCGACCGGAGCATCCTGATGCCGTCGCATGAAGCCGTTCACCAGGCCGCGAGCGGGCCGTCCGCTGAATGCCCTGGTCACAGCCGTCATCTGGTAACGGGGATCGGCCAGCGCTGCCTTGTGCACTGGGCTGGCCCCGCTCTCCGGGCAACGAAGGAACGCGGTTCCGCATTGCACTGCCTCGGCGCCGGCGGCGAGCGCAGCGGCGACCGATTGGCCGGTCATGAATCCCCCGGCCGCTACGAGCGGCAACTCGGTAACGGCCCGGATCGCCGCGACGAGGTCGAGTGCCGCCGAATCGCTACCGGATCTGTTTGCGAAGGTTCCCCGGTGCGCGCCCGCGCCTGATCCCTGGACGCACAGGCAGTCTGCGCCAGCGCGCGCCGCTACCGCAGCTTCCTGCTCGTCGGTAACTGTCACCCACACACTCGTACCGGCGGCGCGCAGGGCCGCGACGACGCCAGGCTCCGGGCAGCCGAAGGTGAAACTCACGATCGGGACGGGCCGGGCCGTCAGGTCGGCGACCTTGGCCGGCCAATCGTCGTCATCCCAGGTAGCAGCAGCGGTTGTGACGTCGAATGCGGCGGCATCGTCAGCGAGGCTATCCAGGTAGCGGGACAGCGCCGCTGCGTCGGCGGCCGGCGCGCCAGGCACGAAGACATTGACGCCGAATGGCGCGGTAGTCACAGCCTGGACGGCATCGATGTCGGCGCGCATAGCCTGCGCGGTCTTGTATCCGCCAGGCAGGAACCCCACCGCTCCCGCGCCAGCGGCGGCCGTGACGAGGGCCGTCGTGCCGACACCGCCAGCCATCGGCGCGACGATCACGGGCCGGGTGAGGAGATCGCCGATCACTAGGTCAGTCTGTCAGCCGTAAGGTGGCCGGGTGGCCGACCCCGCCCCGACCGATCCCGCAGCCGAGGCGGCAAGCTGGGAACGAAGGCTGAGGGATGGTGGCACGGTCGCGCGTGCGGTCAGCGAGCGGGCGTACCTGAAGAGCGACCTGGAGTTCGCGGGGACTGGCGTCCCCGCGATCAGGAAGATGGTTGCTGCCTGGCGGAAGACCAGGCCCTCGCTGAGCCATGACGAAGTGACGGGGATGGTTCAGGCGCTGTGGGCGAGTCCCCTGTATGAGTGCCGTCAGGCGGCGGTCCTCTTGCTTGAGCGCACAACGTCGCTGCTCGGCCCCGCGGATATGCCCCTGATCGAGCGCCTGCTCAGGACATCACGCACGTGGGCGCTGGTCGACGGACTCGCCGTCAGCGCGACCGGAGACCTGGTCGAGCGCTTCGACGAGCTCGGAGAGGTGCTCGACCGCTGGGCGGTCGACGATGACTTCTGGCTGCGCCGCTCCGCGTTGCTCGCTCTGTTGCGCCCGCTGCGAGCGGGCAAAGGCGATTTCGACCGATTCGCCCGCTACGCGGACGCGATGCTCGGCGATCGGGAGTTCTTCATCCGCAAGGCGATCGGCTGGGTGCTGCGTGAGACGGCCAAGCGGCGCCCCTATCTGGTCGCAGAATGGCTAGGACCACGGGTGCACCTGGCCTCCGGAGTGACGGTCCGCGAGGCCGTCAAGCCGTTGCCCGCTCCAATGCGTGACGCATTGATGGCCGGATACCGGGACAAAATCCCGATCCGCTGGGAGCATTTAGAACAGGTTCTAGTCGGATGAACGGCCTACCCGCGGGAGGCGCCATGCCCGATACGCGGGTACCTGTGACGCGCGGTGAGCTTCGCTGCTATCTGGCGAAGCCGTCAAGCGACCCCCCGTGGCCAGGTGTCCTCGTCATGCACGACGCTCTCGGCATGACCCCCGATCTTCGGGCCCAGGCAGACTGGCTGGCCAGCGCGGGCTACCTGGCGCTCGCGCCTGACCTATATTCGATCGGCCGCAAATCCCGGTGCCTGGTCTCGGTATTCCGTGACCTTGCCGAAGGCCAAGGCCAGGTCTTCGCCGATGCTGAGGCCTGCCGGTCGTGGCTGGCCGGTCAAGACGAATGCACCGGGCACATTGGGGTGATCGGATTCTGCATGGGCGGAGGTTTCGCATTGCTCCTCGCGCCTCGGCCTGGATTCGAAGCGGCCAGCGTCAACTACGGCATCGTTCCGAAGGACGTACAAACTTTGCTCCAGAAGTCCTGCCCCGTAGTAGCCAGCTATGGTGCGCAGGATCGCACCTTGCGCGGCGCGGCGGTCAAGGTGGCGGCCGCGCTAGACGCGGCCGGTGTCGACCATGACGTCAAGGAGTACCCAGGCGTGGGGCACTCGTTCATCAACCATCATCCGTCTGCCCTCGAACTCCTTCGAGGCGCAGCCGGACCAGACGCGGCGATGCCGAGATTCTTTGCCGTGTTCAACGCGATAGCCAAGCCGCTTATGGGCGTCGGCTACGCCGAGCGGCAAGCGGATGATGCCCGCCGCCGGATCATCGGGTTCTTCGACCGGCATCTGATGCACTAGGAGACGCGCGGTCCGCTTTTGGCGCCGCAGAAGGAAGCATGGTGGCTACGGAGACGAGTGAAAGCGCGGTCGTTGACGGCCGTACCGCGCGCAAGGACAGGAACATGGTGGCCGTCCTCGATGCCGTGCTCGAGCTGTTCATCAAGGGCGACCTGATCCCTTCGCCTGAGGCGATCGCGCAGCGATCGGGGGTATCGCTCCGCTCCGTGTACCGGTACCTCGCGGCGAGTAGGGACCTGGTGCACGCTGCGATCGAGCGCCACCTGGAGCAGGTAGGGCCGCTGTTCGCACTGGACCCGCTCGGAGAAGGACCATTTGCCACGCGAGTCGAGCAATTCGTCACCGCGCGACTGAGGCTGCACCAGGCGACCGCGCCGATGGCGCGCGCCGCTCAGGCCAGAACGCGGATGCGACCCACCCCGGCCAGCGAGATCATCAAAGAGAGCCTCAATGCCCGCCGCGGCCTGCTGCGCGTGCAGCTATCGAGGCACTTCGCTCGTGAGCTGGCCACCTTCGGGCTGCGCGCGGACGCGATCCTGGCGGCGGCCGACGCGCTGACGCAGATCGAGACCATCGACTGGTATCTCATCGACGGTGGCTACACGCTGGCCCAAACCAGGGATGCGCTGATAATCGGCCTCGAGCGCCTGCTCGCACCCGCTGCGGACACCGACGCCAACGTCGGCTCCCGCTGATAAGTCGATAAATCGATTTCGCCGCAGGCGGTCATCGGAACGCCGGGTAGAGCGGGAGTTCTGGCACCTGCCAGTGCTCGGTGCTGGCGAGCAGCTCGCTCGCGAGCGCACTGAGTGCCGGGAACTCGCCCGATCTGGCCGATGCGCCGGGTACCGGCGCGAGCTCATCGATGAGCTGCCGCCAGCGGTAGCGCAATAGCTGGCGCTTGGTCGGCGCTGCCCTGCCGTCATCGATCGTTGGCCGGTCCGTGAGCATGGCCCGGTCAAGCAGGTATGTCATCGCGTGTAGCGTCCATGCGGCCACGGCGCTGCGAAGCCCGGCCTGCCAGATGGCATCACTGGCCAGATCTGGATGGATCTCGCTGACTTGGTCGCGGTAAACGGCCTCGGCCGACCGCTGCAGGTCAGCTGGCAGCCGGAACACGCACCAGCAGGTGCTAAACGGCATCCGCAGGTACGCAGCGTCCAGGAAGGCCGAGTGGAATTCTGCGTTCTCGTAGTCAACGAACATCACGCCCTGCTGCGTGAGCAGGTTGTTGTCGGGGCAGATGTCCCCAGGAGAGAACACCTGGTACTGGGGCGAATGCACGATAGCGGCGACTTCGGCGAGGTCAGCGTCCAGTCCGCGCGGGGCAGGAAGCGACAGCTCAACGAGTATCTGCGGGATTTCCTTGATCCTGCGCTCTAGCCAGTGCCCGGCCTGGCCATTCCTCGGCGGACCGTGGTGTGCGGCGACCAGCGCCGTGAGCTCGCTTTCCCGGCCAGCCATTGCGGCCGCCAGTTTCCCGCATGCCCCGGCCCAGCCGGTCAGCGCCGACTGGGCCGCGTCACGCGAGCTGCCAAGCAGAACGTCGGCCAGGCTCGGCCCGCTTCCCAGGTCCGTCATGACGATCAGGCGATCCGGCCTGCTGGATGCGAGCAGCCGCGGTCCTACGCGGGCAGCGGCCGTCAGCAACAGGCCAGCGGCCTCGGCGGCAAAGCACTCCCTGCCCTCCGCGCTGTCGGGATAGGTCTTCACGACCACGGTGCCCTCACCTGGCATTGCGCACCGCAGTACCGCTGACCGCTCGCTGCCGCCGAGGTCATCGCAGCCGGTGAGCGTCACACCCAGGGCGGCCGATGCCGCGGCCAGCACGTCGTCCACGAACATTAAGCCCAATCAGCCGTAGAAAACTCGCTCCATCACGGACCTCGCGCGGCGAGCAGCCCTGCGCCAGTCCTGCACCAGGTCCTGGGAGCCGTCGGGTCGGTAGCCGAGCAGCCTCGCGGTCCCCGCGAGTTCTGGCTGGCCTGCGGGAAGCACATCGGAGGCACGGCCGGTGGCCAGCATCACCGCGTTCCTGACCCTGGTAGCCAGCAGCCAAGCTGCGGTCAGAGCGGAGGCGTCCGCGGCGCTGAGCAGTGCCTCATCTCTCGCCGCCGCGAGCGCCTGGAGCGTGCCGGTCGTGCGAAGCGATCGCACAACGCCGGCGTGCCGCAACTGCAGCAGCTGAGCAACCCACTCCACGTCGGAAAGACCGCCAGGCCCGAGCTTCACGTGAAGTGCTGGGTCGATACCACGAGGCATTCGTTCTGCTTCCATCCGGGCTTTAATTCTTCTGATTTCGCGAACAGGACCTTCCGCCAATCCGCCCGCGGGATAGCGGATCTCGTCCGCCAGGGAACGAAACCCCTCGCCCAGCGCGGCATCGCCGGCCACCGGATCGGCGCGCAGCAGCGCCTGGATCTCCCATGGACTTGCCCAGCGCCGGTAGTAAGCGCGGTACGCGCCGAGCGTCCGTACCAGCGGGCCTTGCTTGCCCTCAGGGCGCAGGTCCGCGTCCACATGCAAGGGAGGATCGGGCCCTGGGCGTGCGAGCATGCCGCGTAGCTCCTCAGCCACCGCGTGCGCAGCTCTGGTGGCGGCTTCCTCGCCGGCGCCAGCGGCTGGCTCGTAGACGAACAGGACGTCGGCATCGCTGCCGTAGCTCATCTCGTGACCGCCGAACCTGCCCATCGCTACCACGCTGATAGTGGCAGGTAGCTCACCGCCATGGCCCGCGACTGCCACAGCCGCAAGGTCGAGCGCGGCGCCGATGGTAATGGCGTTAACCGTTCCGATCGCTGCTGCTACGTCCATCGGGTCAAGCCGGCCGAGCAGGTCAGCTGCCGCTGTCCGGAAAAGCTCACGTCGCCGGATCGCGAGCAGGCCGGGAATGGTCCCATCATGCGTGACTTCACCGGCGTGCCGGTGAAGCAGCGACTCGGCCTCGGTATGCAGCGCCTCAGCGGTCCGCGGTGCAAGGAGCGCGTCGTCCGCCAGCATCGCGACCGCCTCGGGCGCACGCAGCAGCAGGTCAGTCGCGTACCTCCCGGATGCGAGAATCCGCGCGAGCCGTGCTGCCACGTTCGCGTCATCACGCAGTAGCCGCAGGTACCACGGCGATCCACCGAGCGCCTCGCTGACCTGGCGGAATGCGAGCAAACCCGCATCTGGTCTCGGCGCGTCGGCGAACCAGCCCAGCAGCGCAGGCAACAGCGCCCGCTGTATCGCCGCCTTCCTCGATACGCCGGTCGTGAGCGCTGTGATGTGCCGTAGCGCGCCGGCCGGGTCGTCATAGCCGAGCGCCTCGAGCCGCTCAGTAGCGGACTGCGACGTCAGCCTGATCGCATCTCCTGGAAGCCGGGCGACGGCGTCGAGCAGCGGACGGTAGAACAGCTTTTCGTGCAGCTGCCTGACCGTCGCAGCATGCTGTCGCCACTGCGTCATGAGCTGGTCGGACGGATCTCCCGGCAACTCAAGCCGTGGCTGGTATTCGTCGTCCAGCGGGCCTGACGCGACATAGCGCATCGTGCGCAGGGCGCGGCCCATCTGACGAAGGATCGCCGGATCGGTAGGCAGGGAATGCGTACGCCGGAGCTGGCGGAGCTGAAGCAGGTGCTCGACCACTCTCAGGAACCGGTATGCGTCCGCCAGGTTAGCCGCGTCCTGCCGGCCTACGTATCCCCCGGCTGCCAGCGCACCGAGCGCTGGCAGCGTGGCCGGGTCCCTGAGTGTTTCGTCGGCCCTGCCGTGGACGAGCTGCAGCAGCTGAACTGCAAATTCGATGTCGCGAAGGCCACCAGGGCCAAGCTTGATCTCACGCTCGGCACCCGCAGGTGGCAGGTTGTCCACGATCCTGCGCCGCATCGCCTGAACATCGGCCACGAAGTCTTCGCGCTGGGCCGCCTGCCAGACGAGCGGCGTCAGGGCCGCCATATAACGCGCGCCGAGCTCCGCGTCGCCCGCGACCGGCCTGGCCTTCAGCAGCGCCTGAAACTCCCAGGTCTTGGCCCATCGCTCGTAGTAGGCGACATGACTGCCAAGAGAACGGACCAGCGGGCCGTTGCGGCCCTCAGGGCGCAGATTCGCGTCGACAGGAAAGAGTGATCCTTGCGGCCCGGCATCCGAGCAAATCCTGATCACCGAGCTCGCAAGCCGGTTCGCCGTGCGCAGGGCAGCGGTTTCGGCTCCTGGTCCGGCATCTTCAGCCGGCTCGGCCACGAATATCACGTCGACGTCGCTGGCATAGTTCAGCTCGCGAGCGCCGCACTTGCCCATCGCAATCACAGCGATCCGGCAGTCCGCCGCTCCTGACGGCAGCCGTGCGCGGGCGATGGCGACGGCGGCCTGCAATGCCGCGGCAGCCAGGTCGGCAAGACTGGCCATCACGTCATCGATCGCCAGGGCGCCGGTGATGTCGCATGCTGCGATCCGCAGTAGCGCCCGCCGGTACGAGAGCCGCAGCTCATCTGGATCTGCGGCGCTTCGCACCTGCGCGTTAACGTCCTCAGGTTGCCCGTCAACGCTCTGGTTACCGCCCGTGAGCAGGTGCCAGTCGTCCGGATTCCGGCGCAGGTGATCGCCCAGCGCGGAACTGGTCCCCAGAACTGCGGTCAGGCGAGTCCGAAGGGCCTCGTCTTTTCGTAGCGCCACCCGCAGTTGCTCGCCAGGTGCCATCCTGGCGAGCCCGGCCAGCGCGAGGTCCGGGTCGGGCGCGGCCCCCAGCGCGCTCACAATCTCCGCATCGCCGCCGAGCACATCCCAGCCCAGCTCGTCGGCAAGCAGGTGCTCGGCAGCCGCTGTGTCGGCGAAGCCGAGCGCGGCGAGGCGGCCCGCCTGTGTCACTGCCCGCGGCATGCTCACGGCTGCCACGGTAGCCCGATAGGCGGCACGCCCGCGGTTCAGGTGAGAAGCAGGACCGCATACGCCGCGAGCCAGTGCTCGACCATGTAATGGTCACCGACCACATGCGGCAGGGCCGCCTCGGCGTGTACATGCGCGGCGGCGAGGGCTGGGCCGATCCTCTCGTCACCGGGAGGCAGGCTCTCCGCGATCCGGCGCCAGCACCAGGCCCTGCTCGCGTTCAGGCCGTGCAGGTGGGCGATCTGACCGTCACTGGAGTCCGATACGACCGCCGGAGCAAACAGCTGAGCAGGGGAGCCAGTCGCGATGCCTGGCAAGAAGGCGCTTAGCCAGGTGCTGAACTCGCCAGTGGCCAGCAGCTGCGCCAACAGCTCGGCCTCGGTCAGAGCCGGCGAGAGGAAATCAGACCCCGACGGCTCCAACCAGCCCGGGTAGGCCGCATCGGACCGATACCAACGGCCCGCTGCATCGGTGATGGCGTCGGCGAGTTCCGGATCACCCTCGGCGGCTAGCCGCCGCGACCACGCCAGCGACCTGGACAGGGCGAAGGCGGTGTTCGAGTGCATCCCGTACCTGATCGGATACGTCATTTTGGGCAGCCAGCTACAGAACTTGGCTGTGATCACGTCCGCCAGCGGTCGCAGCGCCGCAGCCCAGCGGCGTCCGTCGGGATCGTCCAGGGCGGCAGCTTCGTCGGCAAGCATGAGCGCCCAGCCCCAGGCGTACCAGCCGGGCCCGTTCGGCCCCTGCACATAGACGGCCTCTCTGGCCAGCGCGTCCGGAGTGAACTGGCGGTCCAGGGCGGCCCTGACTTCGCCAGCTGGTACCCAGTCGGCCGCGGATCGGAGCAGCCGAACCAGCAGCCAGTGCATCTCGACGCAAGAATGCCAGTCGAAGCTGCCGTAAAAGACCGGGTTGCGGTCC
>DATELR010000399.1:0-29096 GCA_035276345.1 Streptosporangiaceae bacterium | reverse complement strand
TCGTCCTCACGCTCCGGATCGTCGAAGAATTCCACCGTCGGGTCGTGCTCGGTCTCGTGCAGATCATCGAGCATCCGCTCGGCTGCCTGGTCGACCTCCTCGCGGCTGGCGCCGCCGAACTGCACCATCAGGAATGCCGATCCCTCCGGGAGCTCCTGCAATGCCTGCGGATTGAGGTGCTTGGTCTGCTGGTCGCGGATCAGCCGGTGGTCCAGTCCCTCCAGCGCGATCGGGTTGTGCGGCAGGATCGCGGGCACGGCGTCCGCTGCCTTGTCGATGCTCGGATAGCCGAGCACGACGAGGCTGCGCTCAGGCAGCACGGGCACCAGCTTGAGCTTGGCTCGCAGCACGGTGACAAGTGTCGACTCGCTGCCGACCAGCAAGCCCGCGACGTCGAAACCGTGCTCTGGCAGCAGCGAATCAAGGTTGTAGCCGGAGACCCGGCGCGGAATGTCTGGGAAACGGTTCCTGATCTGCTCGGCATGGGTCTCGGCCAGCCGCCGCAGCCTGCGGTAAATCTCGGCTCGGCGATCACCGCGCCGCTCGATTTGCGCATACTCCTCGTCGCTGGTCGGCCCGCACCAGAACCGGGTGCCGTCGTACAGCAGCACCTCGAGCGCCGCGACGTTGTCGACGACCTTCCCGGTTCGCTGGGCGGTCGCGCCGCAGGAGTTGTTCCCGATCATGCCGCCTAGCGTGCAGTTCATGTGCGTGGCAGGTTCAGGACCGAACCTGACGTTCCGCGGGGCAAGCTCGGAATTAAGCAGGTCGAGCACGATGCCCGGCTCCACCACGCACGTCTGCGCATCGTCGGCGACGCTGACGACCCTGTTGCAGTACTTCGACCAGTCGAGAACGACTGCTTCGTTCGTGCACTGGCCGGCCAGGCTCGTCCCGCCGCCGCGCGAAAGAACCGGAGCGCCATGCTCGCGGCATACAGCGACGGCATCAACCGCCGCTTCGACACTGCGCGGAACCACCACGCCGATCGGGACCTGGCGGAAGTTCGAGCCGTCGGTCGAGTAAGCAGCGCGGCTCCCCGCATCAAAGCGAACCTCGCCGTCAACCCGATCCGACAGCGCTCGCTCAAGATCAGAGGGCTGCCTGCGTGCTGGTGTTGTCAGCAGCTGGCTCATCGGCTCGTCTCACCCGCCATCAGTCCGCCTCCCGCAGGATTCAGTGCCTCTATGCACTGCCCGCTGCAGCCGCCTCAAACGTCGCCCGGATGTTTGCTGCCGCGGTTGCGGGACAGTCGAGACGACAGCAACAAGGAGGAGGAGCACGGTGGCAGCGATCGCATCTGAGGCGCTCGTCGAGCGGCTCGCCGACTGGGGCGTCGACACAGTTTTCGGGATACCCGGCGACGGGATCAACGGGATCATGGAAGGCCTGCGCAGGCACCAGGACCGGATCAAGTTCGTGCTTGTGCACCATGAGGAAGCCGCCGCCTTTATGGCCACTGCTCATGCGAAGGCAACCGGCAAGATCGGCGTCTGCCTCGCGACATCAGGGCCCGGCGGCATTCACCTGCTCAACGGGCTTTATGACGCCAAGCTCGACCACCAGCCGGTCCTCGCGATCACGGGAATGCAGGAGACCTCGGTGCTGGGCACCGGTTACCAGCAGGAGGTCAACCTGGACAAGTTGTACGCGGACGTGGCCGAGTATGACCAGATGATCTATAACCCGGCCCAGCTGCCGACGGTCGTCGATAACGCCATCCGCACCGCCTACGCCCGGCGCGGCGTCGCGCACATTACCGTGCCCAATGACATTCAGGTCGCTGACGCAGATGCCGATCCGTGGGCGCACGTTGCTCCGGCCAGGTCACCACATACGGAGCCGGTCATGCGAGCGGCTCCGGGCCGGCCCGAGGAACATGACCTGCAGGCGATCGCCGACCTCCTCGATGACGGCAGCAAGATTGCGATCCTGGTCGGCGCAGGCGCTTTGCACGCTCGCGACGAGGTGCTCGAACTCGCCGAGGTGCTGGCCGCCCCGGTCGTCAAGACCCTTTCAGGTAAGGCCGTCATCCCCGACGACTCGCCATATACAACCGGCGGCATCGGCCTGCTCGGCACCACGCCGAGCGAGGAGCTGATGGAAGACATCGACACCCTGCTGATGATCGGCACGAACTTCCCTTACACCAAGCACCTGCCGGCGCCAGGAAAGGCAAAGATCGCCCAGATCGAAGCCGACCCTGCCAGGGCAGGATCCAGGGTGCAGACCGATGTCCCGGTCGTCGGTGACGCGAAGCTGGCGCTGCAGGGCCTGCTTCCGATGCTCAAGCGGCGCACTGACACCAGCTTCCTTGACAAGTACGCCCGCGCGATGGACAAGTGGCGGGAGCGGATGCAGGCCCATCACGACGGTTCCAGGGATCCGATCGCCCCGCAGTTCGTGGTCGGCGTGCTCGATCAGCTCGCAACCGAGGACGCGATCCTGACTTGTGACAGCGGGACCATCGCAACCTGGGCAGCACGTCACTGGACGATCAGGGGAAACCGGCAGTTCTACCTGTCGGGCAACCTCGCGACGATGGCGCCGGGCCTGCCTTACGCGGTCGGCATCCAGCATGCCTTCCCCGGCAGGCAGGTCATCGCATACGTAGGCGACGGCGGGTTCGCCATGCTGATGGCCGAGTTCCTCACGGCTGTCCAGCACAACCTGCCGATCAAGGTCGTGATCAACAACAACAACTCGCTCGGCCAGATTCTGTGGGAGCAGATGGTGCTCGGCTACCCCGAGCACGGCGTCCGCTATCCGTCGCCGCCCACCGACTTCTCGGCCTTCGCTCGCGCCAACGGCGGCCTGGGCATCAAGGTCGAGCATCCGGCCGACGTTCAGGGCGCGCTGAGCCAGGCTCTGGCGCACGACGGCGCAGCCCTGGTGGATGTCAACGTCAATCCGGACGAGCCGCCGCTTCCCGGCAAGGTTGAGTACAACCAGGCGGTCAAGTTCGCTGAGGCATTCCTGCGTGGCCAGCCGCGCAAGGCCACGATCGCCACGACCTTGTTCAAGGACAAGATTGAAGAACTGAAGGCTTGACCGGCCGGGGGGAAAGCTAAACTGGCCTGCCGTTCACCGCAATCTCGGGATGGGCGGCAATGTGGGTGGAATCTTGAGCCGGTCACGACGGCGATTGGCGTGGCGAGGCGCAGTGCTGACCCTCGCGGCAATGGCCGGCACGATCGCCGTCCTGCCGGCCGGCCAGGCACGCGCCGCGGGCTTCGGGCCATCAGCCAAACGGTCGGTGCGGCAGCTGATCACCGTGACCGCGGCGTCTAGTACCGACACCTCCGCCACCCTGCGCGCTTTCCGAGTCTCGGACGGAAAGCGCGTCCTGGCCTTCGGGCCATGGACCGCCCGTGTGGGTTACAACGGCATAGCCGCGCCCGGTAAGAAGCGGGAGGGAGATGGCAAGACGCCCTCAGGGACCTACGGGTTCAGCTTCTTCTTCGGAGTGCAGCGCAAACTAAGTTTCGCGTTCTCCTTCAGGCACGCTTACTCCTACGACTACTGGGACGATGACTCGTCCAGTCCCCGCTACAACGAATGGGTCAATGCGCACGAACACGACCCCGGTGCCAGTCCCGAGCCGATGCATCAGGTACCCGCATATGACTACGCGGCCGTCATCGCCTACAACACGGCCCGCACTCCGGGCTTGGGCAGTGCGATCTTCCTCCATGTCGGTACCGGGTCGGCGACAGCGGGCTGTGTCTCTCTGCCACGAGCTCAGCTGATCAAGATCTTGCTCTGGCTCAAGCCCCGGTACCAACCGCGGATTGCCATCTCTGCCAGCCAGAGCTAGCGCCCTTCCTCCCGCCTCCCCGCCACGGCTAACAATTAGCCCGCTGGCCTGCCCGGATGCTACCGTCTGCGGCTATGTCCGACTCCCGCGTCCGGATTGTGCGCGCGCCGCCGGGATTGATCTGGCGTGCCGTCGAAGCAGATCAAGTCGTCGGTGCCGTCTCTGCGGTGCTGCGGCCGAATGGCCGGTGGTTTGTCCACTTCGACCTATCTCATGAGGACAACTACGAGCCTTTGCTAGCCGCGGTTGCCGAGAACACAGGGAGCGATCTTTATACGGTCGTGGATGAGCGGAACAAGGACGCGCTCGCACGGTTCGAGCAGCTCGGCTTCGCGGTTAACCGGCACGAAAGCGTCGTCGCGATAGCCACCGATCCTCAGGTCACCGGGCTGCACGTGACCGACGAACCAGACGGCGTGATCACCATTTCCGCCAACGACGCGTTCGAAGACCAGCTGCGGCTGCTTGACGATGCACTGCGGCAAGATATTCCGGGTGCCGAAGGATGGAGGTGGGATCCCGTCGACTTCAACGAAGAGACCTTCAGCCGTGACTTCGACCCCGCCACGTACCTGGTCGCCGTCGACGTACCGAGCGGCGAGTACATAGGCCTCGTCCGCGTGTGGATGAACCCCGGCAGGCCGCGGCTCGGGCTCATTGCCGTTCTGCCGCAATACCGCGGTCGCGGTCTCGCCTCACTGCTGCTGGCGCGGGCGTTCAGAGTGCTGCATGAGCGCGGCAAGAAAGAGGTCACGGCCGAGGTAGACGAATCCAACCCTGCGTCGCGTTCCCTGATGGAAAAGCTCGGCGCCAGAAGGATCGGCGGCTACGTCGAATTGATCAGACCTCGCCAGCGGCTGAGCTGACCCGCGCCCGCATGCCGGCCAGGTGGATGTCTAGGAATCGCTGCCAGACCTCCGGCGTCGGCTCGCCGGAGGTCTGCACGATGCCGCGCATCGCCGCGATGAGCGCGGTGACATCGGCGCCGGTGACGTCGGGACCGACGGCACCTGCTGAGACGGCACGCGCCGTGAGTTCCGCCGTGGCCGCCCTGATCCGGCTGGCGGCAGAGGCGTCTGGCTGGCGCTCGAGCAGCAGGTCCGCGTAGCGAGCGTGATCGGCAAAGGACTGCCCGAACGCTCGCAGCAGTTCTTCGAGCCCGTGCCCGTCGGTTCGGGCGAGCGCATGCTCCGCGGCGGTGATCAGCTCCTCGAGCGCCAGCCTGAGCAGTTCGTCGATGAGCGCGTCTTTGCTGGCGAACCGCCGGTATACGGTGCCGACGCCTACGCCTGCGCGACCCGCGATTTCCTCGATGCACGCATCAGCGCCGGACTCCCCGAAGACCTCTCTTGCGCCTTCGAGGATGCGCTCGTAGTTGCGGACGGCATCGCGCCGCAGGGCTCGAGCGGGCGGCCTGATTGCAGCCTGCTGAGGCCGGCGCTCGCGGGTCTGGTTCTGCCCCGAAATTGCCTTGGTCTGCGCGGCCGGGTCGCTCATTGCCGTCACTCTGACTGATCGCCCACGACGGTGCCTGCAGCCATCATTGCGAGCTCGGCGTGCTCCGGCTCCTGGGCTGCCTGCCGCATGCGCTTTGCGGACGGCATCAGCAGGCCCGCCAGAGCCGCGAGCAGCAGACCGCATGTCATCACGGCGAATCCCGTCGTGTAACCGGCCTCCTTCGGCAGGCCAGAGGGGGCCAGCTGCGACGTCACGATGCTGGCCATCACCGCCGAGCCGATGCTTCCGCCGATCGTGCGGATGTTCGCGTTCATGCCGCTCGCAACACCCGTTTGCGAAGGCGGGACCGCGGCGACGATCAGTGCCGACATTGCCGAGAACACCAGGCCGAAACCGATTCCCATGAGGGCGTTAGACAAGTAGATCTGCCACTCGTGCTGGTGCGCGAAGGCGAGGATG
The DNA here is from genome assembly GCA_035276345.1 of Streptosporangiaceae bacterium. GTDB lineage: Bacteria > Actinomycetota > Actinomycetes > Streptosporangiales > Streptosporangiaceae > Chersky-822. Next base: position 23,362 of record DATELR010000399.1, on the reverse strand, counting down.
GACATCGCGGCGCCGCCGATGAGGCAGCCGCCGATGACCAGCGTCTTGCCGCCGAGCTTGTGGCTGAGCCGGCCGGCGAAGATCCCCACGATGAACATGGTGATCGCCGATGGCAGCAGCATGAGCCCGGACCGGGTGATGCTGGCGCCGAAGCCGTAGCCCGCTACAGACGGCGTCTGCACGAACTCGGGCAAGAACGCGAAGGTCGCGTACATCCCCACGCCGATGAGCAACGCCACCAGGTTGTTCGTCCAGACCGCCGTCCGCCGCATCATCTTCATGTCGATCAGCGGCGTGGCCGCGCGGAGTTCGGCCATCAACCACGCCGCGGCCAGCACCACTGCTACAGCGAGCAGCCCGAGCACGCGAGCGGAGCTCCATCCCCACGTCGGCGCCTCGCTCAAGCCGACGAGCAACGCGACCAGCCAGCCCGACAGCAAGACCGCGGGGAGCCAGCTGATCCGGCCTGGCGTCTTGACCGGGGATTCCGGCACGAACAGGATCGCCGATATCGCCGCGGCCACGGTGAGGATCAACGGCAGCCAGAAGAGCCAGTGGTAGTCGAGAGCATCAACAATCGGACCCGCCAGCACGATGCCGAGGCCCGCCCCCACCGCTGTCAGCGCCGCGATCGCGCCTACCGCGCCAGCCACCTTCTCTGCCGGAAACTCATCGCGGATGATTCCGAAGGCGACAGGGAGCATGCCGCCGGCGAATCCCTGGATGACTCGCGCTGCGATCATGACGCCGATTGACGGTGCAACCGCAGCCAGCAGCGAGCCGACAGCGAGTGCGGCCAGCGTCGCCACGAACACGCGCTTCTTGCCGGTCATATCGCCGACCCGGCCCAGGATCGGCGTCATGATCGACGCCGACAACAGGTACGCGGTCAGCACCCATGTAACGGTGTTCTGGCTGGTGTGCAGCTGATGCTGAACGGTCGTGAGCACCGGAACCACTAGCGACTGCAAGAGCGCGAACGCCCCCACACCGAGCGCCAGTACGGCGAACGTGACCGGTGGGTGCGAGCGCATGCTGCTGTCAGCCACCAATGACCTCCTTGAAGCGGAATCTGTGTTCCGGTACGAGGAGCGAGGCTAGCACAACCGGAATGATGCCTCCGCTTCGGCTCTTCACATCGGCTTGAGCGCGCGCAGGTGCAAGAACAGGGGGATTCGCTGCCACCGCCGGTCGCTTGGGTGCTCGCTGACCACCTGGTCTGATGGCCTCACCTCGCTGATCGTCTCCGTCAGCAAGCCGGCCTCAGCCAGTGCGTGGAAGTAGGCCTCCATCGGGCGATGCTCGCTATGGAACGTCAGCCGAACTCCGTCGCGATCGACGACGTCTCTCAGCGGGGACGCGTCCAGATAAGAGCCGTCAATTACGAATGCCGATTGCTCATCGCGGTTCTCGAACGATCCAGCTGTGTTGATCGGATGCGGGATTGCCACGCAGGTGCGGCCTCCGGGAGCGAGCACTCTTGCCAACTCGCTGACGGCACGTGGCATGTCATCGATGTCGTGCAGGCACATATAGGCGACGACGAGGTCGAATGCATTGTCGGCGAAGGGCAATACGGTGGCATCAGCGAGAACGACCGGCGCTGCGCCCGGGCTGTCGGCGGCGAATCTCACCATCGTGGGGGACGCGTCGGCTCCAACGACCTGATGATGACGCGATTTCAGCAGCCGGCTCACTCGCCCCTCGCCACAGGCCAGGTCAAGAGTGCGTGTTCCCGGCGGCGGCAGCATCTCGAGCAGGACCGGCAGATTGACGTTCTCATGTGAACGATCAACGCCTGGGCGGGTGAAATGCCGCCAGTTGTCGGCCTCAGACTCCCAGCCCCGTCGCATGGTCATCCGAAAAGCCTGCCAGATAGATTGCGCACATGACGGCGGCCCAAGACGCTGCGGATTGCTTTGTATGCAGGAAGCATCGCGATCGGGGAGCGCTGATGCCCGGCGGCCCGGTTGCCGAAGACGAATTGATCATGGTTTCGCATATCGTGACGTCCGATGTCATGGGGCGCGACGGGACGACTGCGTACCTCGGTCATCTCTTCGTCGAGCCGAAACGGCACGCGCCTGGCTTCGCGGATCTGACCGAGGCTGAAGCGCGCTTAGCGGGCTCGTGGTGCAGGCTTGCAAGCCGGGCTCTCCGGCAGGTCGCCGGTGCCGAGCACGTGTACTCCGCCGTGATCGGAGACGCGGTTCCGCATTTGCACATTCACCTGATGGCGAAGTATCCCGGCACGCCACGCGAGTACTGGTGGACCCGCCTGAGTGAGTGGCCCGACGCACCACGAGGCGGCATCGCAGAGATCCGGGATCTCGTCCACCGCCTGTCCGAGTACATTGCCGCCGCTACCGAGGCGGACAGGTCAGGACCTATCGACGGGTGACGAAAACGTACTCAGGGCTATCGTCGCCGAACGGCTCGCCGGCGAATCCGCCATAAAGTGCCTCGACGGTCAGGCCGGCGACATCGATCAGCCCGAGCCATTCATTCTTCGTCGCCCACCAGAGTGAAGTCCTGGCTCCGTCGTTGAGGACGAGATCGATCCGGTTGTCGCCGAGCGCGTAGCGGGTCGTGTGGGGAACCGGAGCCTCCCGCGGCTGACCGTCAAGCTTCACGGCGACGTGCGATCGGCAAAGCCTTCGTCCCAGCTCATGTGCCTAGCCTAGAGACATGACACCGGACACGGACTGCTACAGCTGCCAGGGCAACGCCGACATCGAGCGGCTTCGCCCGAGGGAGCGCATCGCCGTCGACGAATACTGGCGGGTCGCGCATGCCTTCGACTCCTCGCTGCCCGGCTGGCTCGTGCTCCTGCCTCGCAGGCATGTCACGACGATCGCTGAGCTAACTGACGCTGAGGCCGCGTCGCTCGGGACGTGGCAGGTGCGCCTGTCGCGGGCACTGCACACGGTGACGAACTGCATGAAGACCTATGTTGCGCAATTCGCTGAGGCTGAGGGTTTCGCCCACGTCCATTTCCATATCGTGCCCCGGCCTGCCGATCTTGCCCTCGAACTTCGCGGCCCGCGAGTGTTCGGTCTCCTCGGCGCGATGGACCTTCCACAGGTCGAGGACGCGGCCATAGATAAGCTCGCGACCGAACTGTCGGCGCAACTGGCGGCTACCAGCTGATCCAGCGTGATTAGCGTTATCGCCGACCTCCAGGAACGGTGCGCGGGTAACGGTGAATGAGCTTGTAATTCAGTTGCTTGTCGAGCTCACGGGTCGCGGTGTGCGGCGTGGCGAGCTGCCGAGGGGCGGCCGCGTGCTGCGCTGGGCCGAGGCAGGATCGGGTCAGCCTGTGGTGGTGCTCGACGCTGCGCTTGGCGAACCCGGGATGTTGGCATGGGCCAGCGTCATGCCGCTCATCTCTTCGAAGGCGCGGGCCGTAGCCTACGACCGAGCCGGCATCGGGTCCAGTGAGCCGATGTCACCGTTGACCCTGGACGGCCAGGTTGAAGACCTCACATCGTTGCTGGAGGCGTGCGGCGACGGGCGGTGCGTCCTAGTTGGCCATAGCTGGGGTGGCTTGCTCGCGCAACTGGTCGCATGGCATCGGCCCGACCTGGTCACTGGCCTGGTCCTCGTTGACCCTGCGGACGAGAGGTACCTTGCTAGCTCGCCGCTGGAGGAGCTCCAGGCCGGGGTTGCGATGGGTAAAGCCGTCATTCAGCAGCACGCCAAAGGCGAGCTGCCGACCACGATCCGCTCTGTATTCGGTGACTTCGCCAGACTGCTGTCCGATGATCCTGCGTTGCAGGCGCGGGCACTCGATGCCTATATCGCGTCCTACGCGAAGGAGTCGCAGGTGCGCATGGTTCTCGAGGAGAACCTGCTCGTGATCGACTCGCTGCCGCGGATCCAGGAGATTCGGGAGACTCACTCACTGCCTGACGTCCCGGTGGTGATCTTCAGCGCGACCACCGGCACGCCAAAGCCGCAGCGCGAGAGGTACACCAGTTTCCACGCTGAGGTCGCGGCGTCCGTTCCGCGCGGCGAACACATCATTCTCCCCGACACCAGCCATGCCGCCAATCAGGAACGCCCAGCGGAAATAGCCGACGCCATTAACCGCATCCTTGACGGCACCCGCCCCGGACAGCCCTGACGCCGGACGTTTGCCGCAGCCCCCGCGACCTGTATCGATGCGACAGCCATCACCTGATCCCGCAATGAATGCGCCATCGATACCCGGCGCCTTGGCGTTGCCGGTCACTGTGAGCGCAGGTGAGCCACCGAAGCGATCTCGGTGATCTTCATATCGGTGACTGTCGTCACTGCGCACGGCGGCACGCCGTCGTGCAGCAGCCGTCGGGACAGCTTGTGGTCGCCTAGCAGGGTGCGCAGCAAGTCTGTCGTGACGCCTCCGTGCGTCACGGCCACAACTGTCCCGTGCCGCGCCGAGATGTCCTCGAGGAACGCCCGCATCCGCTCGCCGGCCTGCCTGGACGAGTCGCCGCGTGGCGGAATGAAGTCCCTGTCCCTGACTGACTCACGCCAGTCGCACAGGAAGGTCTCGAACGCAGATGTGCCATCCCAGTTCACGCGTTCGCGCAGCCTCGGGTCGAGCGTGATTGCCAGGCCTAGCTCTACGGCGATCGCCTCGGCCGTTTCCCGCGCTCGCCGCAAGGGGCTGCTGAACAGGCGGTGCACGTCTCGGGTCTTGATCCATCGGGCCACGCTCAGGGCCTGGTCCTGGCCGATAGGGGTCAGCCCTGGATCGCCCGGGGTGGCCTCCTTCTCCGCATGTTGCACCAGATAGACCAGCGCCATAGCCAGACATGGTGCCGCTCCATGCGCGGCGCAAGCCACAGGTTTTGGCTGCTGCGCTCAGGCTGAGCTGAGCACGCGGTCGGCCAGGAAGTCTTCCCAGGTGCGGTGGCCCACTGCACGGGCAGCGTCAATCGCCGCGCCCGCCTTGATTGCGCCTGCGGCCTGCCCCGGGATGGGGACCGACAGGATCGGCTTGCTCAAGTGCCGCGCCGCCAGGTACTCGCGCATCATGTCGGCGCCCTGGTAGATCCGTGGCCCGGCCATATCGGGCACGAGACCCGCTGGGTTGCCGAGGGCGAGCTCCACCAGGCGATCTGCTACTTCGCCCGAGTCGACCGGCTGGAACTGAAGGCCCTTCGGCATCGGTATCGCCGGCATCTTGGCCATGGAGTCGGCGACCTTCAAGACCAGGTCGTAGAACTGGGTAGCTCGCAGCGTTGTCCATGGCAGGCCCGAGCCTGAGACCACGAGCTCCGCGGCACGCTTCATGGCGAAATAGCTGAACATCATGCGATCGATACCGCTGACGACCGGAATACGATCGGCACCGACTACTGAGACGTACACCAGATGCGGCTGTCCGGCCCGGGATGCGGCCTTGACGAGGTTCGCGGTCGCCAGGTCGTCGCCTTTCTGACTGCCTGCGCAGTGCACGATCACCCGGGCACCGTTCACCGCCGGCTCGATGCCGACGTTCTGCAATAGGTCTCCGGTCACATATTCGACGCGGTCGGACGGCTGTTGCGCATGCCGGCTGAGCACGCGAACTTCGTGGCCAGCGTCGCGCAGCCGGGTAACTACCTGGCGACCGAGGGTGCCCGTCCCGCCTGTGACCAGGATGGGTGACGTCATTTCTCCTCCTCACTGGCCCCATACCTGCCGGTCACAGCGGTCCGGCGGAATGAAGCCCGTGTCTGCAAGGCCTTCCTCTCCACAGAACCCCCGTGCCCGCAGGACGCTCCTTGTCACATCTGCTGGGCACCGGGTGTCAGTGTGGTGACACCTGGCAACGAAGGAATGTGACAGATGGCCGACAACGAGTGGCTCGCAGCCGCTTTCGAGCAGCATCGCGATCACCTGCGTGCAGTCGCATACCGGCTGCTCGGCTCGGTAACAGATGCTGACGATGCGGTTCAGGACACGTGGCTGCGACTGACCGGCGCCGACACCAGCGACGTGAACAATCTTGGTGGCTGGCTGACGACTGTGGTCGCCCGGGTATCGCTCAACATGCTCCGCTCCCGCCGGCACGAGCAGCCGGTCGGTGACTCATGGGCGGGCCCAGAGGACCTTGCCGCGCTATCCGGTGCGCCCGTTGGACCGCCGGGAACCGGCCCGTCGATGCCAGCCGGTGATCCCGAGGACGAGGCCGTACTCGCCGACTCGGTCGGCCTCGCCCTGCTTGTCGTGCTCGACACGCTGACGCCACCAGAACGGCTGGCGTTCGTGCTGCATGACCTGTTTGCGATGCCGTTCACCGAGGTAGCGGCGGTGCTGGACCGGACTCCTGAAGCAACGCGCCAGCTGGCCAGCAGGGCGCGCCGCCGGGTACGCGGCGGATCGAGCGATCACGACTCCGCTGATTTCGCCCGGCAGCGGGAGGTAGCCACGGCATTCCTGGCCGCTGCCCGCGGCGGCGATCTCTCTGCGCTTATCGCGCTCCTCGACCCAGACGTGACCCTCCGGGCTGACGCCGGTGCATCACCATCGGGTCGCGCCGTCGAGCGGCAGGGCGTCAAGCTCGTCTCCGCCGGCGCGGTAGCTTCCGCAAGTCGCGCCCAGCACTCCCAGCTTGCCCTTATCGACGGCACCGTTGGCATCGTGTTCGCTCCAGCCGGTCATTTGCAGATCGTGGTGAAGCTGGCAGTCAATACCGAGGGCAGGATCACCGCCATGGACATCATCGCCGATCAAGACAAGCTGCAGCACCTGCAGCTGGCCATACTCCCGGACTAGCGCAACGGCTCAGAAGCGCACGAAGCGGACCAGATCGTCGGCCACTTCTTCAGGCGTCCGGCCGGTCGAGTCAACCACCGGAAGCCCGAGCGACCGGTATTCGCGCGCGTCCCGGATAGCCTCGCGAACGGTGCTGGTATCTGCTCGCTGCCCGAGGCGCCTGGTCCGTTCCTCATCCGAGCAGTCGAGGACTACCCACACGTCGATCGGCCAGCCAGGTAGCTCGGCGGGCGTGCAAACGCCCAAGAGCACGATAGGCATTGGCAGCACATCAAGGACCGTGCGCACGAGTTGCCGGTAAGCAGGCCAGGTTGGCGGGTTCTCCCGGACGATGCATCCGGCCAGTGCACCCGCCGGCTCCATGAACGCATCCCAGTCGACCACCGCGCACGTCGGCAGGCGTGCCGCCAACGGCCCGCGCACCGCGGTTTTGCCCGACCCTGGGGCTCCGAGCACGCTCGTGATCACGACGTCACCATAGGGGCAGCCGGCTCGTCGCGTGCAGTGGACCCGATCGGCCGTTCAGTGCACGAGCGAGATCCAGGCGGCGATCCCTCCGCCGAGACCGACAGCGGTGCCGACCAGCCACTGCCAGTTGTTCGCCACGAAACGCCTCGCTCCGTAGACGACGTCGACTTTGATACGGATGTCGCGCTCGAATACTGGAATCGCGATCCGCCCGCCGCTGACATATGGCGACTCGATGCGGATGGTGACGCACAAGGTCAGCGTCTGGCTGCCTGATCGCAGCGGTGTCACGTCGAACTCCCACCTCGCGAGCGGGACGACCAGCTGCTCGGCCGCGCTGAGAGCTTCGATCGCGAACGATGATCCTCTGAGCTCGACTCCCATTTGCGGCGACGCGTCGACGTGCACCACCTCAGGAAGCCCGCGCCCGCGAAAGCCCGCCGTGAGCGCGTCTCGCAGTTCAGGCGACCGCGCGATTCCGACCTCAACGCGCTCGGAATGGCCCTGATGCATCTCCGATGGTGGATTGAATGCCAGCAATCCCGGGTGAACCGTGTCCCTGACTACATGGCTGATCCATTCGCCCGCCAGCGGGGCTAGCTGCGTCGGCTGGTTATGCGCCGGACTTTGGTCGAGTATCTGCACCGGCTGAGCTGGAAAGGGCTGGCCGTAGGCCGGCGGGCTGGGCGGCGGGCCAGCAGGGGGCGGCGCGGCCCACGATGGCGGCGCCATCGTCTCTTCCTTGTCGGGAGGTGGCGGCTGAGACGGACCGGCCTTGCCGGGCTGAGCAGGAGGCGCCGGCGCGTCATCGACTGACCCCTCGGCAGGGCCGACGATGATCTCGGCATCCCTTGACGCGAACTCGTCAAGCGCTCCCGAGGCGAGCTGATCGGCCTCTTCGGCCGATATCAGCCCGAGCGCTAGCGCGAGTTCCGCCGCGACCCGGTAGCACGCCGCGAGGGGCACCGGCGAGATCCTGGCGAGAAAATGCGCGCTAATCCGGACCGCGAGACCTGGATCCATCCCGCCGGACACATGGTCGAGCATGGTGCTGGCCAGATTCTCCCTGGCCGCCGTGACAAGCATTGACCGCTCGAGCCGAGCTCCTCGAAGGAGGCCGGGGAGGACTTCGGACATGATCCGCACGTTCGACAGCGCGGTCGAACCATACGCAGGATCGTTCACAATGGCGCTAAGCGCTGCTCGCATCTCGGCGACATGATCAAATGACCAGTTAGTCATCTGATTGGCTTCGGGCACAGGCTGACGACCATTCATCCGCATTTGGCTCTTGCCAAAATCCTACGGCTCCGCGCGGCAACTCAGCAGCCGACCGGATTGGCCGGCGTTCGGGCGCGATAGCTGAAGACGGGAAGCTAGCTAGCTTGTGCCGGTCACTGCGGCGGTCCAGAACTCCTCGATCGGCGGGTAGATCAGCTCGTGATCGCGCGACAGTGATGCCTTGATGAACCGCGACCGCCGGCCCGCACCGGTGACGAGTGCGACCGATCCGCTGATCTGCACGGTTAGCTCGTCTCGACGGGAGCTGGGAACGCCCGGGTCTGGTTCGCGGGGGACGGGCTGGTCAGCTCGGCGACCTGACCGTCGGCGACAAGACGCTGGTAGCTCGTCTGCCAGTCAGGAAGATCCGCGTGCGGCTGTTCCCAGGCGACGAAGGTCGCCTCAGCACAATAGTGGTCGAGCCTCGTCATGATCGTCCGATGCGGCTCGCTGGCGACAAAGGCTCGCATCTCTTCCTTGGTCTGCCAGGAAGTCACGCTCCACCATGCGTTATTCGCATCGCCCAGGGCGTTGGCACCAAGATTGCCATTCGACTTTTGCGCCTGCTCGAGCACTGCGACCGCGTCGACCAAGAATTCATCCAGGAGCGCAGGATCCTTCAGCCGCAGCCTGGTCACGACGATTACTGGCACGACGGGTCTCCTCGGGGGTGCTGGCCAGCCTCAGTTTCACGGGAAACATCCGGCAAGGATCCCCTTCCCGCGTGCAAATCATGCCAGACCACGTGTGCAGCAGCACATGGGACAGAGCGCGCCGCTGAGGGCCTCGTAGATGGCGATCGGCGGGATTCAGATGGCTGCGGCGCCGTTGACGGCCATAGATAACCGTTATACATTGCGGTTACTTCCCCGATCGCAAGGCGTTCACGATGAGAGAAGCAATCCTGGCCCTCCTGGCGAAGGAACCGGCCCACGGATACGAGCTCCACGTCAGGCTGATGCAGGCCCTCGGTCCGGCCAGGGAGGCCATGAATCCCGGTCAGGTCTACGTCACGCTTTCGCGGCTTGAGCGGGCCGGACTGGTCCGTCCCGAAGACGTCGAGCAGTCCGGACGCCCGGACAAGAGGGTCTATACGCTCACCCCGGCCGGCGGCGAGCGCGTCCGCGAGTGGCTGTCAGACCTTTCCTGGACCAAGGTCGCGCCGGTGGAGTTCCACCTCAAGCTCGTCGCCGCCGCGCTTACCGGGCTGGCGGACCCAGTAGCGCTCGTGGATGCGCAACGGCTTGAACTGCTAAGACGCCTGCGCGAGCTGCAGGACGTCGCGCGCGGCGAGGATCCGGCCAGTGAAGGCGTGCTGCTGCTCGAAGGCGCCGCGCTCCGGCTCCAGGCGGATATCCGCTGGCTCGAGACGTGCGAGAACTGGCTGGCCGAGAGGAAGACGAGATGAGCGCCATCGTCGAGGCACGCGAGCTGACGAAGACCTATCCGGCCGAGACCACCGCCGTACGGGCAGTGGACGGCGTTGACCTGGACATCGACGCGGGAGAATTCGTCTCCGTGATGGGGCCGAGCGGCTGCGGCAAATCCACGCTGCTGCACTTGCTCGGCGGACTCGATCGGCCCGACTCGGGGCTCTTGTGCCTGGCGGGAGAACGGGTTGATGACTTGTCGGAGTCGGCGTGGGCCGTATTCCGGCGCCGCCACGTCGGCTTTGTTTTCCAGGCGTTTCATCTGGTCGATGAGCTCAATGCGGTCGAGAACGTCGAGCTGCCAGCGCTGCTGCTCGGCGAGCGCCGGCGGCGCAGTCGCCGTCGCGCGATGGATCTGCTCGAGTCGCTCGGCGTGGCGGAGCGGGCTGGCCATCTTCCCGACGGACTGTCCGGTGGCGAAAAACAGCGGGTGGCGGTGGCACGCGCGCTGATCAACGAACCTTCGCTGGTGCTGGCTGACGAACCGACCGGCAACTTGGACAGCCGCGCTACCGGGCAGATACTCAAGCTGCTCGCCGAGCTGAGGGACACCCGCCGTTCCGTCCTGGTCGTCACGCATGACGCCAGGGTCGCGAGCGCGGCGGATCGCCTGCTCACCATGCGCGACGGCGAGATCGTCTCGCAGACAAGGCTTGGCGACGGCGCTTCCGCCCATGGCCTGCTGGCGGACCTTGTCGATCTCGGCGGTGAACGCTGATGCGCTCGCTGCGGATAGCGGTCCGCCTAGCCTTGCGGAACCTGCAGCGCCGCCCAGGTCAGGCCGCGCTGCTCCTGCTCACGCTGACGATCGCCACCGGCACGCTCGCGGTCGGGATGTGGCTGTACGGCAGCGCCGACCGTCCATGGGACCAGGTGTGGACGAGGACTCACGGGTTCCACGTGCAGGTGGATTACTACGCCTTCGGCGGTCCGCGCAAAGAGGTGAATTTCAGCCGCTCCCGGAGCGAGGCGATGTCGTTCGCCAGGGATCCGCGCGTGGTGGCCGTCGGCGGCCCATGGACGGTGCTAGATGGCAGGCTGGACATCGGGAGCCAGACTGTGGATCTCAGCGCACAGGTTCGCAGGCCCGGCAACTCGCGCGTTGACCAGCCGCTCATCACCTCTGGTCAGTGGCTCGGCAGCGGCGAAGGCATAGTTCTAGAGGACGGGCTCGCGCACACAATGCACGTCCGGCCGGGCGACGCCGTTCTGATTCAACGGCACCGATTCACTGTCCGCGGCGTGGCGATGACCGTGAGCCAGGGCCGCTTCCCGCTCACGCGTCCCACGCTCGTGTGGGTCACCCCGCAGACCGCCCGGGTGATGCACAGCCTCGGCATGACCAGGGACGGCTTCGAGATGGAGGTAAGGCTGGCCAATCCGGCGCAGGCTCCCGCTGTCGCGGCTGCGTATAGCGCTCTCAACAAGGACACGCCGACGTCGACGATGTTCACTGAGACGTGGGAGGCCCAAAGGGCCGACTCACACTCCGATCTCGACATTCTGATCGGGACGGTGTTCAGCGCGGGGATCCTGATCGCCATCCTCACCATCGCCACCGCCGCCGTCCTCATTACCGGCCGGATGGCGGCTCAGACACGCCAGGTCGGCACGCTCAAGGCCGTCGGCGTGACGCCAGGGCAAGTACTCCTTGTGCTGCTGCTCGAGCACCTCGGCCTGGCCACGCTCGCCACCGTGATCGGCCTGAGCGCGGGCCGCCTGATCGCGCCGTCTCTGGCGGGCACGTCGCTGACCATACTCGGAGCGCCGGAGCTTGCACCGTTCTCGTGGAACCGGGCCGGAATCGTGGCCGCGGTCGCGCTCGCGGTCGTCTTGCTGGCCACAGTCCGGCCCGCGCTGCGCGGGATCCGGTACAGCACGCTCCGCTCGCTCGCGAGCGGGGCTAGGCCACCAAAACGAGCTGGCTGGGCAGGGCGGCTCTCCGCGCGAGCCGGGGCACCGCTCACGGCGATGCTCGGCCTGCGGTCGGCGTCGCGCCGCCCCGGCCAGTTGCTGACGAATGCGGCCGGACTCATGCTCGGCGTCGCGATGATCGTCGTCGGGCTCGGTCTGCACGCCAGCCTCAGCCTGCTCAGCGCCGAGCGGACAGGGGCCGCCCAGCCGCTGAGCGGAGCTGGCGTGGACGCCCTCTACGGCCAGGTCCGGGTGATCGTCCTCGGTACCGCGGGACTGCTGCTGGTGCTCGGGACGATCAACGCCTTCATCGTCGCGACCTTCGCTGCCCGCGACAGTGCCCGCAACCAGGCCGCGATGCGCGCAATCGGCGCCACGCCGCGGCAGACGATGACGGTGCTGATCGTGTCCCAGCTCGGAGCGTGCGTGTTCGCCCTCATCGGCGGCATACCGCTCGGTCTTGGCCTGTGGAGCCTGATGGCGGGCGGCGACCTGCCGCGGGTGTCTGTCTCCGGCTTGTCGCTTGTCCTGCTCGCGGTGACGGTCCCGGTCGCATTCGCTGCCATCGTGAGCGTGCCCGCTCGGCTGCTGGCCCGCCGGCCGGTGGCGCCGTTGCTGACCTACGAGTGAGGGGACCTCACGGACTGCGGTTGTGGCACGTTAGTCGGTTGTGAGGCTTCCACCGTTTGACCGAGTGGTGACCGACCACGGCCAGGTCGTCCTGCGGGTGTGCCGGGCGCTGCTGCCCGTGCATGACGCGGAGGATGCCGCCGCCGATGCATTCCTGGCCGCGCTCGAGGCGTACCCCCGGCTCCGGCCGGACAGCGACGTCAAGGCGTGGCTGGTCACGATCGCGCACCGCAAGGCCGTGGACATACTTCGCCGGAAAGCGCGGCATGCCGTGCCCGTGCAGGACGTACCCGAGCGCCCCGGCAGCGCGGAGCCGTCGCTGCCCGACGAGCCGCTCTGGAAGGCCGTGCGGGAGCTGCCCACTAAGCAACGTCACGCGGTGGCCTACCACTACGTCGCAGATCTGGCGTATGCGGAGGTCGCAGCGATCATGGGCACCAGCGAGGCCGCAGCGCGCAGAAACGCAGCCGACGGCATCAAGGCTCTGCGGCGGTCATATCCGCCCGCGTCCGGTTCAGGGGAACCAAACCTGCCGATCAAGGAGATGACATGAACGACCTCGAACGCCTTCTCGCGGGCACATCAGACGAGGCGACCGTCGGGGCAGACGCGTCCATGATGCGGCTGCGCGCGATCGTCGCCAGCCGTGCTCAGGAGCAGAACCTGCTCGATATCGCCTACCGGACAGTGGATACGCCGGTCGGTCAGCTGCTGATCGCCGCGACCCCGCTCGGCCTGATCCGCGTGGCATATCCGGGGCAGGGCCACGACGAGGTCCTGAACGCGCTCGCGCAGCGGGTCAGCCCGCGAGTCTTGTTCGCTCCCGCAAAGCTCGATGCAGTAGCGCGGCAGTTCGACGACTACTTCAGCAGGCGGCGGCACGGCTTCGACCTCGCTGTCGACCTGCAGCTGGCCAGCGGGTTCCGCCGGGCCGTCCTTGAGCACCTGCCAGATGTCGGCTACGGCAGAACGGTCAGCTACGGCGAGCTCGCCGCCGAGGTCGGTCATCCGCGCGCGGCACGGGCGGTGGGCACGGCATGCGCCACCAACCCTGTGCCGCTGGTGATCCCTTGCCACCGGGTCGTGCTCGGGGACGGTTCTCCTGGCTCTTACGTCGGCGGACCTGAGATCAAGCGCGTGCTCCTCGACCTCGAGCACAACGCGGCAGCCTGACACTGAACCGGACCTCACGCGCCAAGGCGGCTACGCGTTAGCGAAGTAGAAAGGCCGCCGCCCCCAGTGCACGGAGGAAACGTGAAGCGCGAACTCAACCCCAAGATGCTCTACTTCGGCACGCCCGTGGTGCTCGTCAGCTCGCTGAACAGCGACGGGTCAACCAACGTGGCGCCAATGTCCTCGGCATGGTGGGTAGGGAAGACCGCGATGCTCGGGCTCAGCGTTAACTCGCAGACGGTGCGCAACCTGCAGGAACGTCCGATGTGCGTGCTGAACCTGGTGGATCAGGCCATGGTCGACGCGATCGACCGGCTTGCGCTGCTCACCGGACGTCCTGACGTGCCGGACTACAAGCTCGCTCGCGGTTACAGCTACGAGGCTGACAAGTTCAGCGCCGCGGGCCTGACCCCGGCTCCGGTCGGCGCATGCATGCCAGCTGCCGTTGAAGAGAGCCCGATCCAGATGGTGGGCCGGGTGCAGGCCATGCACGACATTGACGGGCCAGACTCGGGCCTGCGCGCGCTCGAGGTCGCGGTGCTGCACACGCACGTCGACGAGGAACTCTTGATGGCCAATCACCCGAACTACATCGACCCGCTGCGTTGGAATCCCCTGTTCATGAAGTTCACTGAGTACTTCTCCGGTGCCACCCTCACCAGGCCGTCCTCGCTGGCCCGCGGCTGGGACATGCCGCCGCTCCCGGACGGCAATGCCGCCGACGCCGACGGGCAACGTGTTACAGCAATGCAGCGCGGGTAGGCCGACTCCGCCGTCGGCCGTTCGGCGGGTCAGTCGCAGAATGGTTCGGCTGAGCAATCCACCGAAGACGAACAGGGAGACCGCGATGCAACTCAGTGCACGCAATCAGCTGAATGGCACTGTCCAGGACGTCAAGTCCGGTGCCGTAATGGCGGAGATCACGGTTAACGTCGACGCGGGCACGGTAACGGCCGCGATCACCGACTCGTCCCGCGAGCATCTGAACCTTCAAGCTGGCGACCAGGTCTCGGTGGTGATCAAGGCCACCGAGGTCATGATCGCCAAGGGCTAACCAATGAGCACGCCAGTGACCACGCTGGACCAACGATTCAGTGACGAGAACGCGGCCGCCACCAGGTGGGACGAGACCCGCTTGGTGCTGGACTCAGCCGAGATATGGTGGCTCACCACCGTCCGCCGGGACGGGCGGCCGCACACCACGCCGCTGGTGGCCGTGTGGCACGGCGAGGCGCTGTACTTCTGCACCGGCGACACCGAGCAGAAGGCCGTCAACCTGCGTGACAACTCTCACGTCACGCTCACAACCGGGTGCAATAACTGGGACTCGGGCCTTGATGTCGTCGTAGAGGGTGACGCCGTCGTCGTGACTGACAATGCCCTCCTCCGGCAGCTCGCCGACGCGTGGACGCGCAGATGGGACGGGCGCTGGCAGTATCAGGTGCAGGACGGCAGCTTCAAGCACCCAGGTGTGGATGGCAGGATCCCGGTGTTCGAGGTCGCGCCGACCCGGGTCCTGGCATTCGCTAAGGGGAGCCCGTTTAGCTACACGAAGCACAGTTTCTGACGAGTCCTGTTTCGCCGCGGGAAACGGTAGCCGGGAACCTGGCCGCAGCCTTCGAGCCGGCCGAACCGGGGCGCTAGCCTTGTGACGGTGACTGTGCAGAGCCGCTCCCGTGAGCGCGAGCGCGCCTTGGTTGAACTGGCCTGCAAGGGCGACGAGAGCGCGTTTGCTGATCTGGTCGAAGTGCACCGCAGCGAGCTCACTGCGCACAGCTACCGGATGCTGGGCTCCTTTCAGGACGCTGAAGACGCCGTTCAGGACGCGTACCTGCGCGCCTGGCGCGCGATGCAGGGTTTCGCGGGCCGCAGCTCTGTCCGGTCCTGGCTGTACGCGATCGTCACCAATACCGCCCTGGACATCGCCAAGCGCCGGGACAGGCGCGAGCTGTCGGCCGCGCATGCACCGGCAGCAGTTCGCGGCACCGTTCCCGGGGACATGCTGACCGGCCCGGTCTGGATTGAGCCCTTTCCCGACCAGGCGCTGACCGACATCGAGCCATCGCCCGAAGCGCGTTATGAGCAGCGGGAGAGCCTGGAGCTGGCGTTCGTCGTAGCGCTCCAGCACCTGCCGCCGCTGCAGCGTGCTGCGCTGATTTTGCGCGAGGTCGCCGGGTTCTCGGCGAGAGAGATCGCCGGCCTGCTCAGCACCTCAGAACCCGCGGTGAACAGCGCGCTCCAGCGAGCCAGGGCCGCTCAGAGCAGGTTGCCCGCGCGCAGCCAGCAGATGACGCTGCGGTCCATCGGCGACGACCGGGTCAAGGCGCTCGCCGGTCGTTACGCCGACGCGATCGAGGCAGGGCGCACGGATGTGCTGGTAAAGATGCTGACCGCCGACGCCGTCTGGGCGATGCCACCGTTGCGCACCTGGTATCACCGCGGCGCCGCCGTCACGGCGTTCCTGCAGAACCATGTCTTCCCCGAGCGGTGGCGGCATGTGACCACGGGCGCCAACGGACAGATCGCCGTCGGCTGCTACACCTTCGACCCTGAACTGGGGCGTTTCGTACCCTCGGTGATCGATGTGCTGACGCTTGACGGTGACCGGATCGCCAGGGTGGACGGGTTCCTCACGGCCGAGATGCTCCGCAGGCTGGGATATGAAGGCAGAATCATCGGAACGGACCAGTTCCCGCGGTTCGGCATGCCTGCAGACGTGAACTGAAGCGGAGTCTGCAAACGCGAAAGGCGGGCACCGCCGGGGGATAGCGGTGCCCGCCTTCACGGCCGGGGCCGATGTCACAGGTCGGTGGGACCATCCCGGTGCTGGCCGCGGCGGTCATCGCGGTCATGACGGCCGTGATCACGCCGGTCTTCTCTGCGGTCCTCGCGGCGAACGTCACCACGGTCCTCGCGGGCGTCGCGAGCCGAGTCACTGCCTGACCGCGCTGAACTCAGCGCAGTGGCGCCTGCCGCGTCGTCGTGGCCGCCGGAGTCACGGCGCACGATGGTGGCCTTGCCGGTCCGCTTGTCCACATCGACGATGACCCTGCCGTGCGGGGTCCCCAGCTTGACCTTCCAGACCGGGCGGTTGTGCAGGTCGTCAGACTCGATCTCGATGACGTGGCTGTGCGGCACCTTCGCCTTGGCGATCCTGGCCGCTTGCGCCTTCGTGATGTGCTTGTTCACCGCAGCGACAGCGGTCGCGCCGCTGGCCTGCTGCTGGCCGCCGGACGCTGCAAGCGCAGCGCCAGCGCCCGTGGCGAGCGCGATGGCTACCGTGGCCGCGCCGATTCCGATGCCGATGTTCTTCCGCATTGTTGCGTGTCTCCTCTTCTCGATTGCCGATACGAGGAGCATGCGCGGAGCGCGGCTAGCGATTCGCTGCGCCGACCCTAACGATCCGCTAAGGCTTGGCGAGGTCTGAGCCGCCATCTGAAGGCGGGCCCAGATCGACCACGACATAGCCGCCAGGACCAGGCCTGATCGTCAGGGTTCCGCCCGACGCCTCGGCTGTCTGCCTGGCGATGTCCAGCCCGAGGCCCGTCGACCCGCCGCCGCTGGCGCCGCGTCGGACCGGATCTGACTGAGCGAACCCTGGGCCCTCGTCGTGCACGCTCAGCACCGCGCCGCCACGTCCGCCTGGGCGGAGCGCGATCGTGAAGCCCGCGCCCTGCGGCGTATGCGCGAAGACGTTGCCGAGCAGCGCATCCAGGCACGCGCCCAGCTCGGGCTCGGCAACGCCGACCATCACCGGGCCTGGCGCAACATCGAGCCGCATCGGCCTGCCCTGGTCGTCGGCCAGCACCGACCAGAACTCGGCGCGCTGCCTGGTCACCTCGGCGGCGTCACAGCTGCCATGCGAGGTCTTTCCCCGGGTCCTGGCGTCCTCGATCAGCGACGTCACCGCACTCTCGAGCGTCTGTACCTGATGGCTGAGCCGGCCGTCGGGATCGGCCGAGGTGCCCAGTCCCTCAAGTTCCAGGCGAAGCGCGGTCAGCGGTGTCCTGAGCCGGTGCGACAGGTCGGCAATGGATTCGCGCTCCTGATGGATCAGTTCCCTGATCCGGCCGGCCAGGTGGTTGAGGCCGTGCGCGAGCTCGCGGACCTCAGGCGGACCGTCCGGGCTGGCTCGCGCCTCAAGCCCGCCGGCTGCCAGCCGATGCGATACCCGGGCGAGCTCGCTGATGGGTTTGGTCACGGTCCCGACCAGCAGATTGGCGATCACGACGCCGACGGCCAGCAGGAGCAAGCCGAGCACGGCCAGGATCAGCCACGATCGGGTGACACCTTTAGTCAGGACGCTGTTAGGGACGAAAGCGCGGACGACAGCGGTCTCGGGTCGGCCGCTGACTGTGTACCGAACCGCCACGAGGATCTGGCGGCCGTCAGGGTCGTCGACCGTGATACTGGAGCCGCGCTCGGCAAGCTCCACGGCGGGCGTTCGCTTAGCAGGCCCGATAGGACTTTGTCCTGGCAGGAACACGGTCATGTTGGTATACGGTTTGACGTTGCCGCGGACGCTCGCCGGCCGTGGATCGGCCGCCACCAGCGCGCTTAGCTGGCGCACATCGTTGTTTGCGCTCGCGGTCGCCTGAGTGGTGGCGATGTTGCGGATCAGGATGGCCAGCGGGATGGCGAAGGCAAGCAGCGTGAGCGCCATGGCCGCAGACACCAGCAGGGATAGGTGGCGCCGCATTAGCCTGGCTCCGGCTCCTCGGGAGCGGCTAGCCGGACGCCGACCCTGTGCACCGTCTGCAGGTATCTGGGCTCAGTCGCCGACTCGCCAAGCTTGCGGCGCAGCCAGGACAAGTGCACGTCGACGGACTTGTCGGCGCCGCCGTACGGCTGCTGCCAGACCTCGACCAGCAGTTCCTGCTTGGTGACGACGGTGCCCGCCCTCGCCGCCAGATAGTGCAGCAGGTCGAATTCGCGCGGGGTCAGGTCGAGGTCACTGCCGTCCAGGGTTGCCCGGCGCGCCTTGCGGTCGACCTGCAAACCACCGACCTCGATCACCGGTTCCTCGGCCGGGCCGGCCGATCGTCGCAGGACGGCGCGGATTCTCGCGTCCAGTTGCGCGCCGCCGTATGGCTTGACCACGTAGTCGTCGGCTCCTGCGTCAAGCGACCTGACGATGTCCTCCTCGGTGCCGCGTGACGTCGCCACGATGATCGGCACCTTGCTGACCGCGCGGATCATGCGCAGCACCTCACGGCCGTCCAGATCGGGGAGCCCCAGGTCAAGTACGACAACATCGGGATGCTCGGAAACGGCCAGCTGCAATCCGCTCATCGCGGTGTGCGCGCCCGCCACCGCGTAGCCTTTCCCGGTCAGTGCCCTGGTCACGGCCGTGCGGATCGTCGGATCGTCCTCGACGATCAGCACCTTTGGCATAGCGACACGGTATCCGAGGCAAATGAGCCCGGAGCCTGCTTAAGGGTCTTGTTAGCAGTCTCGTTAAGAGTTCCTTAGCACGGCACTTCCGGCCACCAGGCAGAGTGGGAGCATGAACAAGCGTGTCGCCTTGGTGGCGGTCGTCCTGGCGGCCGCGCTTGCGGCTGCCGTCTTCGGCGCCACCGAGGCACTACGGCTGATCGGCGGAGGCACGTTCAGTCCCGGAAGCACCAGGCCGCTCAGCGAAGCCGACGTGCAGCGTTCGCTCGCCGCGTCGCCTGCCTCACCAAGCCCGACCGGTACGACTGCACCGAGCGGCAGTCAGTCGCCGTCGCCGCACCCGTCTAAGGCTGGCACGTCAGGCCCGGCTCCGCAGACGGGCGTCCGAGCGTTCCTCGGCAATACGGTCTACGCCCGGTGCAGCGGTAGCCAAGCTTCGATTACGAGCTCGATCCCTGCGAGCGGGTACAGCATCGACGAATCCAGTCCCGGGCCTGCGCTATCTGCCTCGGTGAAGTTCAAGTCCGCGAGCTCAGAGGTAACGGTCACGGTGACGTGCCCCGGCGGCAAGCCGCGATTTACCCCCTCGTTCGACGAGCGAGGCGGCGGTGGCGGTGGCGGCGGTAGTGGACGCGGGCGCGGCGGCGGCAGCAGCGGCGGCTAGCCGGGCATCAGCTCTCCTGCGGTAACCGGAACCCGCACCGTGTTGCCTGGCGGCGCCAGCGGGCACGCCCATTCCGGGTCGTAAGCGCACGACGGGTTATAGGCAAAGTTGAGGTCAAGGACGAGGGAGCCGTTGCTGCCGCCCAGGTCTGCGCCCTTGACGGTGTCGAGCAGATAGCGGCCACCCGGATAGGTAGCACCGTCCGTCCTCGCGTCCTTGATCGGCACGAAAATGCCGCCGCCATAGCTCGCCAGCCACCACACGTCCAGGTCGCCGACCCCAGGCAGGTGCGCGACGCCGGCCCGCTCAAATGGCACCACGCCATCGGTCCCTGACTCCATCTCGATCCTCGCTGGCGCGACGTCGTTGTCGATGGGGACGACGAATCGGAGCGACGGGTCATACGCCGCCACAGGAACGCCGCGGAATCCGGGCCTGTGCTCCGGCGGAATCGGTGACTGAGGATGGTTGCCGAGCAGCCTGTTGCGCTCGTCCTGCCAGTAGGTGTGGGCGGCCAGGACGTCGGACTGCGCCCTGATCACCTCGTACATCGCGGCTACCTGGCGGCGCCAGTCGAGCAGCGCTGTGGCGTTCGTCCTGAGCTGGGGAACCGCCTCGCTCACCGGACCTCCCGAACGGCAGAGCCCTCAGACTAACCTGAGCTACCGTCACGGGCCGGTCGCCGACCCAGGTGTCAGTCTTAGCGGGTACAGCGGGTACAGCGGGCATGCGGGTGCCAGAACTGATGTCACAGCTGTCATTGCTGCGTCGTCCTACTCATGGCAGCGGCGCAAAGCCGGAGACAACGCGCAGGAGCAGGAAGTGGATCCGGGCAAGACGGCAGCGGAGTTCGAACGGCACCGGGGGCACCTCATCGCGGTCGCTTACCGCATGCTCGGCACGATGGCGGACGCCGAAGACGCAGTCCAGGAAACATACCTGCGCTTCGCTAGGAACGACGTTCGAGCGCTACGAGACGTTCGCGCATGGCTGACGACCACGGTCGCCAGGATCAGCCTCGATCAGCTCGGCTCAGCGAGGGCAAGGCGAGAGGCATACGTCGGGCCGTGGCTGCCCGAACCCGCGGTAACCGCGGCAGGCAGTTCCGCTCAGCCGCCTCTCGGACCCGAGGACCGCGTGACGCTCGATGAGTCAGTGAGCATGGCCATGCTCGTGCTGCTCGAGGCGTTGAGCCCAGCCGAGCGGACGGCCTTCGTTCTCCACGACGTTCTCGGGGTGCCTTATGAGGACATCGCCGGGATCGTCGGCCGGAGCGAGGCGGCCTGCCGCCAGCTCGTCGCCAGGGCACGTGCGCACGTGCGCGATGGGGCGCCGCGCTTCACTCCTGACAGGCGCCAGCATGCCAGCGCCGTCGCGGCGTTCCTGCAGGCCTGCACCAGCGGGAATGTCTCGGATCTGGTCACGGTGCTCGATCCGGGCGTGGTCCTGCGATCTGACGGCGGAGGACAGGTAGCCGGTGTCGCCCGGCACCCGGTCACGGGCGCGGACAAGGTTGCCAGGCTGCTCATCGGTGTCGCGGCGCGGAACGATGCCGTCGCGCACAGCGGGGTGGTCAACGGATCGCCTGGTCTCATCTTCGAAGCCGAGCGCGCGGTGGTCGGAGTTATGGGCTTCACCGTGGCCAACGGCCGCATCACCGAGATCGACTTGGTCGTCAACCCGGACAAGTTGCGCAGGATCGCTCGCACCAAGTGACTAGCCCAGAAGCGGCGGACAGGAGAAAGGTCATGCCCGAACTCGCCTACACCAGGACAGGCAGCGGCGAACCGATGGTGCTGCTGCACGGTCTCGGATCATGGCGGCACGCCTGGGATCCGGTTATCCCGGCTCTTGCCGAGCGCTTCGACGTCATCGCCGTTGACCTGCCGGGGTTCGGCGACTCCCCGCCCATCGTGCCGAGCCGTGGCACCTTTGCCGCAGGTCCGGCTCGGAAGGGGCCCGAGGTCAGCCCTGCCGCGCTCGCTGCGGCAGTCGCAGGCTTGCTCGATGACCTCGGGCTGACCAGACCACACCTTGCGGGCAACTCGCTCGGCGGCTGGGTGGCGCTCGAGCTTGCCAAGATCCGGGAGCCAGCCTCGGTGACCTTGCTCTCACCCGCCGGGCTGTGGCGCGGCCGGATCCCGCTGTATGACCGGATCAGCCTGCAGGGATCGCGATGGATGTGCAGGCATTTCGACGGCATGCTCTACCTCCTTGTCGGCAACCCGCTTGGCCGCGCCATCGTGCTCGGCCAGACCCATGGCCGGCCCATCCGGATGAGTCCCGGCCTGGCCAGGGCAACGATCAGGGCGATGGCGACTGGCGAGGGGTTCGAAGCGGTGATGCGGTCCACCATCGCCAGTCCGTATCGGGCCGGACCGCCCATCGCTGCGCCGGTGACTGTCGCGTTCGGTTCCCGTGACTTGCTGCTCAGGCGCCGGTCGCGGCACCTTGACCAGCTTCCTGACGATGTCAGGACCGGGTCTCTGCCGCGCTCCGGCCACGTTCCGATGGCGGACAACCCCGCCGCGGTCGTGGATCTCATCCTCCAAGGCGCCACGGTCCGCAAGTCCACCGAGCGATTGGTTATCCCGTCGACGGCGGATCGGCGGCCGTCCAGGGTGTGAGCCTCGGCCACCACCCAGGGACCGCGCTCCGGTACCGCTGATACTCCTCGCCAAACTGACGCGTGAGCGCCGGAACCTCGTACCAGGTCGCGAACGCCCACATCAGCGCGCCGACCACCACGGCGTACACGACCAGCACCAGACGGCCGAGGAGCAACGCCTGACCCAGGATCACCGCGACGACCGCGAGGTACATCGGATTGCGCACGTAGCGATACAGCCCGCCGACGACCAGGTGCTCGGTCGGTGCCACGGGCGCAGGCGTACCGAGCCCTTCGACGACGAAGCTGATAAAGGCCTGCACCAGCACTACGCCGCCGCCGAGGACGAACGCGCCTCCGAAGACTCTGGCCGGCGGCCACCAGGCGTGACCGTGCCATCCAGTGAGCCACCACGGCACCAGCCCCGCGATGGTACCGGGCGCCAGGGCCATGAACACCGAACTGCCGACGGCCGCCACGTTGCGCTGCATGCGGCCAGTATCCGTTCCGGCGCAGGCGTCGTCCATAACCACGGACGGGCCGGATGGAATGTTGCCGGCTTAGCTGCCCGTTCCGGGCTTGACCACGTCGATGGTCAGCAGGTGAACCGGCTTCGAGCAGGCCGCGGCTGAGTACGCGACGTAGATCGGCGTGGTCTGGTTCGGCGGGTAGACCTGCAGGTACTTGGCCTTCACCAGGTGGCAGCGCGCAGGGGGAAAGTTCTGCGCTGCCACGACGCGGAGGAGTGCACTGGCCGACGAACCTGGATTGAGGGTGACGAGCTTGCGCGGGGTCGACTGGTTCTCGTCCGCGGCGACGCCGATTTGCCGGACAGGCGTTCCGCCCGCAAGAGAGACGCCAGGGTAGCCGTAGAGCGTGCACGTCGCCGCCGAGTTGTTCGTGAACACGATGGGAACGTAGGTGCTTCCGGCAGCGCCTTCGCCATTGCCGGTGTGCACGCCCAAGTTCCGGCTAGCGCAGGGGTGAGCACCCACCGGCGTGGCCTGCGAGGTGCCGGGCGCCGGGCTGCTCGGCGATGAGGTCGGCGTCGGA
>DATELR010000398.1:0-4580 GCA_035276345.1 Streptosporangiaceae bacterium | reverse complement strand
CTGCTGCGCCGTCCTGCTAAGAAACGCGCTGGACGGCGCGGGCTGGTATCAGCGGGCCGCGCGACGCTCTGGCTAACCCGGGCTCGGACTTCCGGGCCACCTGACCAGGCCGAGGCGTGGCTGGCCTCGTCGGCTCCCCGGGCGCCCTTCGTCGTCCGCCGGTGAAATGACAGCGCACCCGGAATTACCTAGTTCACCTATCGATTTAGTCTGATTTCTGCTACGGTCCGAGCAGAAGGGCAATCAGCGACGCCCGCCACTCAGATGAAAGGTCGAGTCCTTCATGTATCGCGATCACTCCCCCCTCGAAGCTGGCTCAAGTCACGCCGGCGACACCGAACTCGCCGGCGGCCGCAGCCCTCGGCTTCGCCGTGGCCACGCCCGCTGGCGTGCTGCCGAGCGCGTCCGCTCCCGGCGCGAGCGAGTCCTACGACGCGCGATGGGTTCGGCCGGTGCCGCGTTTGCTGTCCTCGCCGTAGCCGTGGCTGCCGCCGCCCCGGCCAGTGCAGCGGCGGCCGACACCCCGACAGGGCCGCCTCCGGTGACGATCCTGACCAACTCGGATGCCGGCGGCGGCGATTTCTTTATCTCGCCGTTCGGGGACTCGAGCACGTACCTGAATGGCCCGGAGATACTGAGCCCCGATGGCAAGGTGATCTGGTTCCACGCCGTCCCGGCGGGGCAGGAGGCGTCGGACTTCCGCGCACAGGTGTATCAGGGTCACCCCGTGCTCACGTGGTGGCAGGGCACCGGCCTCGGCGGGCTCGCGAAGGGCACTGACTACATCTACAACGACCATTTCCAGCAGATCGCGGCCGTCAACGCCGGCAACGGCTTCAGCGCGGATGGCCATGAGTTCCTGATCACGTCGCGGAACACCGCGCTGATCCTTGCCTACACGACCGCCACTGCGGACCTGACCTCGATCGGCGGACCAGCGAATCAGACCGTCATCGACGGCATCGTCCAGGAGATCGACATCCGCACCGGCAAGGTTCTGTTCCAGTGGAACAGCGCCGACCACGTCCCCTATAGCGCCAGCGAAGTGCCGCTGCCGGCCTCGGCGGACAAGCCGTGGGACTGGTTCCACATTAACGCGGTGCACCTGGCCGCCGATGGCAACCTGCTGATCGACGCGCGGAACACCTGGGCGGCCTACAAGGTGAACCACCGCAGCGGCGCGGTCATCTGGACTTTGGGCGGCAAGGACAGCAGCTTTACCCTCCAGGCCGCGCCAGGCCAGCAACTGGACAACGCCCGTGAGCTATTCGCCTTCCAGCACGACCCGCAGCAGGTCGGTCCGGACCTGTACACATTTTTCGACAACGAAGCCGGCCCGCCGGCCGAGCTGCCCTACAGCCGGGCCATCGTCGTTCGGCTTAACCAGCGAGCCAGGACCGCGACCCTGATCCGCTCCTACAACCAGCCCGCGGGCTTGTCGGCCCCCTCGCAGGGCGACGCCCAGACGCTGCTGGACGGAGACGTTGTCGTCGGCTGGGGCTCGCTACCGTACTTCTCCCAGTTCAGCGCTTCAGGGACGCTCCTGTTCAACGCCCAGTTCCCGGTCGGCGTGAACACCTACCGCGCATATCGGGAGCCCTGGCCGTCCGTCCGGCGCTAGCCGCACTACCGCGGGCGGGCCTCCTACCGGGGCAGGCCTGCCCGCGGACTACCGTTTGGGCGACAGTCGTACCGAGACCAGCAGCATGGTGGCTTGTCTATTTAATCAATCTTGATTATAGGGTT
Source organism: Streptosporangiaceae bacterium (assembly GCA_035276345.1). GTDB lineage: Bacteria > Actinomycetota > Actinomycetes > Streptosporangiales > Streptosporangiaceae > Chersky-822. The sequence goes on along the minus strand of DATELR010000398.1, from coordinate 2,834 downwards.
ACGCTATGAAGTAGAAGCGTGACCTTGTGTTGATAGCGAGTGCACGGGAGAGGGGACCCGGTGTCAGCAACTGATGAGTACCTCGCGAACAACGCGCGCTATGCGCAGACGTTCACGGTTCCGCTGCCCATGCCGCCGGCCCGCCAGGTGGCCGTGGTCGCCTGCATGGACGCCCGGCTGAACATCTACGCGATCCTTGGGCTCGAAGATGGAGAGGCCCACGTGATCCGCAACGCGGGCGGAGTCATCACCGACGACGAGATCCGGTCTCTGGCCATCAGCCAGCGCCTGCTTGGCACCCGAGAGATCATCCTCATTCATCACACCGACTGCGGCATGCTGACCTTCTCCGATGATGACTTCAGGCGCTCAATCCAGGACGAGACGGGCATCAAGCCACCGTGGGCGGCAGAGGCTTTCGGAGATCTGGACGAAGACGTCCGGCAGTCCGTGGCACGGATCGAAGCCAGCCCCTTCCTCCCGCACAGGGACGCGATCCGCGGGTTCGTCTTCGACATAGCCACCGGCGGGCTCAGTGAGGTGAGCTGACCCGGCCGGCGCGGTCAGGAGATTGACTATTTATCCGATCGTCAAAGGAGCTTAATCTCAGAGTATGTACACCGCAGATTCCTTGACCGGCGAGATCCCCGTCGTGGCCGTCATAGGCGGCGGAGCCAGCGGCACCCTGGTCGCTGCCCATATCGTCAGAGAAGCACGCACGAAGCGCTTGCCACTGAGCGTGGCCCTGATTGACCGGCATGGCCGGCACGCCCGCGGCCAGGCCTACTCGACGATTCATCCCGAGCACCTGCTCAATTCGCCCGCGGACACCATGAGCGCCTTCGACGACGATCCCGGACACCTGCTCCGCTGGGCGTATGAGCGGAAAATCACCTACGACGGGTTCCTGCCACGCAGCAGCTACGGCGACTATCTCGCCGAGATCCTCGTTGATACGGAGCGCCTGGCGGCGCCGGCGGCACGAGTGAGCCGTATTTCTTCGCACGTGGTGGGGATCCGGCAGGACTGCGGGCACCGTGCGCTGCGGCTGGACCTCGCGGCCGAAGGCAGGATCGACGCGGACGTCGCCGTCCTCGCCACCGGCAGCCCGCCGCCGGCCACGCCCTTCCCGATTGCCGCGGGCCGCCGCTATATCGCCGACCCGTGGGAACCCGGCGCGCTCGAGCGAACCGGCGACGGCAGCCTTGTGGTCATCCTCGGTTCCGGGCCCACCATGATCGACGTCGCGATTCTCATGGCCGGACAGCATCCGGCCACGCGGATCGTGGCCGTCTCCCGGCACGGCCTGCTCCCGCAGGCGTATTCCTGGCCGCGCCGGACTCCCGGCGTGCCCAGCGACCCAGTCGTTTCCCGGCGCCCAGGTCCCCTGCGGCTGAGGCGGCTCATCCGGGAGGTTCGCATCAGCGCAGCAGAGCAATCTGGCCACTGGCAGGACGTCGTGGAGGCGCTAAGGACACAGATCCCGAGCCTGTGGCGGCAACTTCCGGATTCTGACAAGCAGCTGTTTCTCAGGCATGTCGCCCGCTACTGGGAGGTGCACAGGCACCGGATGCCACCCTCGACCGCTAGGCAAGTCGGGCTCTTGCAATCAACGGGACGGCTGACAGTGCTCAGCGGCCGGATCGTGTCGGGGCACGACGCCGCCGACAGCATCAGGGTGAAAGTCGATCTTGGTGGCTCGCAAGCAGAGCTGAACGCCGGCTGGCTCATTAACTGCGCCGGCCCGGCGACCGACATCAGTGCGACCGGCGACCCCCTGCTGCGCAGCCTCTTCGACAGCGGGCTAGCCAGGCCAGACCCGCTCGGACTGGGGCTGGACACGGACACATCCGGCAGCGTCCGGCGGTCTGACGGGACGATCGCCGGCAACCTATATGCGCTGGGTCCGCTGCTTCGCGGGCTTTGGTATGAGACGACTGCCATCCCCGAGATCCGCGCTCAGGCTGCGTCCCTGGCCAGGCTTCTTGCCGCGCGGATGGCTCAGACAGGCCCCAGAAACGCTGCCTGACGACGCGAGATCCGGCCCTTGAACGGGAGCAGTCATACCGGAGTCAAACCTCGGCAAGGTATCTGCCTGAGAAGCTAGCGACCGCCGCAGGGCGGGCACTGTGCGCCTGCCGGATGGCCGTCTGAGTGTCCGGTTGGGATTCCGCTACCGGCCGCACGGAGCGCTCAGCACATCTCGTGGACCCGAACGGGCAACGAAAGGCCCAGCATATGACGGCTGTTGGCGCCAGGCCCTCATCCCGCGCTTCGAGGCCGATGTCAGGCTGCTGGAGTCGCTGACCGGCGACGACTTCAGCGACTGGCTGGCACCCCGTGGCGACTCCGGCGGCCTGGTTGGGGCCCGGCCGGCCGGGCAGCAGCAGGCCCGCAACGCCCGCCCGCGCGAGTACTGACCGCGATAGAACGGAACTCCGGTACTGACGGCGCATCTCCGGAGCGCCTCAGCGCGGGCCGAGGGCTGCGGTCGGCAAGGACGCTGCGCGCATCAGCGCAGCTCGGTCACCAGCTCGTGCGCGCCGTCCGCGCGCGTCAGCTCGTAATAGAGCCGTTCCCGGCCGTCAGGCAGCCGCACGACGCTGAGGTAGCGCAGCCCGCGCCCGGCGGCCGGAGACTGCGCGGCTGGCGCAGAGCCAACGGCCGTGAGCGCGCCCGGCTCCGGCCCGAACGCGATCCCGGTCCGCTCCTCGAAGTTCTCGGCCGCGCTGGCCCGGCCATCGTAGTGGGCCACCACGCCACCGGGGGTAAACCGGACGTGGGTGACCCGCACGCCGCGCCCGTCCCACTGGCCAGGTCTGGGCTGCAGCGCC
>DATELR010000397.1:0-19378 GCA_035276345.1 Streptosporangiaceae bacterium | reverse complement strand
CGGATGCTGGCCGGCCGTTTCGCGGCAGCGGGCAGGCCTGGAGCGCGCCTGCTGCTCGAAGACGTCCCGCACCACCGCGGCACGGCATCGGGGGCGCTGATCGTCGATGACGGCCTGGCCGCGATCGAGTGCGAGGTGACCAGCCGGGTTCCCGCTGGCGACCACACCCTGGTGATCGGCCGTGTGCTGACGGTCGACAGGGTGGCCGTTTCCGGCCGGCCGCTGATCAGGTTCCACCGCCAGTACGCATCGCTGGCGGGCGAGTAATTCGGTGGAGCCCGGGCCATGCCGGAGCTAGCCTGCTCCGATGCTGAGGCTGCGGCCCCTCGGGCCAAATGACGAAGCGGCGTTCCTGACCGGCCAGGCCGAGATGGCCGCCGAGGGACATACGTTCGGACCGCGCCCGGAACCGGATACGACCTGGAATGACTACCTCCAGCTCCTCGCCGGCAGCCGGACCGGGCTCAACCTGCTGGCGCGGCGTGTGCCAAGCACCTTCCTGGTTGCCGACGTCGACGGGCAGATCGTCGGCCGCGTCTCGATCAGGCACCATCTCAACGAGCTCTTGCGCCTTGAGGGCGGGCACATCGGCTACTGCGTCCTACCTGGCTTCCGGCGACGCGGCTACGCGACGGAGATCTTGCGCCAGGCACTGATCGTCGCCCGTTCGATCGGAATCGACCGGGTGCTCGTGACCTGCGACGACGACAACGTCGCCTCCATCGCGGTGATCGAGTCCAACGGCGGCAAGCTCGACTCCGTCCGGCCAGCCACGGGTACCACGCCGGCCCACAGGCTCTACTGGATCGACTGACCGCGCACGCCAGCGCGAGCGATTCTGACGAAGATGTCCCCGTCGTATCGGAGTACATTCATGGCGTGCTCAAGCGGGTGATGGTCGTCGTGCTGCTCGGCTGCGTTGGCCTGACAGCCGGCGTCACGCTCGGCACGCTGTACCCCAGCAGCGTCATTAGTTCGTTCACCGCCGTGAATACAACCTGCCTCAGCGACTGGAGCCACGGGCATCGGCCGGTGACCATTGGTCTTGGGCGTATGCCTGACATAGGGTGCCCCAGCTTCCCCAGCAGGCTCATCCACAGAGGGGTTCCCATGGGCGGCTACGTCCTGCTCGGTCTGCTAGCGGGGCTGTCGGCAGCGCTCGGGTTCCTGGTGCCGCCTAGGTCGCGCCTGACCAGGATGTGAACGGCATGCGGCGGTCCACGCGCTCCCAGTTCGTCGGCTAGGCGCTGCGAAGCTGAGGTAGGAGCCACAGCACCACTGCCAACCTGGGGGTCGCTGCGTCACCTCAGCAGCGGCTGCTCGCGCAGGGCGCGCATGACCTCGCGGCGGTCACTTCCGCTCAGCGCGTCGATGTATAGCTCGCCGTGCAAATGATCGGTCTCATGCTGCAGGCAGCGCGCGAATTCGCCGTCGCCCTCGACGGTCACCGGCCGCTGATCCAGGTCGACGCCGGTAACGACGGCATGCGCAGCGCGAGGCCGGTCGGCGCTGACTCCTGGAATGGAGAGGCAACCCTCGGCGCCCGACTGCTCGCCGCTGGTCTCGGCGAGGACAGGGTTGATGACATACCCGAGCTGCTCGTCGACGTTGTAGGAGAAGACCGCGAGGCCTGAGCCGATCTGGTTCGCCGCCAGCCCTGCGCGTCCCGGAAGCTGCACGGTATCGAGCAGGTCGGTGACGAGTTGTACCAGCGCGTCGTCGAACCGCACGACCTGGTCACTTGGCGTGCGCAGCAGCGGATCGCCGATATAGCGCAGCGGCCGCACGCTCATCGGGCGCCACCCCGGTACTCGCTGTCCGCGGTGAGCTTGCCGATCTGGTCAATGACGAGCTGGTGCCAGGCGAGCTCGGCCTCAATGCGCAGCCTGGCGTGTTCGACCACAAGGTCATCGGCGACGGTCTGATCCGGCCATACGCGCTCGCGATGATGCGCGAACTTGGCTGCCTCGGCTCTTAGAGACCTGATCCGGTCCTCCAGATATCCGCGCAACGTGTCCTCGTCCAGGTCGCCGCTCATCGCCAGCGCCAGGTCGACCGGGTCTGGGCGCAGCCCAACCCCGGCGAGGGCCTCGGCGCGGAGTACGCGTAGCTCGCGCTGTCCCTCGGCGGTGATCGCGTAGACCGTCCGGGCAGGCATGTTGCCTGACTTCTCGGTCCTCACCGGCTCGATCAGGCCCTCGGCCGCGAGCCGGTGCAGTGCCCCGTAGAGCGATCCTGGCCTGACGTCGGACCACATATCGGCCCGGTCAAGGCGCGCGTCGCGCCGCAGCTGGTGGCCGTACATCGGCCCGTGCTTGGCCAGTGCGCCGAGGACAAACAGTCGGGTCGGATTCACCGGCCCAGTAAAGCACGACTACTCACATTTGACTACTCGCGCAGACTTGTTAAGCGTCCGGCTTATCCCAATCCGGCGGGCAGACGTCATGCCGCCGGGATCTGACATAGCCGCTCGCATTCTCAGTTCGGGTTGTACGGGGTGCCGGGCAACTCGGTCGCCGGAGTCGTGCCGAGCTCGCGCAGGATCGCGGTTTCCTTGGCCAGCAGCGCGCGCTCGGAGGACAGCCTGCGCAGCGCGTCGGGCTGGGCCAGCAGCCCCTGGCGGACGTTGAGGTCGATGATCATGGAGGCAGCGACCAGATAGGACAGCAGGATCGGTTCGTCGGGCAGGTCGGGAACGCTGATCGTGGCCGAGCCCCGGTCGGCAAGAACGTTGAGGTAACCGCGGAACGCGCGCTGCACCGCCCCAGCCGCCAGCGCGGCATCGGCCTCGTCGCCGGCTGGCTCCCCCAGCAGTTCGATCTCCCCAGTCAGGTACGGCCGCGATTCGTCAACGGAATGCAGCTTGAACCGGTCGGTCCCGACGGTCACGATGTCGTACTGCCCGTCGTCGGCCTCGGTGATCTCACGGACCGTCGCCGTGCACCCGACCTCGTGCAGGGCCGAGACCCCGCCGATTCCGGTCTCGCGGCCCTCGCGGATCGCGATCACCCCGAACCTTCGCGGTTCTTCCTCCTGGAGCAGATCGCGGATCAGCTGCTTGTACCGGTCCTCGAAGATGTGCAGCGGCAGCACAAGTCCCGGGTAGAGCACCGTTCCCAGCGGGAACAGCGGCAGCTTCTCAGTCATGGACGCGACTCTAGACCCACGACAGCGCCAAATCGGTCCGTCGTACCTGCAACCAGGCCGCCGTCCTGCCAGACGGCAGCAACTTGCGGCACGCCTGGCCGGTAGGCAAGGTAGGCGTGCGTTGGCGCGTCCAGCATGACGAGGTCTGCCCTGGCGCCTGCGCCCAGATGACCGACGTCGTCGCGGCGGAGCGCAAGCGCGCCACCCCTGGTTGCCGACCAGACCGCTTCCTGCGTGGTCATCCGCATGTCCCTGACCGCCAGCGCGATGCAGAACGGGATGCTCGAGGTGAAGCAGGAACCCGGATTGCAGTCGGTGGCGATCGCGACCCTCACGCCGGCCTCGATCAGCCGCCTGGCGTCGGGGTATGGCTGCCTCGTCGAGAACTCGACTCCTGGCAGCAGCGTCGCGACAGTGCCCGACGCCGCGAGCGCGGCTATGTCAGCGTCGGACAGGTAGGTGCAGTGATCGGCCGACGCCGCCCCGGCCTCGACCGCGACCTGGACGCCCGGGCCGTGGCCGAGCTGGTTCGCGTGCACCCGAGGCTGCAGGCCGGCCGCGCGGCCGGCGCTGAGTATCGCCCTGGCCTGGTCGGCATCGAAAGCCCCGCGCTCGCAGAACACATCTACCCACCTGGCGTGCGGCGCGCAGGCGGCGAGCATCGGACCGCAAGCCAGGTCTACGTATCCGGCCGGATCGGCTTCGAATTCTGGCGGCACGACGTGTGCGCCGAGATAGGTCACTTCGGGCGTGACCTGCGCGGCCAGCGCCACGCTCCTGGCCTCGTCGGTGACGGTGAGGCCGTATCCGGACTTGCACTCGAACGTCGTGATGCCCTGTGCCAGCATCTCCTCGGCCAGCCGCCGCAGGTTGTCGAGTAGCTGGTCATCGCTGGCTTGTCTGGTCGCGGCAACCGTGCTGCGAATGCCGCCCGCGCTGTAGGGAAGGCCGGCCATCCGCGCCGCGAACTCGGCACCTCGTTCGCCCGCGAACACCAGGTGCGCGTGCGAGTCAACGAACCCGGGCAGCACGGCCCGGCCGCGGGCGTCAACGCGCTGGTCGGCGGCGGGCGCCGCTGACGCCTGGCCGGTCCACGCGATCCGCCCGCCGTCGATGATCAGCGCGGCGCCGTTGATCGCAGCGAAGCCGCCCGGCTCCCGACCGGACCCTGGCGTGTTGGTGACCAGCTCACCGATGTTCGTGATCAGCGTGCTCACGACCGAATCCTGTCACGCCTGCCAGAAATCGGACGCCCTGCCGCCGCCGCGACTCAAAATCAGGATGCGCGCGGGACGATACGACAGCAAGATGCCGGACATGGACCCGGTAGCCGACGCGCGAGCGCTTGTCAGCGAGCGGTTCCCTGCCGCGCTCGCCGCGTTCCTCGGCGGCGGTGTGCTGTCTGATCGCAGGACGCCGACCTCGGACCTCGACATCGTCGTCATCGCCGGAGATCTCGCCGCTCCGTTTCGGGAATCCCTGACCTGGCGGAACTGGCCAGCCGAGCTGTTCGTGCACCGACCCGACACCGTAGCCGCCTGGTTCGCGAAAGACCTGGCGAGGCGACGGCCCACCCTGGCCAGGATGTGCACCGACGGCGTCGTTCTCGTGGGCGCCGACGGAGTCGCGGCGGCCGTCCAGGACGAGGCGAGGGCGGTGCTGGCAGCCGGTCCGCCGCCGCCCGAACCGGCCGAGCTCGACCGCCGCCGTTACGGGCTGAGCGACCTGCTCGACGACCTGGCCGGGACCGGCGACGAGGGCCAGCAGGCCATCATCTGCTCCTGCGTGGTGCGGGAGACTGCCGAACTCGCCCTCGTGGCTCGCGGCGCCTGGCTGGGCACCGGTAAATGGCTGCTGCGCGAACTCCGCGCCGCGGATCCGCCACTCGCCGATGAGCTCCTCGCCGTCAGGGAGGATCCTCCGCGGCTGGCGGCACTCGCGGAGCGGGTGCTCGCCATGGCCGGGGGCAGGTTGTGGGACGGCTACCGGCAGGTCGCCGCGTCATTAGCCGCTACGCTGCCGCCGCGGCTGCCTTCGCGAACAGGTCGAGGATGGCTGGCCAACCGCCGCCGGACGACACCGACTTGGCGAGCTCCTCCGCACCCGCACCGAGCCGTTCGATGTAGCGGTGCTCGAAGTCCACAGTGGTCTGACCGCCGGACTCGGTGAAGCGCACCTCGACCTCACTGGCATGCGATAGGTCAGGGTCGAACTTGAAATCGGAGTTGAGCTGCCAGGTCATGACCAGGCGGCGCGGCGGCTCGTAGAACAGGATCTTTCCCCAGTCGCATTCCGTGCCGTCGACACCGCGCTCGTACCAGCGGCCGTCCACTCGCGGCTCGATCACGGCCTCGGCCAGTTCAGCCTCGCCGATGTGATGGCCGATCCACCAGGTGTTGAACCCCTCGGTGAACAAGGTGAACGCTCGCTCGGCCGAGATCGGGACCGTTACCGAGTGCCTGACCGGTGCGATCGTCGTCTGGTTCATGCTTCCTCCTGTGCCTCACTGCTTAGTGAGTTCTGCTCGCTGCGGGCGATCTGCTGCGCGGCCAGCTGGAAGCCGGTCAGCGCCTGGCTCCACATCTGGTCGAGGTAGTGATGGATGGCCTGCACCCCCACCTGGTTGATCCGGTAGATCCGCCTGGTGCCGTCCACCTGGTCCGTCACCAGGCCAGCCTGCTTGAGGACCTTCAGATGCTGCGACACCGCGGGCCTGGTGACCGGCAGCTCGGCAGAGAGCTGCCCGACCGCCATCGGCCGCCGCGCGAGGCACTCGAAGATCGCGCGCCGTGTCGGGTCGCCCAGCGCGCCAAGCGCATCTACTCCGTAAGTTTCCACTAACCGTTAGTCTGCACTAACCAATACTGGAGGTCAAGTCGCTTCGGGTTGTCATCGCTGGACTGATGCCGTCATCTGAGTTACTCTCAGATTCTGAGAGACCCTCAGATTGAAACAAGACCACGCCAGGAGATCGCCATGACACGAGCCGGCGCCGACCGCAGCAACCGCACGAGACGGCATCGCGGCCGCTGGACGGCCGAATCTATCCCCGCGCTCAACGGGCGTGTCGCCGTGATCACAGGCGCCAACTCGGGGATCGGCCTCGAGACCGCCTCGACGCTCGCGGCACGCGGAGCGACGGTCGTGCTCGCCTGCCGGGACACCGAAAAGGCGACGAGAGCCGCCGACGAGGTCCTCGCGCGCACCGGCACCGAACCAGGGAAGGTCCGGATCGTGCGGCTCGACCTGGCCGCCCTGGACTCGGTCCGCTCGGCTGCACAGCAGATCAGGTCCTCTTTCGACGCGATCGACCTGCTGATCAACAACGCGGCCGTGATGCGGCCGCCATATCAGCGCTCGGCCGACGGACTCGAGCTCACGTTCGCCACCAACCACCTCGGACACTTCGCGCTGACCGGGCTCCTGCTGGACCGCCTGCTAGTCGCGCCTGCTTCGCGGATCGTCACCGTTAGCAGCGTGGGCCACAGGGACGGCACGATGCGATGGGGCGATCTGCAGTTCGAGGACGGCTACGTTGCCGACGACGCCTACGCGCAGTCCAAGCTCGCGAACCTGCTGTTCACGTACCAACTCCAGACGCGCCTGCAGCAGGCCGGCGTGACCACGATCGCGCTTGCAGCCCACCCAGGCATCGCCAGGACCAGCCTCTGGCGCTGGGATCCGCTGCCTATCAGGATCCTGACCAGCCCGGCCCTGCACCCGCTGACGTTCTGGCTCGCGCAAAGTCCGGCGATGGGAGCGCTGCCGGCGCTGCGCGCCGCGACCGATCCGGCCGCCTGCAGCGGCGAGTACTACGGTCCTGGCGGGCGGAACGAGTACACCGGGCACCCGGTCCAGGTAACTTCCAGCGCCGCCTCCCACGACGTTGCTGCGCAGCGGCGGCTATGGCTCGAATCCGAGCGGATGTCCGGCGTGCACTACCACTTCGCCCCGTCATCGGGCCGGGTCGACTCCAGCCGCTGATCCCACGCGAAACGCTTACTCTTGGGCGCATGCCACGCGCGGGCAAGGGCGGCCGTTACCACCACGGCGATCTCAGGACAGCCCTGATCGATGTCGCTATCGAGCTCATCGCAGAACGCGGCGTCCGCGATTTCTCCGTCGTCGAGGCAAGCAGGCGTCTTGGCGTCGCGCCCAGCGCGCCTTACGCGCACTTCTCAGACCGCGACGAGCTGCTGGCCGCGGTCACCGTCCGCGCCTACCAGAACCTGTTCGCCGAAATGCAGCCGGCGATCGAGGGCATCAGCGATCCCGGTGACCGCCTGGCCGGCATGGCGGGCGGGTTCGTCCGGTTCGCCGCCACCAATCGCGCCCTCTTCGCGGTCCTTTATGAATCCGGGGTGGACAAGGCGAAGCATCCGGAGATCGAAGCCGCGGAGCAACCGATAGCGCAAGCCCTGCTCGACGTGGTGCTGGCGCTGACGGGAACCAGCGACCTGGAATCCGACAGCCTCGCAACCGCGGTCGAGGCCACGGCCACGGGATTCGCCCTGCTCTTGCTGGACGGCGACTTCGGTGACGGAGCCGGGGCGATCGAGCACGCCGCCGACCAGGCCGTGCGCGCGGCAAAAGCTCTCATCAACGGGCGGCACCTGCTGACCGGAGAGAGCTAGCCGTCAGTAGAGGACCGACCCGATCGCGGCGGCGAGCTCGGCGGGCACGTCATCGATCAGCACATGCTGGCCGTTGACGACCACGTCTCGCCCGCCGACGACAACATTGCGCACGTCGTCAGGTGTCGCGGCGAAGATGACCGCCGTCAGCACGGCAAGGTCCGGCCCGCCGCTGCCCGCGGGCTCGCTCGCTGGCCACGATCCGGCAAGACGAGGTGAGTCGAGCGCGACCGTCACCAGGTCGGCAAGCGATCCCGGCGCGATCTCGCCGGCGTCCGGCCAGCCCAGGCTTGCGTGCCCGTCCCAGGTCACCGCGGTCCCGAGCGTCTCTGCCGTGAAGTGGCCGCGTTCCTGGCTGGCCAGCCGCGTGTACATCTCGATCCGCCTGGCCTCCTCGAACATGTCGATCACTGCCTGGCTGTCGCTGCCCGCGGTCAGGCGGCATCCGGCCGCGGCCAGCTCGCTGAACGGGCCGATGCCATCAGCCAGATCGGCCTCGGTCGTCGGGCAGAGGCACGCGAACACCTCACTCCCGCCGAGCAGCCTGACATCGGCGCTGGTCAGGTGGGTCGCGTGGACGACGCTGGTGCGCGGGCCGAGCACCCCGGCGTCGTACAGCACGGCGGTCGGGGTGCTGCGGTACGCGGCAAGACTGGCGTCGTTCTCCGCGACCTGCTCCGACAGATGGACGTGCACGGGCGCGCCGCACGACTGACTCCACGCGACCACCGTGCTCATCTGGTCAGGCGGGACGGCGCGCACCGAGTGGATCGCGGCCCCGACCCTGGCGCCCGGCCCGAGCGCGCCATGCTCGTCAGCGCCAAGCGCCTCGACGCGCTTTACCCACGCCTGCGCGGTCCCGTCGCCGAACCTGCGCTGCGGGCCTTCCAGCGGGATCAACCCGCCCGCCTGATCAAGGCCGCCGGACAGGTAGCAGGTGTCCAGCAGCGTGATCCGGAGTCCTGCCTGCCCGGCCGCATCGATCAGCGCGCGGCTCATCGCGTTCGGGTCGGCGTACGCGGTGCCGCCAGGCGCGTGATGCAGGTAATGAAACTCGCCGACGCAGCTGATCCCGGCTAGCGTCATCTCGGCGTAGACGGCGCGGGCGAGCGCCACGTAGCTGCCCGGGTCCAGCCGCTCGGCGACCTGGTACATGCGCTCGCGCCAGGTCCAGAACGTGCCCCGGCCGGCCTGGGTGATCCCGCGCAGCGCTCGGTGGAAGGCGTGCGAGTGCGCGTTCGCGAGCCCTGGCATCGTCAGCCCGGGCAGCCGGATCGTTCCGGCCGGCAGCGCCGCTGCGGCTGCCCGCGGCGTGATCGCGGTGAACCGGTCCCCCGCCGCCTCGATCAGCACATCCGGAAGCACGCCGACGCCGGGCAGCCAGGCGAGCTCGGCATGCCAGGCACGCGCACCGGCTGGCCCGTTCTGCGTCATTGACAGGCAAGCTCCTCGAGCACAGCGGCCAGCGCGACGACGCCAGCCTCGCAATCTTCCGGCTCGGCGTGCTCGGCTGGCGAATGCGAGACGCCGGTCGGGTTGCGCACGAACAGCATCGCGGTCGGCAGCCCAGCGGCGAGGATCCCGGCATCATGCCCGGCTCCGGTCGGCAGCACGGGCGCGTCGATCCCGCGCCGCGCGAGCGCCGAGACCACCCGGTCACGAAGATCACGGTCGAATTCAACAATCGGCGTCAACGATTCGCACCTGCTGGACACGCTTACGCCGTGCCCCTTGCCGCTCAGTTCGGCTACTGCGGTGAGCTGGCCGACCATTTCCTTGAGCGTCTCCTCGTCCGGCGCCCTGGCATCGAGCCAGGCGTGCACGGCGGAGCTGATCGCGTTGGCGGCTCCCGGCTCGGCACGGACCTTGCCGAAGGTTGCGCGCGCGCCGAGCTCGGTCGCGACGGTCCTCGCGGCCAGCACGGTGGCGGCGTACGGCAGCATCGGGTCGTGACGGTCGGTCAGCTTCGTGGTGCCCGCGTGGTCTGCCCGCCCGGAGAAGTCGATCCGCCACCGCCCGTGCGGCCAGATCGATTCCGCCACTCCCACCGCGGCGTGCATCCCCGCCAGCGCGCTGCCCTGCTCCACGTGCAGCTCGATGAACGCGTCGATGCCTGCGATCCGCTCTGAATCGGGCCCGATCGCCGCCGGGTCGAGGCCGGCATCGGTCATCGCCGCCGCGAGGTCTACTCCGTCGCCGTCGGTCAGCGCGCGAGCGGCATCGGCCTCGATCGCTCCGGTCAGCAGCCGGCTCCCCAGGCACGAAACCCCGAACCTGCCGCCCTCCTCTTCGGTGAACGCGACCACGCCGACCGGCCTGACCGGAACCTGCCCGGCCTCGGCGAGCAGGTCGATCGCGACGAACGCCGAAACCACGCCAAGCGGCCCGTCGAACGCCCCGCCGTCAGGCACAGAGTCGAGGTGGCTGCCAGTAACGATCGCGCCCGCGTCGGTCGCTGGTTCCTCCGCCGGATCCCACCAGGCCCAGAGATTGGTGTTCTGGTCGGTCTCGACGCGAAGACCGCGGCGCTCGGCTTCACGACGGAACCAGTCGCGGCACTCGGTCTCGGCGGGCGTGAAAGAAAAACGCCGGTAACCGCCGGTGACCTCGCTGCGGCCGAGCGGCAGGAGCGACTGCCACAGCGGCAGCTGCCATGCCGCCGGCTCGCTCACCGGTGCTGCTCCTGCATCGGAACCCGGACCTGGCGTTCGATGGCTACCTCACGCGCTCGGTCGTAGCCGGCGTCGACGTGCCTGATCACGCCCATGCCCGGGTCGTTGGTCAGGACCCGCTCAAGTTTGCTCGCCGCCAGCGGCGTGCCATCAGCGACGCAGACCTGGCCGGCATGGATCGAGCGGCCGATCCCGACGCCGCCGCCGTGGTGAATCGAGACCCACGACGCTCCCGACGCGGTGTTGACCAGGGCGTTGAGCAGCGGCCAGTCCGCGATCGCGTCTGAGCCGTCGGCCATTCCCTCGGTCTCCCGGTACGGCGACGCGACAGACCCGCAGTCCAGGTGATCCCTGCCGAGCACGATCGGCGCCTTGACCTCACCCTGGGCGACGAGATCGTTGAAGCGGATCCCGGCCTTGTCCCGTTCGCCGTAGCCAAGCCAGCAGATCCTCGCGGGCAGGCCCTGGAAATGAACCTTCTCACTGGCCATCTTGATCCACCTGGCAAGCTGCTCGTTTTCAGGGAACAGCTCGAGGATCGCCCGGTCAGTGGCAGCGATATCGGCCGGATCGCCGGAGAGCGCGGCCCACCGGAACGGGCCTTTGCCTTCACAGAACAGCGGCCTGATGTACGCGGGCACGAAGCCAGGGAACGCGAAGGCGCGCTCGAACCCGGCGACCTGGGCTTCGCCCCTGATCGAGTTGCCGTAGTCGAAGACTTCGGCGCCCGCGTCCATGAAGCCGACCATCGCCTGAACGTGCGCGGCCATCGATTCCTGCGCGCGCCTGGTGAAACCCGCGGGATCCTCGGCTCGCAGCGCGGCCATGTCCTCGAACGCAACGCCCGAAGGCAGGTATGTCAGCGGGTCGTGCGCGGAGGTCTGGTCGGTAACCACGTTGATCGGAGCACCCATCTTGAGCAGCGCGGGAACCAGATCGGCGGCGTTCCCGAGCAGGCCGATCGACAGCGGCCGGCCCTCCTTGGCCGCCGCGACCGCCCTGCGGATCGCGTCGTCGGTGTCATCGGCCTGCTCATCGAGATATCCGTGCTCGATCCGGCGCGTGATGCTGGCCGGGTCACAGTCGATGCAGATCACGACGCCGCCATTCATCGTGACGGCGAGCGGCTGGGCTCCGCCCATGCCGCCGAGTCCCGCGGTCAGCGTGATCGTCCCGGCTAGCGAGCCGCCGAACCTCTTGGCGGCCACAGCCGCGAAGGTCTCGTAGGTGCCCTGCAAGATGCCCTGGGTGCCGATGTAGATCCACGAGCCCGCGGTCATCTGGCCGAACATGGTCAGTCCCAGCGACTCGAGCCGCCTGAACTCGTCCCACGTCGCCCACTGCGGCACCAGGTTCGAGTTCGCGATCAGCACCCGCGGCGCCCATTCGTGGGTGCGGAAGATGCCGACCGGCTTGCCCGACTGGACCATCAGGGTCTCGTCGCCCGCGAGGTCGCGCAGCGAACCGACGATCGCGTCGAACGCGTCCCAGCTGCGGGCTGCCCGGCCCGAGCCGCCGTAGACGATCAGCTGGTCGGGGTGCTCAGCGACCTCCGGATCGAGATTGTTCATGAGCATGCGCATCGCGGCCTCTTGCGGCCAGCCGCGGCAGGACAAGTCCGTGCCTCGTGGTGCCCGCACCGGCCGTGGTCCGGCCGGCACCTGACCTTCGGTACGCGCAGCAGTCATCGCCTGTTCCTTACTGACCGGATCTGTGGCTAGGACTTCATCTTGCCTGGCGCTCAGCGACGGCTGCCAGCCCGCCGGCCAGGGAGCAGAATCCGCAGCGTCAGCGCACGCCGTAGAGATGGTGCAGGATCGAGCGAAGTTTCGGCGCGGTGAGGGCGCCGATGTTCTCGCCGATCACCGTCGCGGTGGACGGAGAAAGGAAGAACGTCACCGGCAGCCCTGGCACGCCGTAGTTGTCCGCCATGTCGCCGTTAGGGTCGAAGGCGATCGTGTAGGGCACCTTGTATTTGTCGACGAATGCGATCGCCTTCGCGCGGGTGTCCACCGTGTCGATCCCGACGAACGAGACCTTGCTGCCCAGGCTTCTCGCCACGCTGGCCATGGCCGGCGTTTCCTGCTTGCACGGCGCGCACGTCGATGACCAGAAGTTCAGCACGATCGGCTTGCCAGCGACGCTGGAAAGGTGGAACGTCCCGTTGCCGGTCAGGTCAGGCAGGTTGACCGAGTGCGCAGGATGGTTGAACTTGACGAAGCCAATCCCGCTTCCTTTATCGGCCGCCTTGGCGGGCGGGCCCGCAGCCCAGTGGACGGCAAGCAGCGTGGCGGCGGAAAGAACTGCCGCCGCAGCCAGCACCAGGGCCACAAGCGCGGTGCGCCGCGTGGGCCACCGAGAGCCCGCGTCGGGGGTGGTCATGGTGCAACGATATTCGGCCGATCATGCCGCCGCGAGCACGGCCTCGATCTCGGCAGCGTCCGGCTGCCGCGGCGCGTTGACCAGCACCTCGTCTGCCAGGGTGTCCGCCGCGATCCCGGGGAAGTCTGCCTCATCGGCGCCCACCGCTGCCAGGGTGAGGTCCATGCCGATCTCGGCTTGCAGCACGCGGACCGCGTCGATCGCGGCCGCGGCGTTCCAGCCGGTGTCCTGGCCGGCGTCGCCGGCTCCCAGCGCCGACGCGATCGCGGCCATCCGGTCCAGCCTGGCCGGCGTGCTGAACTCCAGCACCTGCGGCAGCACCAGAGCGAGGCAGACGCCGTGCGGCAGGTCGTACCGGCCGCCGAGCGCGTGGCCGATCGCGTGCACCATGCCGAGCCCGGTAGCCCCCATTCCGATGCCCGCCATGTGCGAGGCCAGCAGGAGCTGAGCGCGGGCTTCAGTGTCCGAGCCGTCGGCGCACGCGCGTGCCAGGTGCGCGGCGATCATCTTGATCACCTGCAAGGCGATCCCGTCCGACCAGGGATTAGCCCTGACTGACAGGAACGACTCGATCGCGTGCGTCAGCGCGTCCAGGCCGGTGGCTGCGGTCGCCGCGGGCGGGAGGCCGACGGTCAGATCGGGATCGAGAATCGCAGCAGCGGGCATCGTGCTGGCGTGCCCGACATAGAACTTCCTGTGCGTCAGGGGGTCGGTGACGACGCCGAACGCGTTGGTCTCCGCGCCGGTGCCCGCGGTCGTTGGCACCGCGACGATCGGGACGCCCGGTGCGGCGAAATGGTTGCTGTAGTCCAGCGCCCGGCCGCGCTCGGGGTTCACGGCTGCCAGCGCGATGCCTTTCGCGGCGTCGATCGAGGATCCGCCGCCGACGGCGACCAGCACGGCCCGGCCGGGAGAAGTAAGGCCAGCGACCATGTCGGCGCCCGCGGCGAGGTCGTCGGTGGTCGGATTCGCGTGGACGCCGCTGAACACGATGACCGGGATCCCGGCCGCTCCGAGTTCCGCCCGCACCGCGTCGATGACGGGCGTCGCGAGCATTCCGGCGTCGGTGACGATCAGCGCTTCCGCGCCGCCGGTCGCCGCTACCGCCTGGCCGAGCTGCGCCAGGGTGCCCGCGCCGAATCGAGCGGCCGGGATCGCGCCGAAATCCAGCTGCAGGCCCGCAAGGTTGGCAGTCACCGATAACTCCTGGACCAACGTGAGAGCGGGACTGGTCGTGACGGCGGCAGCGGTGTCGGCGCGCTCGGCTATGGCGCCGGCGTCGGTCAGCCGGAGCGGCCGTCCCGTGAGGTCCTCGAGCAGCCTGATCGGCAGCATCTCGCCGCCTGCGTCACCAAATTGCGCGCGGGCGCGCCGGTAGATCTGCTCGATCAGCGCGCTGACCTCGGCGGGCACACCTGTGGCCCGGGCCAGGTCGACCGCGAGGCCAAGATCCTTGCAGGCAAGCGCCAGCGCGAAGCCCTCGTCGTAATCGCCGTCACGCAGGACCGACAGCACGTCGGCCTCGATGAAGTGACTGGCGGCCGGGCTTGCCAGCAAGCTGTCCCGCAACCTGCTGAGGTCGACGCCTGCCGCGACGCCGATGGATAGCACCTCGGCGGTCGCGCACAGGTGCGCGAACCACAGCAGGTTGAGCATCAGCTTGACCGTGTATCCGGCGCCGTGCGGGCCGACATACTTGATCCGCTCCGGGTCGCCCATCGCCTCGAGCACCGGCCTGACCCTGTGGTAGTCGAGCTCGGTCCCGCCCACGAAGATCTGCAGCGTTCCCGCGCGCGCACCCGTCGTCATCCCGCTGACCGGGGCGTCGACCACACCGACGCCGCGGGGCTCGGCAAGCGCGCGCACCCGGTCAGCGACCTCGGGCACGCTGGTCGACATGTCGACCCAGATCGACCCTGGTTCCAGCCCGTCGAGCAGGCCGTCGGCTCCGAGCAAGACCAGTTCCACATGACGTGGCGCGGGCAGGCTGGTGATCACGACCTCGCGTCCTGCGGCCGCCAGGTACGGCGTCGCGGCCCACGACGCACCGGCCTCGAGCAGCGGTCCGGCCGCCGCGGCGCGCGCGTCGTGGACGATCAGGTCGTGGCCTGCGGCAAGCAGGTTGCGGCTCATATGGCCGCCCATCTGGCCGAGGCCGATGAATCCGATTCTCATCGCACCTACCTTTCAGCGCCCAGTCGATGAGTGCCCGACCGAGCGGGTTCCTGTCAGCGTCAGCCGGGCCACGGCGTCTTCGTCGATCTCGGCGCCCAGGCCCGGAGCGTCCGGGACCTGGAGACAGCCGTCCTGATCGATTCGGAGCGGCTCGGCCAGGAAGAAGTCGCGGCGTTGCTCGGTCCAGCCAGGCGGGTCCCAGGGGAACTCGAAGTACGGACCTCCGCCGACCCCGGCGGCGACGTGCAGGTTGGCCAGCAGCCCCAGGCCATTGGTCCAGGTGTGGGGCGTGAACCAGCGGTTGGTGAGCAGCGCCGTCTCGGCAACCGTTCTGGCCCGTGACATGCCGATGGCCAGAACGACATCCGGCTGCACCACGTCCAGTGAGCCCGCCGCCAGCGCGCCGAGTAGCTCGGCCGGGGTGCGCGCCATCTCACCTCCAGCGACTCGCACGCGAGATTGCTCCCTGAGCGCGCGCATGCCGGCCAGGTCGTCGCCGGGCAGTGGCTCCTCGAGCCAGAAAACGCCGAGCTCATTGAGCTCGTCGGCGATCGCGCGAACAGCGGCCAGGTCAAGCGGGACTGAGATATCGCCGGGCATTCGCCACCACTGATTCAGGTCGACCATGATCGCGAGGCCAGGACCAGCTGCTTGCCTGGCCGCCCGGACAGCCGCCAGACCGGCGGCCGGGTCCTGCCGCGGGATCCGGATCTTGACCGCGCGGAATCCGGCTTCCCTGGCAGCGAGAACGGCCTCGGCACGCTCAGCCGGTGATCGCGCTTCGCCGAACGACGCATAGCACGGCAGCTCACTGAGCGCGCCGCCAAAGAGCGTTGCGACCGGCTGGCCACATGCCTTGCCGGCGATGTCCCAGAGCGCCGCCTCAAGCGGCCAGTAGCGGCTCGCGTGGAACGCAAGGGTCTCGATAGCCCGCACGTGCCGTGCGATCCTGAGCGGATCCTTGCCGATGAACAGGCCGGCGTACGACTCGAAGCCGTCCATCGTGTCGCCCGAGCCGTATCCGGTGATGCCCTCATCGGTATGGACGCTGACCAAGGTGGCGTCAAAGTGCGCGCGCGGAACCGGGTCCCACGCTGCCGCGAAGGCAGGGTCAAGCGGCAGCCGCAGCCGGTTCAGGTCAATCGCGGTGATCTTCACGTCAGAGCCGGGTGGTCAGGACGCCTCGGACCCAGGTCCGCCATCGGGCGGAACTGGCGCGGTATAGAACGGGTTGCTCGGCAGATCGCGGGCAGCAAGTACGTCACTGACCTGCGGCAGGCAATTCAGGCTGGCGCGGATGGCGGTGAGCATCGCCTCGCGGTTGTTCCCGTAGACCAGATCGGCATCTGACGCTTCGGGATTGACCCACACTGCCGCGATCAGAAGCAGCTCATCGCACTCGGCGGCCGCGATGTGCCCGCCTGCGACGGCGTCGGCGACGCCCGCGGCAACTCCGGCCTGTGCCGGTCCCCACGTCAGGGTGCCGTGCACCGAACTGGCGATCGGCGCCTTGTTGACGAAAAGGGTCAGGGGTTTGGCGGGAAGCCCGGGCTTGACGACCGCGACAAACGGCGTATGCCCCTGACTCGGCGTCGCGAGGGCGGTCGCCCAGGCCGTTCCGACGGGGCCGTTACGCCGGCCGAGGATCGTGTTGATGTGAGCCGCTTCGGCACCCTCACCGATGAAGCTCTCACCCAAAGCCATCGCCGGCAGAACGCTCATCCCCCGCGCCTTTCGGTCAATCAGAGCACGCACGCCTCTGATATGAGGCTAACCAGACATCGGCGACTTTCGCCATACATGATGAGACCCGAAATCTTGCCGCACACGGCACAATCCGGGCGCTGAACTGCGGATTTCGGATTCAACGTGATAATGATCACGGCGTGCACGGCCGCAGCGGCGGCCCATCGCCGGATGTGTCCAGCCCGAATATCCTGGTAGTTTCCCTGGCCCTGGCTATGGCGGGATAGCAGCTGGGCCAGTTCTGACGTCGCAGCGCGACAGGCAGGTGACGATGACATCCGCTGAGAATCAGCTAGGGCCACCGCACGAGCGTGCGGACCGGGCTCCTGCCGGGCAGCATCCGGACAGCCGCCGTCACCGCCATGAGCCGCTGCGCCGCGGCGAGGCGCACGGTCACCACCACAGGGACGTGTCAGGAGGCTGGCTCAGGCCCGCCGTCTTCGGTGCGATGGACGGCCTCGTCACGAACGTCTCGCTGATCGCGGGCGTCGGCGGCGGCGGCGTCAGCAGTCACACGATCCTGCTGACCGGCCTGGCCGGGCTCGCCGCGGGCGCATTCTCGATGGCGACCGGCGAATTCGTCTCGGTTTCCTCGCAGAATGAGCTCGTCGAGGCCGAGGTAACCAAGGAACGGCACGAGCTGTCGACTAATCCCGAATCGGAGGCCAGGGAGCTGGCGGCGGTGTTCAGGCACCAGGGCGTCGACGCCGACCTGGCCGAACGCGTGGCGCGGCAGATCGGGCGCAGCCCGGAATCGGCGCTCCGGGTCCACGTGCGCGAGGAGCTCGGCGTCGATCACAACGAGCTGCCTTCACCGCTGGTCGCGGCTGCCGCGTCGCTGATCACGTTCGCGGTCGGCGCGCTGATCCCGCTGCTGCCGTTCTTGCTGGGCTTCGACTCGCTGGCCGCCGCGCTGATCCTGGCCGGCGTCGTCGCGTTCGCGGGCGGCGGGACGGTGGCGCGGATCACCGACCGGCCGTTCCTGCGCGGTGCGATCCGCCAGTTCGTGCTCGCTGCGGCAGCAGCCGGAGCTACTTACGGGATCGGATCGGCAGTCGGCGGCGCGGTCGGTTAAGCCTCACCACACGTCGAGGAAGGAGTCCTCAGCGTGGCCGCCCGAGGACAGCAGGTCGAGATCGGACTCGACCATCATGCCGATCAGCTCCTCGAAGGTCATCTTCGGTTCCCAGCCGAGCCGCTCGCGCGCCTGCGTCGGATCCGCGCACAGCTTGTCCACCTCGGCCGGCCTGATGAACGCGGCGTCGGTGACCACGTGGTCGTGCCAGTCCAGCCCGGCGAACTTGAATGCGTGGTCGAGCAGGTCCTCGACCGAGTGCGTCACCCCGGTGCCGATCACGTAGTCGACCGGCTCGTCCTGGCCGAGCATCAGGTGCATGGCCCTGACATAGTCACCGGCGAAGCCCCAGTCCCTGCGCGCTGACAGGTTTCCCAGCCTGAGCTGGCGCTCGTAACCGAGCCTGACCTTGGCGACGCCCAGCGAGATCTTCCGCGTCACGAACTCGGCGCCGCGCCGCGGCGACTCGTGGTTGAACAAGATCCCGGAGACCGCGAACATGCCGTAGGACTCGCGGTAGTTCTGGGTGAGGAAGTGGCCGTATGCCTTGGCGACGCCGTAAGGGCTGCGCGGGTGGAACGGGGTCTGCTCAGTCTGCGGTGACTCCCTGACCATGCCGAACATCTCTGACGACGACGCCTGGTAGAACCGGATCTGGCCGCGCCCAGGGCTGCGGGACGCGCTGATGCCGCTGCACACCCTGATCGCCTCGAGCAGCCGCAGCACGCCGAGGCCTGTCACGTCACCAGTTAGCTCGGCCTGCTGCCACGACATCGGCACGTAGGAGATCGCTGCCAGGTTGTATACCTCGTCCGGCTGTACTCGCTCGACCGCTGAGATGAGGCTGCCCTGATCGAGCAGGTCGCCGCGAATCAGCCTGACGTCCCCGAGCAGCTGCCGTAGCTGGCGTACCCGCGGGTTCTGCTGTCCCCGCACCAGTCCGTAGACCTCGTACCCCTGCCCGGTCAGGTACTCGGCAAGATATGAGCCGTCCTGGCCGGTGATCCCGGTGATCAGTGCACGTCGTGACAGTTCTGCCTCCGGCAATGTCGGGCTGCTCTGGCCGGCCAGGCGCCTCGGTACCGGCCTCGTCGCGGCAGCATATCCCCACTTCGCTGACCGGGTGACATCTGCGACAGACCGCCAGATCCCGGTCGGCCTAACTCGTGAGTAACATAACCTGTTTGGGGCGTCAGACGCCCAGCGTGGCCAGTGATAATGTCCTGCGAAGCAGGGTCAGCGGACGGGCCTGCACCGAAGCCGCGGCCAGCGCCGGCGAACAGGAGGCAGACCCGCGTGACCAGAGCGACCGACGCAGCGACTGCCGACCGGCCGCTGAGGGTGGCGATGCTGTCCTACCGCAGCAAGCCGCACTGCGGCGGTCAGGGCATTTACCTGCGGCACGTTTCGCGCGAAGTGGCCGCGCTCGGTCACCACGTCGAGGTCTACTCGGGCCAGCCGTATCCGGAGCTTGAACCGGGGCCCCAGCTGCGCACGCTGCCAAGCCTTGACCTGTACAGGGACGAGAATCCGTTCCGCACCCCGCG
>DATELR010000396.1:0-2036 GCA_035276345.1 Streptosporangiaceae bacterium | reverse complement strand
TCCGCTCCGCGGCCTCGAACTGGTTCGGCATGTCGATCGCCCAGCTGGCCGGCCGCGGCGTTGTACCG
This sequence comes from Streptosporangiaceae bacterium, assembly GCA_035276345.1. Taxonomy (GTDB): domain Bacteria; phylum Actinomycetota; class Actinomycetes; order Streptosporangiales; family Streptosporangiaceae; genus Chersky-822. The sequence goes on along the minus strand of DATELR010000396.1, from coordinate 1,968 downwards.
CCAGCCATCGCGGCTGTTCCGAGCGGCACTCGGCTCATCGCTTCGACGCCGCACGCCAAGCCGACGTCAATAGCACCCGCCGCGATCAAACCAGCGATGACGTGCACGGCCTGCTGCGCCGAGCCGCATTGCGCGTCGAGCGTCAGGCACCCGGTCTGCTGCGGCAGTCCGGCATGCAGCCAGGCGGTACGAGTGACGTTGGTGGACTGCTCGCCGGCCTGCGTGACGCAGCCGCCAGCGAGCTGTTCGATTAGCGCGGGATCGATGCCGGACCGCTCAACGATGCCACTCTGGGCGGCGCCCAGTATCTCAGCGGCGTGCATGCCCGAAAGGCTGCCGTTGCGCTTGCCGATCGGGGTACGGACCGCTTCAACGATCACCGCTGTGCCCATGGCTGCCGCCTCCTGCCATCGACCCACATACTAGAACGTGTTCTCAATTCTCGCCGGCCAGGAGGTTCACCGGCACGGCCGGACGTGGTTCAATCCCACTAGAACGCGTTGCAGTGTTGTCGGGCGCGGGCGTCGGAGAATCCCGCCGCGCGGCCGCCTGGGCCTGGGCGGGAGTGATGATGGGCGAGCCTCAGCTACCAGCAGGATTCGACTTCACCGACCCCGAACTCTACGTGCGCCGCGTTCCCTCTGAGGAGTTCGCGCTGCTGCGCCGCGCCGCGCCGGTGTGGTGGAACGCTCAGCAACGCGGGGCGGGCGGCTTCGACGACGAGGGCTATTGGGTCGTGACGAAGCATGCCGACATCGTCGAGATCTCCAGGAACAGCGATCTGTTCGGGAGCTGGGAGAACACCGCGATCATCAGGCTCGGCGAAGTGCAGACCGAGGAAAGCCTGGCGATGCAGCGGCTGATCATGCTGAACATCGACCCGCCGCAGCACACGAAGGTGCGGAGCATCATCTCCCGCGGTTTCACCCCTCGTGCCATCAACAACTTGCGCGGCGTGCTCACCGAGCGGGCCGAGCGGATCGTCGAAAGCGCGCTGTCCGCTGGCACCGGAGACTTCGTCGCCGACGTCGCGTGCGAGCTGCCGCTGCAGGCGATCGCCGAGCTGATCGGCGTACCGCAGGAGGACAGGAAGAAGATCTTCGACTGGTCCAACACGATGATCGGCTACGACGACCCCGACTTCGGCGAAGACGGCCAGGTTGCTGCGGCCGAACTGGTCGGGTACGCGATGCTCATGGCCGAGGACCGCAGGCAGTGCCCGCGCGACGACATCGTCACCAAGCTGGTCAACGCCCAGATCGATGGCGGCGAACTGTCGTCGGACGAGTTCGGGTTCTTCGTGATCCTGCTTTCGGTGGCAGGCAACGAGACCACCAGGAACGCGATCTCCCACGGAATGCTCGCTTTCTTCGACCATCCCGAGCAGTGGGAGCTGTACTGCGCCGAACGGCCGGCGACCGCACCAGACGAAATCGTCCGCTGGGCGACGCCGGTGACGGCGTTCCAGCGCACGGCGAAGGCCGACACGACGATCGGCGGCCAGGACATCAAGAAAGGCCAGCGGGTCGGGTTGTTCTACCGTTCGGCGAACTTCGATGAAGAGGTGTTCGACGAACCGGAGCGCTTTGACGTCATGCGCAGCCCGAACCCGCATCTCGGTTTCGGCGGTACCGGCGCGCATTACTGCGTCGGCGCGAACCTCGCCAGGCTCGAGATCGACCTGATCTTCAACGCGATTGCCGACGCCATGCCGAACATCCGCATGGCTGGCGACGCAGAGCGTCTCCGCTCCGGCTGGCTGAACGGCATCAAGCGGCTGCCGGTCAGCTACGGCTAGCCCGCCCACGCAAGCGTCAGTCAGAGTATGCGTGTGAGCGAATCTGACTACAACATCCACTACCAGCCGCTGTTCTCAGCGTTGCAGCTGATGGACGTCCAGAAGCTGATCGACGAGGTCACTGATCCCTGGTACAACCAGACGCTGATTCAGGTTGGCGACGTGGTCGT
>DATELR010000395.1:0-11836 GCA_035276345.1 Streptosporangiaceae bacterium | reverse complement strand
CAGCAGGACAACCGCGGTGCTGATCTCGATTATGGCGCCGTAGACGTCGCCAGTCATGCCGCCAAGCCGGCGGAATGCGATCCGGCGCAGCGCCGTCGCAGCGACCAGCCCGCACGCCACGGCTCCCAGGCCGCGGAGCGCAAGCGCGAGGCCGCCAGCCGCCCCGCCGGCGGCACCGATCACCGTGAGCAAGCCGCCGCACGCCAGCCAGCGGGCTCCCCGGCTCGTCGTCCCGGCGATGAGCGCGCCGAACCCGCCGCTGCGGGCACCCGGCACTCCTGAGGCCAGCAGTACCGCCACCCGGCTGGTCACCACGGCGGTGATCAACGCCGCCGCGCTCAGCCATCGGGGCGTGATCACGGCGAGCGCGGTGACCTGCACGAGGACGGTCAACACGATCGCGGCGACGCCCATCGGGCCGGTATCAGAGCGCCGCATGACCTCGAGCGCCTGTGCCGCCGGCTTGCGGCTGCCCAAGCCGTCGGCCGTGTCGGCGAGCCCGTCGAGATGCAGCCCGCCAGTGAGCAGGCCAAGCGCCCCGATCGCGAGCGTGGCAGCGAGGAGCCTGCGCGGAAGGGCGCCGGGTACCTCCACGCCGATCAGGATTCCGGCCGCAGGAACGGCCAGCAAGACGCCGACGGCTGGCAGCCAGTACGTGATCCGCCTGGCGAGCCCGGGATCTATCGTCTCCGGTCCGCCCGCCGGAATGATCGTGAACATGCTGATCGCGGCCAGCCAGGACGCGGCGGGCGCTCGCGTCCCCGGCGCGTGCCTCACCGCAGCCGGTGCGGTATCCCGGCGGTACACAGCCACACCTCCTCGCTTGCCCTGGCAATGCGCGAGTTCAGCCAGCCAAGCTCGTCCCTGTACCGTCGGCCGGACGGCGTTGCGGGCACGACGCCGCTGCCGACTTCATTGCTGACAGCTATCACCGTCCGGGTGCTCTGCTGCCAGGCGGCGACCAGCTCGTCGGCCCGCTCGCGCAGCCGGACGTCGGCATCGGGAGCGCCTGACCACAGGCCGCAGTCGTCCATTACCTGCGCCAGCCAGGTGGAAAGGCAGTCGATCAGCACTGGCGTCCCCCCGCCCTGATCGGTCAGCACCTCGGCGACGGCGCTTGTCTCGAGCGTCTTCCAGCCCGGCGGGCGCCTGGCCTGATGATCGCCCACCCTGCGGTCCCATTCGGCGTCTCCTTCTCCGGCCAGCTGGCCCGTCGCCACGTAGACCGCGGCCGCCGCGTCGGCGAGCATCGACTCCGCTGCCGCCGACTTGCCTGACCTGGCGCCTCCGAGCACCAGGACCCGCTTGCCGGGCGCCGGCGCTGACCCAGGCTCGTCAAGCCCAGCGTCGTCAAGCACAGCGTCGTCAAGCACAGCGTCGCCGAGCCGGGCGGCGTCACTTCCGCGAGCTGGCCAGCTCGCTGCCCAGGTCTGCCGCTCGCCCGCGTCCGCCGAAACCCGCGCGTTTACCTCATCGGGACCGCATGCCAGCACGAGCCAGGCGCCATCCAGGTCGGACGCCTGATAGGGGCGGTTACGCGCGCAGATCGTTCCCTTTGCGGCCAGTCCGGCCAGCGAGGCGCTGAGCTGGGGCGCCACCACGAGCACCAGCGATCCGGCGGAGAGCAGCAGGCGGACCGCGCTACCGGCTGCACTGCCGCCGCCGACCACGACGACGAGCCGCCCGTGCAGGTCCACGGTCAGTGGCAATGCCTCCATGATGCCTTCCTCGGAGTACCCACGCTCCGCTGGAGAAGGACCGACGGCTGCAGTTCCTGGCTTCCGGGCTGGCTTCGGCTTCCCGGTGACAGTGGCGGGACCGCGCCGGATTCGCACCGGCTTCCTGCATGGTCCGTCGCAGAACGCGAATGAGTAGATCACCGCTCGCGGCGCGCAGTCAACATGGCTGGGCTGGTCAGCCAGGCACTTCTGGGCGCTGGGGTTCGCTCTACGACCGGATCAATTGAAATCGGATGGCCGAATACAGCCCGATGGAGGGTCGCCAATGGTTACGTGCCCTGGCTGTTCCGGGTACCGTTCCGGCTATGACTGAAACCGCGACCGCGAGGAGCGGCGAGCCCGCCCCGACGCCTTCCGCCCCGTTCGGGCGATTGCTGACCGCGATGGTCACGCCGATGACGGCCGAGGGAGCCGTCGATTACGCCGGCGCCGCGCGGCTCGCTGACTACCTGGTGACCCAGATGCGCAACGACGGCCTGGTGATCAGCGGCACGACCGGTGAGTCACCGACGACGTCGGACGCCGAGAAGGACCGGCTGCTGCGCACCGTGATCGAGGCGGTCGGCGGACGGGCCAAGGTGGTCGCTGGCGTTGGCACCAACGACACGGCGCACACCTGCGAGCTCGCGCGCCAGGCCGAGCAGGCCGGCGCGGACGGGCTGCTCGTGGTCACGCCGTATTACAACAAGCCGCCGCAGCATGGTCTGGTGGCACACTTCACCGCTGCCGCGGATGCGTCCGGCCTGCCGGTCATGCTTTACGACATTCCTGGCCGGTGCGGCGTGCCGATCGCCACCGAGTCGCTGCTCCAGCTCGCGCAACATCCGCGGATCGTCGCCGTGAAGGACGCGAAGGGCGACATGACGGCCGCGTCGATGGTGATGTCGGCCACCAACCTGGCCTTCTACTCCGGCGACGACCTGGTCAACCTGCCGTGGCTGGCCGTTGGCGCCTGCGGCTTCGTGAGCGTCGTGGGGCACGTCGTGGGTGACCGCCTGGCGGAGATGATCGAGGCTTATCTGTCCGGCGACGTCGCTGCCGCGCTGCGTCATCACAGGGAGCTGCTGCCGGTTTATACCGGGATCATGACCCGTACCCAGGGCGTTATCGCGGTGAAGGCGGCGCTGACGATGCTCGGCCAGCCCGGCGGCACGGTCCGGATGCCGCTGGTCGACGCGACGCCGGCTGAGGTTGACAAGCTGCGCACCGATCTGGTTGCCGGCGGTGTGAAGCTCAAGTGAGTCATCCGCACCCTGAGCTGGGGCCGCCACCGGCGCTAGCGGACAGCGGGCTGCGGATCGTCGCGCTCGGTGGTCTCGGCGAGGTCGGCCGCAATATGACCGTGTTCGAGTACGGCGGCCGCCTGCTGATCGTCGACTGCGGCGTGCTGTTTCCCGACCCTGACACGCCAGGCGTCGACTTGATCCTGCCCGACTTCTCGGCGATCGACGACCGGCTCGGCGACGTCGAGGCGCTGGTCCTGACGCATGCTCACGAAGATCACATCGGTGCTGTTCCTTACCTGCTGCAGCGTCGCGGCGATATCCCGCTGGTGGGTTCGAAGCTGACGCTCGCCCTGGTCGCCAGCAAGCTCACCGAGCACCGGATCACACCGGAGACGATCGAGGTCGACGCGGGGGGAAGCGGCGAGTTCGGCCCCTTCGGCCTTGAGTTCTTCGCCGTGAACCACTCGATTCCTGACGCGCTCGCGGTCGCGATCAGAACCGGTGCTGGCGTTGTCTTGCATACCGGCGACTTCAAGATGGACCAGCTGCCGCTGGACGGGAGACTGACCGACCTCGGCGGTTTCGCCCGGCTAGGCGCGGCGGGCGTCGACCTGCTCATGTCGGACTCGACGAACGCCGAGATCCCCGGAATCGTCACGAGCGAACGGGAGATCTCCGGGGTCTTGTCGAACGTGTTCAGCTCGGCTGGGCAGCGGATCATCGTCTCGTGTTTCGCGAGCCACGTGCACCGCGTGCAGCAGGTGATGGACACCGCTGCCGCGCACGGCAGGAAGGTCGCGCTGGTTGGCCGGTCGATGGTGCGCAACATGGGGGTGGCGAGGGAGCTTGGCTATCTGCGCGTCCCGTCGGTGCCAGGCGGCCTGATCGTCGACCTGAAGGACGCCGAAGAGCTGCCGCCGGACCAGATCGTGCTGATCTCGACGGGCTCTCAGGGCGAGCCGATGTCCGCGCTTTCCAGGATGGCCGGACGGGATCATCCGATCAGGATCGCCAGGGGCGACACCGTGATCCTCGCGTCCTCGCTGGTGCCCGGCAACGAGACTGCCGTGTCCCGGGTGATTAACGACCTGACCAGGCTGGGCGCGCGGGTCGTGCACAAAGGCAATGCACTCGTGCACGTATCGGGCCATGCGCCGGCCGGGGAGCTGCTCTACGTGCTGAACTTGGTCCGCCCGAGGAACTTCTTGCCGGTGCACGGCGAGTGGCGGCACCTGCAGGCGCATGCTGAACTCGCCGGGCTGGCCGGCGTGCCGGACGAGAACATCGTGGTTGCCGAGGACGGCATCGTTGTCGACATGGTCGGCGGCAAGGCGGCGGTGACCGGCAAGGTGCCGTGCGGATATGTGTTCGTGGACGGGCTTTCGGTCGGCGAGGTCACCGAGAGCTCGCTGAAGGACCGGCTGATCCTCGGCGAGGAAGGCTTTATTTCCGTCGTGGTCGTGATCGATTCCACGAACGGCAAGGTCGTTGCCGGACCTGAGATCCACGCCCGGGGTTCGGGCATCGACGAAGTCGGCTTCAGCGAGGTACGCCCGCTGATAGAGGAAGCCCTCGCGGCAGCGGCAGCGGACGGGATCGTCGAGACGCATCAGCTCGGCCAGCTCGTCCGGCGGACCCTCGGCAGGTGGGTGAACAGCAACTATCGCCGTCGCCCGATGATCATCCCGGTCGTCGTGGAAGTCTGATGCCGGGCGATTGAAGCCGCCTAAGTGTTACTGTCGCGACTGTATTCAGACTGTGCCAAGCCCTAATCGGCGCAGCCTCGGGGATCGGCCAGATCTGGGCTATGCGGCCGTCTGGCGGAAGAGGGCGGTGCCGCGATGGACTCAGGGACGAGCAGGCGCGGTTTTCTGGCGGGCGCCGCTAGCACTGGATTAGCTGGAACCGGGCTCTCCGGCACGGGGATCGCCACCGCCGCGGTGAGGTCACGGCAGAACGGCTACGCCGCAGCGGGGCAATCCGTCGGGCTGGTGATCGAGTCGCCCGCTGAACAGAACCAGGCGCTCACGCCGTGGTTCGCCGGGTTGTCCAACCGGCTCACGGCGCGTTGCAACGTTGTCTGCCTCGGTGACTCGGTCACCGAAGGGGTACACGCGCAGGGCCCGCCGTCGACCGGGTTCCAGAACCGGTGGCTGGCGCGGCTGGCTGACGGGCTCAGGGCGCGATATCCGACTCAGGCACTGACCGGTGGCGGTCGCGGCTTCATCGGTGCCTCGAGTACCGGCGAGCCGACTTTCACCTGGCCGACGACGATCAGCGGCGGCCCGGTGACGGGGACCACGAGCGGCCCTAAGGCCAAGTTCGTCCAGCTGGGCGCCTCGGGTCAGTCGATCTCGTTCACCCTGACCGGCGACTCGGCGGACATCATGTGGACACAGACCGGCTTCGGAGGAACGTTCTCCTGGTCGGTTGACGGCAGCACGGCCACGAACGTGTCCACCAACGGCAACGGCACTGTCGATGGAAGGCTGACCCATATTCCGCTCGGCGCCGCCGGGTCGCACAAGCTCGTGCTGTCCTGGGTATCGGGGAAGGCGAATGTCGACGGGGTCATCGAGTACAACGGCGACTATTCCCGCGGGATCCAGGTTCATGACGCCGGCCATTACGGATGGCAGTCATCAAGCTGGGTCGGAGCGCTCAATGGCGGCGCGGCTTCCGGCCCAGCAGCCGGTATTGCCGCGCTCTCGCCCGCGGCCGTAATCATCAGCCTCGGCTCGAACGACCAGTTCAGCGGCGTGCTGCCAGACACTTTCCAGTCGCGTCTCCAGGTGATCATTGCGGCCATCCAGGCGCGCCTCACACCGCCCTCTCCGTCTTTCGTACTCTGCATGCTTCCAGCCAGGGTCGGGCAGAGCGGCTACACGTTCCCGTGGAGCCAGTACGTGGCAGCCGCAGCTAACGTTGCTGCCGCTGACACGTCAGGTCCGAACGGCACATCAGTGGTCACCGTGATGGACTTCACCGCCGTGCCGACCATGCCACCAGCCGACGCGGACGTCTACGGGTTCTGGCAGAGCGGGGATCTGGTGCACCCAAGCAACAAGGGACACCAGATGATTGCGGACTGCCTGACTGCGTTCTTGTCGCAAAGCTAAGACGGCGGCTGGTCTCGCAGCTTGAAGCGCTGCAGCTTGCCAGTGTTGGTGCGCGGCAATGCTGTTCTGAATTCGATCGCGCGCGGGTACTTGTAGGGAGCGATCTTCTGCTTCACCAGGTCCTGCAATTCGGCAATCAGGTCGGGACCTGGCTCGCCGCCGTCGGACAGCACCACGAACGCGGTGACGACCTGGCCGCGGGTCTCGTCTGGCAGACCGACAACGCCGCACTCGGCCACCAGCGGATGCGACAGCAGCACCTCCTCGACCTCTGGTCCTGCGATGTTGTAGCCGGCCGAAACGATCATGTCGTCCGAGCGGGCCTGATACCAGAAGTAACCGTCGGCGTCGCGGACATAAGTATCGCCGGTGAAGTTCCAGCCGTCGCTAACGTAGGTGCGCTGCCGCTCGTCGGCCAGGTACCGGCAGCCTGTCGGCCCTTTCACGGCCAGCCGGCCGGGCTGGCCGTCGGGAACGGGCTGGCCGGATTCGTCGAGGATCACCGCCTGGTAACCGGGCACTGGCAGACCCGTTGATCCTGGCCTGATCTGATCGTCGGCGGCAGATATGAAGATGTGCAGCAGTTCCGTGCTGCCAATACCGTCGATGATCTTCACGCCGGTCGCGTCGTAGAACGCTCGCCACACTGACCCTGGCAGGGTCTCCCCTGCAGAGACCGGCCGTCGCAGGCCGCGCAGCTGCTCGGCCTTCCCGGCGGCGAGCATGGCCCGGTACGCAGTCGGCGCGGTGGACACGACGGTCACGCCCCTGGCGGCGATGTGATCGGCGAGTTCGGCCGGCGTGGCCCGCTCGATCAGCAGGGTGGCGGAACCTGCGCGGATCGGGAAGATCAGGATCGCGCCAAGACCGAACGTGAAAGCCAGCGGAGGCGTGCCCGTGAAGATGTCGTCCTTGGTCGGCTTGAGCACGAGAGCGGAAAAGGTGTCAGCGACAGCGAGCACGTCGCGGTGGAAATGCATCGCGGCCTTGGGACGCCCGGTTGTGCCGGAAGTGAATGCGATCAGCGCGACGTCGTCGGCGGCCGTCTCGACCGCCGCGAACGTGCCGGGCTTCCGGCTGGCGAGCTCATTGAGATTGCCGGGGGCGCCGAGTTCGGCGCCGGAGGCGGGGGAGGGCGGCGCGGCCGCGTGGAAGCTGACCATCTGCAGGCCAGGCGCGTCAGCCGCGGCCAGCTCGTCGGTGAACCTGTCGTCGCATAGCGCAAGACCGACCTTGGCGATGTCACAGATCGTGGTCAGCTCGGCCGCGCGCAAGAGCGGCATCGTCGCGACCACGACGCCACCTGCCAGCAGTACCCCGAACCAGCAGACCACCATCCACGGGTTGTTCGGACCGCGGATGAGCACCCTGTTGCCAGGTACGACGCCGAGGTCGTCGGTGAGCACGTGCGCGATCTGGCTGGCTGCCGCGGTCAGGTCAGCGTAGCTCCACACCTGCGCGTCCGGGTCCTGCGGCAGCAAGCACGGCCGGTCAGCGCCGTACGCGGCGATCGTGTCGGCGAGCAGCGTGCTCGCACAGTTAAGCCGGTCGGGATAGGCCAGCTCAGGCAGCGTGAATTCAAGATCGGGCCATTGCTGCGATGGCGGCAGATTGTCCCGGCAGAACGTGTCGGCATGGGCGGACGGCGTGAGCTTCATCGGCCAGCCTTCCTCGGACAGATGCGGTGATCGTGCCCAGTATTCCTACTATGTGCCCACAGTCAATGGGTTGCCCGACCAGTTGCCTGCTACGGGATCACCGCGAAGCCCTGGACTTCGACCAGCGCCGCTTCATCCCACAATCGGTGCACGCCGATCGCGGCCATCGCCGGATATCGAGGCCCGGCCAGCTTCCGCCAGATAGCACCTATCTCCTTGCCGTGGCGTCGGTAGTCCCGCAGGTCGGTGGCATAAATGGTGAGGCTGGTCAGGTGCTCAGGCCCGCCGCCTGCCGCGTGCAGCGCGGTGAGCAGATTGCCCAGTGCCTGCTCGAACTGATCGACGATGTTCCTCCCGACCAGTGAGCCAGCGCTGTCGAGCGCTGTCTGGCCGGCCAGGAAGACGAGGCGGCCGCCAGAGCTCACCATCGCATGCGAGAACCCAGATGGCTTCGGGAGCCCGGGCGGGTTGACCGGTTCGATCGTCACGGCGCTCCTCCTGACGGCGCTGGTTCAGCGGTCGTGGCTTTCGGTGCGTGCGGACGCCAGCGGGCATGCCGGGTGCCGCCGGTGCCGAGCCGGGCCTCCCTGATCAGCGCCAGCCGCGGCTTCGGCCCGTCGGTCCGCCCGGTTTGCGGCGGCCTGCTGCCAGCCGCCCACTGATCGGGCCAGGCCGCGGCCGGCCCGGAGTAGCCCTGCGCGGCGGCGGCGTGCAGCGTCCAGTTGGGGTCGTACAGGTGTGCCCTGCCCAGCGCGCACAGATCCGCGCGGCCAGCCAGGACGATGGAGTTGACGTCGTCGTAGGACGAGATCACGCCGACCGCGATGGTCGCGATACCGCTCCGGTTGCGGATCGCGTCAGCGAAGGGCGTCTGGTACGAGCGGCCGAACGCGGGCTGCTCGTCCGGCGTGACCTGGCCGGTCGAGACGTCTACAGCGTCGGCGCCCGCCGCGGCGAATGCCGCTGCGATCTTTACTGCGTCGGATCCGGTGATCCCGTTCGGTACCCAGTCGGTCGCTGAGATTCGCACCGTTATTGGCTTAGCGGCTGGCCAGACCGCCCGCATCGACTCGAAGACCTCGAGCGGATACCGAAGTCTGGCTTCCAGCGAGCCGCCGTATTCATCAGTCCGCTGGTTGGTGACCGGCGAGATGAAGGAGGACAGCAGATAACCGTGCGCGCAGTGCAGCTCGATGAGGTCGAATCCGGCCCGCTCGCCCGCCAGCGTGGCGGCTACGAACTGCTCCTTGATCTGCTGCATCTCCGCGATCGTCAGCTCGCGTGGCACCTGGTTGATCCCAGCCAGGTAGGGAATCGGCGAGGGGGCACATACCTCCCAGTTGCCGTTGTCCAGGGGCTCGTCGATGCCCTCCCACATCAGCTTGGTCGAGCCCTTGCGGCCGGAGTGGCCGAGCTGCAGCCCGATGCTTGCGGTCGTGTACTCGTGCACGAACCCGGTGATCCGTCGCCATGCCGACTCGTGCTCTGGCGCGTACATCCCTGCGCAGCCAGGCGTGATCCGCCCATCCTGGCTCACGCAGACCATCTCGGTCATCACGAGCGCCGGACCACCTGCTGCCTTGCTGCCCAGGTGGACCAGGTGGAAGTCGGACGGCACGCCGTCGGCGGCCGAATACATGTCCATGGCCGAGACGACGACACGGTTCTTCAGCTCCAGGTCGCGCAGTCGCATCGGCTGGAACATGGGCGGCACCACCGCGCCAGTGCCAAGCCCGCGTCGCTTGCAATCGGCAGCGAACCATTCGTCGACGCGAGCAGTGAACTCCGGATCGCGCAGCCTCAGGTTGTCGTGCGTGACCCGGCGGCTCCTGGTGATGATGTTGAACGCGAACTGCTCAGGATCCTGGTGGGTGTACTGGCCGAGGTTCTCGAACCATTCCAGGCTGGCTTGCGCGGCGCGCTGAGTGGACTCGACGACCGGCCGGCGCTCTGCCTCGTATGCGTCCAGGGCTGCCCCGACGTCAGGCTGCTCGTTCAGGCACGCGGCGAGCGCGAGCGCGTCCTCCATCGCCAGCTTGGTTCCCGATCCGATCGAGAAGTGCGCGGTGTGCGCAGCGTCGCCGAGCAGCGCCACGTTGCCGTGCCGCCAGTTGCGGCAGCGCAACGTGCCGAAGCTGATCCACTTGGAATTGTTGGCCTCAATGCCGTGACCACCGATGATGTCGCCGAGCAGCTCGCCGATCCTGGCGATGGAGGCCTCGTCGGACTGGCCGGGCGGGAGGCTGGCGGGCGCAATCTCGGCGAAGCCGGCCTTCGTCCAGACGTCCTCGTGCATCTCGACGATGAACGTGCTGCCGGTCGCGTCGTACGGGTAACCGTGCACCTGGATCACGCCGTAAGGCGTTTCCACCACGTAGAACTTGAACGCGTCGAAGACAAGGTCGGTGCTGAGCCAGATGTATTTGCACTGCCGCACCTCGATGTCGGGCGCGAACGCCCCCGCGAACGCCGCCCTGGTCGCCGAGTTCGCCCCGTCCGAGGCGATGACGAGGTCATGACTTGCGGCGAGGACCGCGGGGTCCGGCGCGTCCGTGCGGAAGTGCATCCCGACGCCGAGGCCGGCGCAGCGCTGCTGCAAGATCTCGAGCAGCCGCCGTCGGCTGATCGCGGCGAATCCGTGCCCGCCGCTGGTGATCACCTGGCCGCGGTAGTGCACGTCGATGTCGTCCCAGCGCGCGAACTCGCGTTCCATCGCCGCGTAGATCTGCGGATCAGCGTGCTCGATCCCGCCAAGCGTCTCATCGGAGAACACGACCCCGAAGCCGAATGTGTCGTCTGGAGCGTTCCGTTCCCACACGGTGATGTCATGACCGGGACTCAGCTGCTTGGTCAGCGCCGCGAAGTACAGCCCGCCAGGACCGCCGCCCACGACCGCGATTCGCACTGGCTCGTCCCTTCCCCGGATCTGTGCCGAAGCTACGTTGCCGCACGCCGCCGGTCAACGGCGGCCACCGGCGGGCGGCGGGCGACACTCCGGCGACGTTGTTGGGAATTCGGCGACCGCTTGGTTACCGTGTGAAACATGGCGACTCGTGCGCCCAAGGGTGCGGCACGCCCAAACAGCGCTTCCGCCGGGCGTAGCGGCCAGGGGGGCGGTTCAGCGCGCAACGCGCGCACCGGCAACTCCAGTACGACCGCTACCGGCGTGCGCAAGGGCACCAGGACGACGACGACCAGGACATCTTCAGGGAAAGCCGGCTCGAGGACCGGCGCGAGCAGGAGTTCGGCAAGTCGCGGCCGAGGGAGATCCCGAGGCGGCACTACGCCGTACTACCGCAGGCGCGCTGCGCCAAGGCCGCCAAGGCGCAGCCTGGCCAGTACGATGCGCGCGTCGCGAAATCCGTTTTTCATCCTGGCTGGCTGGCTGCTTGCCGGAATCGCGGCGCTCTGGATGGAGCTTGCGACCGGGGTTGGCCAAATCTTCAGGCTGTTCGGCGATAGTGCGCGTGACCTGGATCCGGCGCATCGCAGGGATGGCGCGGGGCTCGGGGTTCTGGCGGTCGCGATCGTCTCGGCCGGGGCGGCCTGGTGGGGTTTTGGCTCCGGATTTGGCCACGCGCTGACCGCGCTGGTCCGGGGCACCTTCGGTATCGCGGCGTGGACGTTGCCGATCTTGCTTGGCCTGCTCGCCTGGCGGCTGCTGCGGCACCCCGACAAGAACGCGCACACCGGCCGGATGGTGGTCGGCTGGACAGCGTTCCTGATCGGTGCGCTCGGCATCATCCACATCGCGCTGGGCAGCCCGGGGCCGTCGGCGGGAATCGCTGCCATGCACAAGTCCGGCGGGATGATCGGCTTCGCGATCTCCGCGCCATTGCAGGCACTGCTGACCACGTGGGCTGCGATACCGCTGCTGGCGCTGCTGGCCGGGTTCGGCATTCTCGTCATCACCGGCACGCCGCTGCATCGCGTGCCCGAGCGCTGCGTCGAGCTGGCATTCCTGATCCGCCGTAAGTTCCGAGGCGAAGAAGAGGAAGTGGCCGAGGAAGACCTCGTGATCGGCGGCGCAGAGCTGCCGGCCGCGCGTTCGGCGAGGCGGCGGGGCTCGGCCGCGATCGAGGCGGGCGAGCACG
>DATELR010000394.1:0-19024 GCA_035276345.1 Streptosporangiaceae bacterium | reverse complement strand
GCGCCGCCGACCAGTCCGGCTGCCGGGCCGAGAATCATGGCGAACACCATGAACATCCCGAAGGTGACGGTCACGAGGCCGCAGCACGCCCCGGCCACAGTGCCTGCCAGCAGGCCCTGACGGATCCGTGCCTCGCGCAGTTCTCCCTGGTCTTCGTGGCCGGACACCAGCCAGGCCGATATCGTGCCCGCCGGCACCGCGGCTACTAGGATGACGAGGACCATGAGCGCGAACACCGCCAAGCCGAGTTCCTCAACGTGGCTCGCTAGCTGGTTCGTGATCAGGGCTGCGACGAGACCAGCAATTGCCCCGCCGATGAGGGACGCACTGGTAACAACCGATCGCCGCGACGTCGCGAGCAGTATCCCGGCGATGTAGACGATCGCGAGCATTTGCACCGGCAGGATGACCAGCACGATCACTGCAGCCATCCCGCTCAGGCTCCACAAGGTGCTGGTCTCTACGGCCGGGCGCATGGCCTTGATGATCAGCGGTACGGTCACCACGGCTGCCAAGAGCACGAGCCCGCCGATCTCCTGCAACCAGTTGATGCCACCGGGGCTGTAGCCGGTCTGGCCGGTCTGCTTGTCCAAGCGCACCAGGTACAGGGCCGGGCTCCAGATCGCAGCGCAGCCGGCAACCCGGCCCAGTCTTGCGGCGACACTGTTGCCCACCGGACCGAACCATCCGCGCCGCCGGCCGATCCACGGCAGAGCGATCAGGGCCGTTGCCGCCACCAGCAGCCGGACCCGGTCGGTCCCGACCTCCACATCGATCCTCGGCACGTTCGTCCAGCTGCGCCACAACGCCCACGCGGCGAGCGCCGCCACCCCGCCGATCCCAGCCCAGTACACGAACTTGCGCACCACGTGAGCCTCCCTCACGACAAGCCACAGGCCGCCGGCTAGCCAGTCCAGCCTTGGCCATCCCCCCGGCAGATGGGCTGCCTCCTGCTGGACCGCCTCGGCCCATTCCCGTCGATCGGGCGGAAGCAATCGCGCCACGACGCCCAGCGACCACGTCAGCAACCCGTCAAGCCGCTCCATCGCGGCTCCCCCGCGGCGCTCCATCACGTCCCCTCCCCGGCGAGACGCCGCCGCGAGGAAGAACGTCGCGGAGCCGGTGCCGGCCGCTGCTCCCGCTTCGGTCCTGGCGCGGCGGCAGGTTGCTGGCCCGCTGCGGCGAGCGCCGCCGTCGCAGCAGCCAGCCCGTCGCTTGTCAGCCGGTACAGGTGCCGCCGGGGGCGTCCGGCTGGCTGCTCGGCCTCCCAGCTCGCTTCGACGATTCCCCGGTCGGCGAGCCTGACCAAGATCGGGTACAAGGTGCCCGACTTCAGGCCGGTCTCCCTGGCCAGGTCATACCCGTGCCGCCAGGATGACGGCTCTCCGGCTAGTGCGCCAAGAACAGCCAGGGTCTGGGCGGAGAAGTTCGCGCGACGTGGCATGCAGTGAACTCTACCTAGGTAGACCCCCATTCCGTAAGTGGTTCGGCGAACTTCCGCTCACGTGTTCTCCCATCCCGGCGAATTGACGGCCGGATCGGCCGTAGTGCTAGGTCAGCCGCCCTGCTGAACAGTATGGTTCCGTACCAAACTAGGCGCTTGTCGCAGTGGCGGCGCGACGACATGAAAGGGGCCAGCAGTGCTGAAGGGCTTCAAGAAATTCCTGATGCAAGGCGATCTGATCGTGATCGCGGTAGGCCTGGTCGTGGCACTGGCCTTCAGCACGCTGGTTAAGGCCTTCACCGACAACATCATCACGCCGCTGGTCAATGCGGCCGCGGGAGGCGGCGCGGCAGGCAAAGGCGTGGGCTGGACCATCAACGGTCAGCGCATCCACCTCGGGGCCTTCATCTCAGCGATCATCTACTTCGTCATCTTCATGGCCGTCGTTTACTACCTGATCGTGGTGCCGTACCGGGCGTACATGGCCAGGCGCGGCAAGACAGTCTTCGGCGACCCGCCATTGACCAAGACCTGCCCGTATTGCAGGGCGTCTGACCTTCCGGTCGAGGCGACCGCGTGCTTGCACTGCACGAGAGAACTTGCGCACGCCGCTTAGAGGGACGGTTGCAGCAGCAGGCGGGCCGCTACCTCGCGCCGGCCTGGGCGGGCCGTGCTGTCCAGCGCTCGGTGCAGGCACGCGCGTCGCGGCAATACCAGCGCAGGTCGGCGCAGGCGTGACCGCCGTCGGCAACCATCTGACTGGTCGGCTGCCGATTCCCGCACATCCAGCACGACTCGAAGGCTGCGCCGTCCGTACCGTGACGTCCCGCGCCAGGGGGCGAAGGGGCTCGCCGCGGCCCGCTCGGCATCCGGCTAACCATCTGATCACCGACGTCCGATATGGCCTGGTTCGATGAGGCGCCTACGGTCATGAGTCCCCCCGAAGGTGAAGCGGCAGAGGCCGCTGTGGCCCATTAGAGCCATCTCCTGGCAAAGCCAGGAGCGCTGCTTTTAGCGTACTTTCATAGCAGATGGAGCGCCTTCGGGTCTATCCGACCGCTGCTGATCCGAGGTGAACCGTCGAATGAGCAGCACAAACGCGACCGGAGCCGCGAAACGGCCATCCTGCTAGCCTCTTCGCTGCCGTTCCGCATGACGAGGTGGCTGCCCGCTCGCACTCAGGCGATGAGGAGCGAATATGCCTGAAACCGAAAGCGCCGAGACCGCGATGCTGCTGAAGTGGCTGACTGGTCAGCGCGAGCACGTGGTCGGGATCTTGAAGGGACTGTCCGACGCCGATCTCAGACGTCCGGTGTTGCCGTCCGGATGGACCAGCATTGGGCTCGTCCACCATCTCGCCATCGATGTCGAACGGTTCTGGTTCCGCAATGTGATGACCGGCGAACCCATCGGGCCGGATGCGGACGATAACGCCTGGCACGTCGGTCAGTCCGTTTCCGCGGCAGAGGTGCTCGAGTTGTACCAGCGGGAGATTGACCTTGCCGACGCCATTATCAAGCGCACCGACCTGGACACCGGCCCGGCGTGGTGGCCCGACTATTTCGGCAGCTTCCGGCTGCAAGACCTGCGCGAAATAATGCTGCACGTCATCGCCGAGACCGCCTGCCACGCCGGCCATCTCGACGCCGCGCGGGAGCTGATCGACGGCACGACCTGGCTTGTCATCACCGAATAACGCGTCATCCTGGCTCGGCCGGTTCCGCCTCGCCGATGCCGAATAGGGGAAGGCACGGCTCGAGACCGCCGATCGCGACGTCGCCGATACCGAGGCCGCTCGCGCCTCCGGCCGCGAGCCAGGCTTCGCGACCGATTCTGAGCCTGAGAGACTCGGCTGCCCGGCCGCGGACCGCAATCCGGTCCACGCCGTCGTCGACGTAACCCAGCTTGCGCGACACCCGGAGCGAAGCAGGATTATCGGTGAAAGCCTCGGACCGGGCGTATTCGGCGCCCAGGCCTTCGAAGGCGAGAGCGAGCACCGCGGCGCGCATCACCGTCCCGGTCCCCTTGCCCTGGTGTTCCATGCCGAGCCACGACCCGGTACTGACCTCCCTGACTACGCCGAAACCCTTCGCGCCAATGCCCTGAGTGCCCACCACCACGCCGTCACGGACCACGACCAGGTTCAGCTCCCAGTCGTCAGGACTCCAGCTGCCAAGGCACCGCCAGTGATACTGCACCACCGAACGGCCTCGCACGGCAGGCTCGGCATCAGTCCACGGCATGGCGAACGGCTGGACTGCCGGGTCGTGGACTCCCGACTCGGCCAGCGCTGCTAGCGCGGCCAGGTCATCGGCATCGGGCAGACGCAGTTCCAGCGTGCTAGCGGATCCGGCGGCGACGCCGACGCTGATCTGGACGCGCAGCCCCGCGATCGGCCAGTAACGAGTCAGCCGAGGTATTACTGATTGGCCGCGCGGCGAAGTCATTGGCCGATTATCGCGGCGAACCCGCCCGGCCTGAAGCGAATTACCGGCACAGCGCGTGCTGGGCGCTGACGGCCGGCACCTAGGGTTAGACGCGTGAGTGAAGCCCTGCCGCCATCGGTGCGAATGCGCCTCGACGACCCGTTCGCCGAGCTGACCGGTCCGCTCGCTGCCGCAAGGCAGCTCTCCTTCGAGGTGGTTGAGTCCGAACAGATCTCGCCGAGTATGCAGCGGATCGTGCTGACCGCACCGGAGCTGATCGACTTCAGGTACGAGCCTGGCCAGGATGTGATGCTGCTGGTCGCCGCGGACGGCACCAGGCCGATCAGGCGCCGCTACACGATCCGCTCGCTGGACAGGCCTGCTTTGGCGATGACGCTCAACATCGTCAGGCACGCGGACGGCCCTGGCGAGCGCTGGGTCAGCGGGGCGCGCCCTGGCGACTCGATCGAGGGAATCGGGCCGCGCGGGAAGATCATGACCTCGCCTGCCGCGGACTGGCACGTGTTCATGGGCGACGAGTCGGCGATGCCAGCCATCCTCGCCATGACCGAGTCGCTGCCTGGGGACGCGGATGCAACGCTCGTCATTGAGATTCCGGGGCCCGATGACGAGCAAGAGTTGCTCGCGCCCGCGCGCACCAGGCTGAGCTGGCTCCATCGCCTGTCGGGAGCCGCTGGTGACCCGGCCTTGCTGAGTGGCGAGGCCGCTGAGATCGAACTGCCCCCCGGTAACGGTCACGCCTACCTATTCGGTGAGGCATCGGTGGTGCTCCGGCTGCGGGAGATCTTGACGGCACGCGGATTGCACCAGGATCAGATCTCTCCGAAGGCCTACTGGGGCAGGGGCCGCGGCAATGCCGGGCACGGCGAGCCGCCTAAAGACAGCTAGCCGCACGCAGGCAAATTACTGAGGGCGCGAAGCCATTGGCCGTCGGCCGATCACGCTTTCGTGCTCATTTCGCGGCGCGATGTTTCATACTGGTTCGTACAGTGCGCGCTCGGCGAGGGAGAGATACCAGGTGGCGTCGGCAATGGCAGCCGAGATGTCTGCCGTGCTGTCCAGCACCTCGGCACAGACGCTGACCCTCGGCATTAACCCTGAGGGCAAGATTCTGCTGCACGATCGCAGCGCCGGCGACGTTCTCGCCGAGAAGCCAGGATCCCTGCTCGGCACCGATATCGGTGACCTCATCGCGGGCCCTGGCGAGCCCGCCGAGGCGCGGAACATGCTGATCGAAGCGAGCCGCGCGGACCGCGAGAGCACCACAGTGCTCAGCATCAAGACGGCCAGCCGGTCGGTGGTCGATGCGGTCGTGACCATCGGGCCGATCAGGTCGAACGATCCCGACCTGCATGCCCAGGTCATCCTGCGGATCCCGCCGCCAGCGGCCGAGCGGTTCATCGATCCGGCCCTGATGCGGCACGCGCTGCTCGACGGAGCCGTCCGGCGGATCGGCGGAGCGCTCGACATCGAGCAGATGGCGCCGGAACTGGTCAACATCCTCGTGCCGCACTTCTGCAACGCTGCCGGGCTGCTGATGCTCGAAAGCGTGATGGGCGACGGCGAGCACCCTGACCTGGCCCGCGACGGGATGCAGCTGTTCAGGCGGCTCGCCGTCGCGCATGACGACGACGATGGCGGCTGGGAGGCCGCCTTCCCGGTTGGCGAGATACTCCGCTATCCGCCGGACACCGCCTACACCGAGTGCATCCAGACCCGCCAGCCGGTCAGCGTCGTGATGACCGAGGAATCCGCCGAGAAGCTGGCTCAGGCCTGGTTCAGGACGCCGGTCGCGCGGCTGGTCGCCGGGACATCGATGCTGCTGCTGCCGTTGCTGGCCGGCGACACGATGCTCGGATTCTTCGTCTGCGTGCGGCGGAAGGAATTCCATCGCTTCGACGCATACGACACCGAGATCGGCATGGAATTCGCCAACCGGGCTGCCCTGTTCATGGACAGCGCGCGTCGGTATAGCAGGGAGCGCGCGACCGCCCTGACCCTGCAGCGCAGCATGCTGCCCACCGGACTGTCAGCTCCGGCCTCGGTCGAGGTCCGGCACCGTTACCTTCCTGGCAGCAAGCTGATCGAGGTCGGCGGCGACTGGTACGAGTCGATCGCTTTGCCAGGCGGCCGGGTGGCGCTCGTTGTCGGCGACGTCGCCGGTCACGGCGTGCGCGCCGCAGTCACCATGGGCAGGCTGCGGACCGCGATCAAGACGCTGACCATGCTCGAGCTGACGCCCGCTGAGACATTGCAGCGGCTCGATGACCTGATGCACGAACTCGGCGAGTTCGAGCCGCACTTCGCGACGTGCGTCTACGCGATCTTCGACACGGTCGACGGCACCTGCGAGGTCGCCTCCGCAGGGCACCTTCCGCCGCTGCTGGTCCGGCCTGACGGCAGCAGCGAATTCCTGGACGTCTCGCCCGCACCGCCACTAGGCATCGGCTCCAGCCCGATCGGCAGCCGTACCCTCCGCATCGACGACGGCAGCCTGCTGGTGATGTACACCGACGGGCTCGTCGAAAGGCGCAACGAGGATATCGATCAGGGCCTGGCAGGACTGCAGAACCTGTTCGGAGCGGACTCGCCAAGCGCGCCGCTCGACGACCTGTGCAGGCTCGCGCTCGCTGGCGTATACGACGACCACCAGCGTGACGACATCGCCATCCTGATGGCGAGGCTGCGGCGGATCGGCGCGGACCGGCATGTGACGTGGAACCTCACGCCGAAGCTGACCGCCGCCAGGCGAGCCCGCTCGCTGATCAGGCGGCCGCTGCGGCAGTGGGGACTGACCGACTTGATCCCGGTCGTCGAGCTCGTCGTTTCCGAGCTGGTCACCAATGCCGTTCGCTACGCCCAGAGCAAGATCAGCCTGCGGCTCGTTCTCGAGGGTGCGCTGTTCTGCGAGATTCTGGACGACTCTGCCGCTCTGCCCAGGCTCCGCCAGGCTTCCGAGGAGGACGAACGAGGCCGCGGTCTCCAGGTGGTTAGCCAGATCGCGCAGCGGTGGGGAACCCGGCGCACCGGCACCGGCAAGGTGGTGTGGTGCGAGCTCCCGCTGCCTCCTACGCATCAGGACGAGCCGGCGACGCAGGTCGCACGGGGTGCCAGTGAAGGGCAGCAGGACGCACGCGTTAATGGCCGGAGCGATGCCAAGCAGGACAGCGCCGCGGCGGGTTCAAGTCAGCCGGGCACCGGCCGGGCAAATCAGAAGGACGTGTTGAACCCGGCGTAGCTCCCGTACGTGTCATCTCCACAGATAATCGAAACGACACACAGAATTATGTCTTCTCAACGGTGCCCTGTTTATGCTTTAATAACCACGATTATGATCGTTCGCTGGATCTTGCCTAGTCCGTGAGCGATCGTGGGGAGGAATCGTCAATATGAGCACTAGTCGACAGGCACCCGAGTTCACCCGGCTGCTGACCCCCGCCGAGGTCGCCGCCATGTTCAGGGTGGATCCGAAGACGGTGACCCGTTGGGCCAAGGACGGCAAGCTCACCTCGGTCCGGACTCTGGGCGGTCATCGCCGCTATCCGGAAGCTGAGGTCAGAGCTCTGCTCGACCAGATCAGCGGCACGTCCCGGCCCTGATACGTCGAGCCTTGCCGGGCTCACCTGACTCGCTCAGCCTGTGTCAGGACCTCTGGTCAGCTACGGCTGTACAGAACCACGAAGTCGCCGTTCTCATGCCAGTAGTTCCTGAAGGACAGCGGCGAGCCGTCCATCACGGGTGTCTGCGAAAGCGGCAAGCCGTTCAGGCCGAGCAACAGCGGATCGGTTTGCAGGCTGTTGATCTCGACAACCCACACCCGGTTGGCGTGCTTCAGGCGTGACTTGAGCGTCGCGACAGAGACGTCGGTGCCGGCCAGCGTGCCGGACGGGATCGGCCCCTGCTTCAGAGCGATATTGCGCAGCTTGCCGAGGCCGAACGGGTAGGCGGCGCCGAAGCTCTCCGCGTTCGGGTTGGTGTACAGGACGACGTCGCCAGGCTGAGCTCGTGCGGCGATCAGCCTGTCGACGGCCCGGATATCGTCGAAGTGTCCGGCTTCGGCACGCTGGCCGAGCTGCGTCGGTACGCCGGCGATCAGGATGATGCCCAGGGCGATCGTGCCGACGATCTTGCCGTAGGACGCGATCGCCGCACCGCCGATCAGCGCCAGCGCCGGGATGCAAAGCAGGATGTACCGCGAGGTGTAGACCGGCTGCACGGTCGAGGCAGCGAGCAACAGCAGCGGTGGCAAGATCAGCCACGGCAGGCTCAGCTGAGCCAGCCGCCAGGGCCATTCAGCGCGCCTCTTCTCCCTGCTCATCTCCGTGCTGAGGATCAGCGCGACCGCGATCACGATCAGCACGGACGTCGTCGCCAGATATGAGCCGCTCAGCGAGAACAGCGTTCGCACGCCCGAGGAAGAAGTATTGACCCCGAGCCATGCGATCTGGCCGCGTTGCAGGAAGCCGAGTACCAGCAACGGGCTCGCGACGACAAGACCCGCCACAACGGCGGTCAGCCATCCGATGGCAAGGCGGCGCGGCGCCTGCTCGCGCAATCCACGCCGGCAGTACATAGCCATCGTTACCGCGTGCGCGGGGACGAGCAGCAGGCCGAAGATGTTGAGGATGCCGAGCACGGCGATACTCGCGCCGTAGCCGGCTAGCCAGCGGCGCTGCCGCCTAGGTTCGGCCGCGAGCAGGCGGACGAGCAGATAGCTCGAGATCGCGGCGACGGTCATCACCATCGCGTAGGAGCGCGCTTCTTGCCCGTACCGGCTGGTGACAGGGAGCACGGCGTAAATCAGCCCGGCAGCCAGGCCTGCCCACGGCGAGATCAGGCGGCGGCCGAGGGCTGCCACGA
Source organism: Streptosporangiaceae bacterium (assembly GCA_035276345.1). GTDB lineage: Bacteria > Actinomycetota > Actinomycetes > Streptosporangiales > Streptosporangiaceae > Chersky-822. The sequence continues at coordinate 10,273 of DATELR010000394.1, read as the reverse complement.
ATGCAGCCCCGATCGCGACCGCCACCGCGGACGGGAGCCTGAGCACCAACGCCCCCGACCCGAGCACGTGCTCGACCGGCCACATCATCAGGTAGTAGGCGCCATGAACGGCGTCGACATTGCCGAGCATCTTGATCAGGTCGCCAAGCGGCCGCTTGAGCGCGGCGACCGTCGCTGCCTCGTCGCGCCAGAACGACGGGCCGGTTATGCCCCAGAACGAGATCAGGAATGCAACGACCGGTGGCAGCCAGCGAGCCCAGAGGGGACCTTTCTGGTAGCCACCTGACTGATGAACCTCACGGCCTGGCTTGTCGGAGGGATGATCGGGCTGACCGGGAGGAGCCGGCGGCGGGGCGTCGGGCTCGGCACTCACCGGGGTGCGGGTATCCACGGCCTGGGCCTGACCGGACCGGGCTCGCGCGACCGCGGAGCCTGCTGAGGCAGCGTCAGGCTGGCTCGCGGCCGTCACGGCGCCGCTCTTCGCGGCTCCGTTTCCTGCGGCTCCGTTCCCTGCGGCCGCATCGGCGCCCGCGGCCGGCACAGCCTTGACGTCATCGCCTGCAGCGGCCCGCGGGCCGCGGGGTGATGTCATCTACGTCCCATCCTCCGGAAGGCTGAACCAGGCGACTGCCGGGTTCTTGCAGTCCGGGTTCGCCCGAACCAGGACTCACAAATGATCGCGGACTCTTCCGACCACCGACAGTGGCTCGGCCGGCTCCCACAATCGAACCGGCGACCCCAATCGTAGCCATGGCACGACGCCCGCATGCCAGCGAGCCGCAATCCCAGGTAGTTGCGGCTGCTGACACGCCCTGATCGAGTGCACTCCATCATGATCTCCGCCGCAGCCGGAAACGGATGTTAACCACGCGTACTGAAGTGACAGGGTCAGGTAAAGAACGGCGCGGAATGGATTGCGAAAACCCTGCCCAGGCATGGCGGATGCCGCTGTAACGGCGCTAATAGCCGAGTAAGCTCACATATCTCTGCTCATCCCAGGGCAACAACGCCAGCCTGCCATGCTGACCCGATCCCGAGGACCTAGTCGTGCTGCGTCGCCGGTCGATCCGACTGCGAATCATCGTGCTTGTGCTCGTGCCGGTGATCGGCCTGATCGGCTTGTACGCCGAGGTTCTCAACCTGACTCTGGGCAAGGTGCTCACGTTGCGGCAGGAGGCCTCGATTCGCGATCTCGTCGCCCTGCCAGTTGCCAATGTGCAGCGGCAACTCGCCAATGAACGCGGCCTCGCGCTCCAGTACCTGGCCAGGCCCGGGCACGACGATCTCAAGGTCCTGCTTAAGCAGAAGACCAGAACCGACGCCGCCATCCGCCGCTTCGGCGTCGCCGTGCAGCGGGCGCTCGACAGCGGGCCCGTCGCCAAGGAGCGGCGGGCCTTCCTTTCCTGGCAGGCAAGCCTCAAGAAGGTCCGCTCGCTGCGCAGCTCGGTCGTGAGCCTTTCGCTAACGAAGATCCAGGCAGCGGGCGGATACAGCTCGATCCTCGAGGGCGGCGACAATGTCCTGAACCAGGCGATCATCCCCGTGCTGAACGGGCCGCTCGGTATCCAGGCGGCCGACCTGCTCTCGATGACAAAAGCCTCGCAGGCTCTTGGCGAAGAAAGCGACCTGGTCAGATCCGACCTCCTCGCCAGGTCCTTCCCGCCCGATGACCTGATGCTTATCAACCAGCTCGCGGTTCTGCACCAGGAGCAGGTGGCGCAGACCCTGCCCGACCTTGACCCAGCCTTGCGCACACTCTTCACGACGGGCATCCCGCAGTCCGCGGTAAGCAGAGTTAGCGCCATGGAGTCCGCAATCAGCGCTGGTCCCGCCCGAGCGAACCAGATAGCGCTGCCGACCTGGACATCGGCGCAGGGGCAGTACCGGCGCGGCTTCCGGTCGGCGCTGCTGAAGGCCACCAAGACCCTCGCCGACCAGGCCACCAGTCAGGCGCAGCAGCTGGTCATCAACCTGCTGATCATCGCTGGCATCGGCCTGATCGCGATCCTTGCGGCGATCGCGGTCGGCATCATCCTCGGCAGGGGCCTGATCCGGCAGCTGAACGACTTGAAGGAGTCGGCCGTCAAGCTGTCCACCGATCAGCTTCCCGGTGCCATCAGACGGCTCAGGGCGGGCGAAGAGGTCAGCGCCGGCGCCGAGGTGCCGCAGCTTGAGCCTGGCAGCGACGAGATCGGCCAGGTGCGCGAGGCGTTCAATACGGCCGCAAGGACGGCGATCGGCGCCGCCGTGGACGAGATCAAGATCAGGCAGGGCGTCAACGACGTCTTCCGCAGTCTTGCCAGGCGGAACCAGTCGCTCCTGACCAGGCAGCTGCAGCTGCTTGACTCGATGGAACGCAGGGTCCACGACCCGGAGGAACTTGCCGACCTGTTCCGCGTGGACCACATGACCACGCGCATGCGGCGGCACGCCGAGGGCCTGCTCATCGTGGCCGGCGGCTCGTCCGGCCGCACTTGGCGCGAGCCAGTCCCGATCGTCGACGTCATGCGTGCGGCCGCCGCCGAAGTTGAGGATTACACGAGGGTCAGGGCCACCTCCCGGACCAGCGCCGCGCTCGCCGGGCACGCCGTCGCCGACGTCATCCACCTGCTGGCCGAACTCCTCGAGAACGCAGCGACGTTCTCGCCGGCCAACACGCCGGTACGGATGGATGGCGAACGGGTCGGACGCGGCGTGATCGTCGAGATCGAGGACCGCGGTCTCGGAATGAGCGAGGACCAGCTCGCAGCGATCAACAAGACATTGCTGGACCCGCCGCTGTTCGATCTTTCCGGAAGCGACCAGCTCGGCCTGTTCATCGCCGGACAGCTCGGAAAGAGGCACGAGGTAAGGGTCACCCTCCGCGCCTCGGCGTACGGCGGCGTGACAGCGGTCGTCCTGATCCCCACCGAGCTGGTCATCGACATCGAACCTGACGAAACCCTGGCGATCGCCGGCGTTCGCGAACTGGGCGGCCGGGCCGTTCCCGAGTTGCCAGGCGGCACTGTCGAACCCGCGATGTCGCTGGCCGCGGTCGCACCGCTTGCGAGCGGGCCCGCGACCGTGCACGATCTCGACGCGAGGTCCGTTCCATTGGAGGCCGCCACCGCGATCGAAGGGCCCCACACCGCTGAGTCACCCGCCGACCAGGCCACGACGGACATACCGTCCTGGATCACCGAGCCGGGCTCTGAGCACAGCGCATGGCCAGGAGCTGTCCCTCTGGTGAGCGGGCCGCTGCCAGCTAGATCGACCACCAAAGGACCGGCGGCGGGCGCTCCCGACATCGCCGGTGATGCGCCCCCAGGATCAGATCCAGCAGCGCCGGCGGCGTTCGTAACAGGGTCGCCCGGCGCCGATTTCACGACGGCCGGCGGCGCTTCGAACGGACCTCCGCAATCCGACCTTCCGACTCGCCGCCCCGGCAAGACGGGCCTGGCCTGGGGGGAGAACGGCCTGCCGGGCAGTCGCTGGGCCGGTTTCCCGCTCACCGGACCGAGCACCGGTGCGCCCGCGCCCGACACCGGCGGCCCTGCGCAAGCCAGGACGGACGCCTGGGCACCAGCCACTCCGCCGGCTGCGAGCAAGCCAGCGCCCGCCGAGTCCGAGGAAGAGGACAGGCCGGCACCCGCCGGCACGACCAAAGCCGAGCAAGTGGACCAGGCCGCTGCAGCGCCGGCCGAGCTCGAAGGGCTGCCGATCCGGGTGCGCCAGGCGAATCTGGCCCCTCAGCTGCGGAACGCGACGTCGCCGGAGGAGTCAGCCGCCGACGAGCCCGCCGCTCCCTCTCCCGAGGCCGCGAGAAGCACCATGGCCGCCATCCAGCTCGGCTGGCAGCGCGGCCGCCAGTCCGCGACCGAGCAGGACGACGCCGATGAGCTGTCCGGAGGCCCCGCCGAGGTCACTGCTACCGGCGGTGACAGCAGCCCGGATGACAGCAGCGCCGGCGATACCGCGATCGGGTCAGCGGACGACATCGAGCCCGCCAGCGATAGCGAGACGGCGGGTGAGACCGAGACCACCAGTGGCGAGTTCCGAACCACTCCGAGCCCAAAACAGGCTCGGCGACGAGGACGAAGGAGGAGCTGAATGAATTCAAGCGGTAGCCTCGACTGGCTGCTCGATGACCTCGTCACGAGGGTGGCGCAGATCGACAAGGCCGTGATCTTGTCGAGGGACGGCCTGGCCATCGGTGCGTCAACGGACCTCAGCCGCGAGGACGCCGAGCACCTGGCCGCCGTCGCGGCCGGCTTCCAGAGCCTGGCTCGAGGTTTCGGCCAGCACTTTGACTGCGGAGCCCCCCTGCAGACGATTGTCGAGCTAGAGTCGGCCTACCTCTTCGTGACGGCGGCCGGGGAGGGTAGCTGCCTGGCGGTGCTAGCGAGCGCCGGCGCCGATGCAGGCCTGATCGCTTACGAGATGGCTCTGCTCGTCAAGCGCGTCGGCCAGCATCTCGGGGTAAGGCCGCGACCTGCGCAGGTTAGCTCATAGGTGGAACTACGTGACCAGCGCGAACTCCTGGCCGCTCGTCCTGCGCGCCGACGGCAACGAGCGGGTGGTCAGACCCTACGCTCTGACCGCCGGGCGAACGAGGCCGAGCGGCGCGAGCATCGACCTGATCGCGCAGGTCTCCGTAGTCCGCACGATGGGAGCCGAATTTGCACCTGAGACCTTGTCCGAACTGGGACCCGAGCATCTGCGGCTGCTCAGGTTCTGCCGCTCGCGGGTCTCCGTCGCTGACGTGGCGACTGAGATCGACCTGCCGCTCGGCGTGGTCCGGATCCTGCTCGCCGATCTCAGGGACCGCGGGCTAGTGACCATCAATCAGCCCGCGGAGGCCGGGCTTAGTGACGTGCGAATCCTGAAGGAGGTGGCCGATGCCCTACGCAAACTCTGAGCAGACTGGCGACCGGCCATCGGTTCCTGTCGCGATCAAGATCCTGGTCGCCGGCGGTTTCGGCGTAGGCAAGACGACACTGGTCAGCTCGGTCAGCGAGGTGCGCCCGCTACGCACCGAGGAAGACATGAGCGAGCCGAGTTCGCTGGTTGACCAGCTTGACGGGGTGGAACGCAAGACCACGACAACGGTCGCGATGGACTTCGGCCGCATCTCGATCAGCGACGACCTGGTCGTTTACCTATTCGGGACGCCAGGCCAGCGAAGGTTCTGGTTTATGTGGGATGAGCTCGCCTACGGCGCGCTCGGGGCCGTGGTGATGGCGGACACCCGCAGGCTCGCCGATTGCTTCCCTTCGATCGACTATTTCGAACGGAACGGAATGCCGTTCGTGGTCGCGGTGAATTGCTTCGACGACGCCCGGCGCTACCCGTCAGAAACGATGCGCTCGGCGCTGAACCTGACCGAGGACGTCCCGTTGCTCCTTTGTGATGCCAGGCAGCGCCCGTCAAGCCGCGACGTTCTCGTCGCCCTGGTAGAGCACGCGGTTGCCAGGCTCAGCGACACGCCGGTCACGCCCGCCAGATAAGTACCAGCCCGCGGTCGTCCGTGGCGCCGGCGCCCTCCCGAAGCGCTTGCATCATCCGGGCCGCGCCTCCGCTGAACCCGGACGTCACCACCCGGTCCGCCTCGCCAAGCAGCCGGTCGATTCCGACGTCAATGTCCCGGCCTGGCACCTCGACCAGCCCGTCCGTATACAGCATCAGGGCGTCGCCCTGCCTGAGCAGCCCGTGTTCAGCGTCCGCCCGCAGATCAGGAACGACGCCCAGCACGATGCCGCGAGCCTGAGCGAGGCGCCACTGACCGCTGCCGCTGTCGAACTGCGCTGCAGGCGGGTGGCCGGCCGAGCTGATCACGTAGCTGCCAGTCGTCAGGTCAAGCGCGACATGGACGGCAGTAACAAATCCCTCGTAGCGCGATGACCTCCGCAAGTAGGCGTTGCATGAGGACAAGAACTCGGACGCAGGCACTGACCCGAGCAGCCCCCCGAATGCGCCGGACAGCAGCAGCGCACGCGTTCCCGCGTCAACGCCCTTGCCCGAGACGTCGACCACGGCGACTTCGAGCGTCTTGCCATCGCACGTGGACACGACGAAGTCGCCGCCGAACGAAGCACCGCCGGCCGGGCGCAAGACCGACTCCGCGCTCCAGCCCTCCGGCAGCGGCGGCAGCGTGCTCTGCGCCCTGATCCGGTCCCGCAGCTCGACGAGCATCTGGTTGCCGCGCATCCCGAGCAGGCCTAGCTTGGCCCGGACCCTGGCCAGCAGGTACGCGTAGATGGCCGTGACGACGATGGTCGCGAGGATGCCGAATCCAGTGCGCTGGTCATTCTGTGCAAAGTCATAGCCGAGCATCGCGGCGATGAGCGCATAGAGGATCAGCAGCGCCCTGGGCCACAGCAGGAGGCCCCCTGCCAGTATCGGCAAGATCATCAGGCCCGGCGAGAACCACGACGCCGACACCTGCACTGCACCGACTCCGATGACGACGACCGTCAGCGCGAGAATTGCGGCTACCCGGCGGTTTCGGGTGATGAACTGCCGGCTGATCCGGCCGCGCAGCGATTGCGCAGCGGCGAAGATCGCCGCCCCGGGCCGACGGCCGGAGCTGGAAACCATGATGGCGAAAACTGTACCGGGTCAGGATCTGTCTGCCAGTGGTCCAGCGCGTCACCTTTGCCGTTAGCCGGCCATCTACGGGCCAGCAGCGCCAGTGCCGTTCGGGAAGCCGACTGTAAAGAAGTGGCATGAGCGACAACGCATGCGGTACGAAGACCACATGAGCGCCAGTTACCCGATCCGGCCGATCGATGATTCCGAGCTGGAAGGATTTGCCTACGTTGCCGACCACGCGTTCAACTCAACGTGGCCGCGCGAGGAAGTGCTCCGCATCGACCGGATGGTCGTCGAGCCAGAGCGATCGCTTGTGGCCTTCGACCGGGATCAGATGGTCGGCACCACCCTGGTCTTGTCGTTCGGGATGACCGTTCCTGGCGGCGAGGTGCTCGGAACCGCAGGTGTGAGCGGCGTCAGCGTGCTGCCCACATACCGGCGGCGCGGCATCTTGACCTCACTCATGCGGCGTCAGCTCGACGACATCGCCGCAGGCAGCGAGCCGCTAGCCGCTTTGTTCGCCTCGGAATCTGCGATCTATGGGCGCTACGGCTACGGTCAGGCAGCCCCGGATTACCGCTTCACGTTCCATCGCGGCGATGGTCAGCTACGCCCGCTGCCCGCAGGCGCCCTGCCAGCCCCGGCGCTCCGCCTGGCAGATCCCAAGGATGCGCTCGCCGAGATGAAGACCGTCTACGAAACGCTGCGCCCGTCCAGGCCCGGCATGCTGACCCAGCACGACGGCTGGTGGAACGCCCTCGTCGCCGACCCTGAGTTCATGCGCGAGGGCAATACCCCGCAGACCTGCGTGATCGCTGAAGATGACTCGGGTCCGCGCGGGTTCGCGCTTTACGTCGCCAAGCCCGAGTGGGGCAGCGATGGGATACCAGCTCAGGTCCTGATGGTCCGCGAGCTGTTCTGGACCGATCCTGCGGCATGCGCGGCACTGTGGGCCGACCTGCTGAGCAGGGACCTCGTTGGCGAGATACGCGCCAAGGACCGCCCGGTCGATGACCCGATCCTGCAGATGCTGGTTGATCAGCGCCGGGCCAGGACTCGCGTCAGTGACGGGCTGTATATCCGGATCATCGATCTGCCTGCCGCGCTGATGGGCCGGGCGTACGCATCCGCCGTCGACGTCGTGATCGAGGTAACCGACGCGCTGCTGCCGGCGAACGAGGGCCGTTGGCGGCTCCAGGCGGGCGGCCCGCGGGACGGCGGGAAGCCGGTCTGCGAGCGATCCACGGCCGAAGCGGATATCTCCATGCCGGTGACCGCGCTCGGTGCCGCCTATCTAGGCGGGACACGGCTAGGCGCGCTGGCCCAGGCAGGTCAGCTGACCGAGCACCGCCCGGGGGCTCTTGCAGAGCTGTCGACGGCGATGTGGTGGGATCCTGCGCCCTGGTCGCCCAGGAACTTCTGACCCGCTGCGCCCGGGAATCGCCGTAGTTATTGCGGCGCAGGTTGCATTTTCGCAGGTAGATGGGCCGAGAACCGGCGGTCAGCCCCATTTCGCCGTCGCATCGTGATACAACGCTTTCGTTAAGTAACGACTGCACGGCCATTAAGGCGTGATCGGAGAGCGTTGTGTCTCAACCCGGGCAGCACCGGTCAGAGGGCCAATGGCCTGATGGCAGCACGCCGCCCGGCAGCCGGTCTTCACGGATCGGGTGGCTGCACCCGCGGCGTCGCGCCGTGCGCCTAGCCGGCGCGATCGGCGTCATGGTCGGCGTGCTAGGCATCGTGCTCGGCACGCTGGCATTAGTGGTGGAAATGGGACCACGGTCTCCCGGTAAGGCTCGGCCCACGGCTCAGACCACGAGCTACCAGCGGCATGGCAACGGGAAGCTACAGAGCGTCACGCTCCCCGGGTCCGGTCCGTTCCAGGTCGACTGGAGCTTCAGCTGCAGGGACGGGCGGACCGGCACCTTCAAGATTGCCGGCAGCCGCGCCGCCGTAACCGCCGCCAATGCCACATCGGGTCATAGCCTCCACGGAACGTTCCGGGATCGTCGAACCGGAACGCGTCGCGTCTTCGTCGTATCGACGTGCGACTGGAGGGTGCATGTCTCGAACGCCACTCCTAGTGCATCGCCTTCACCCGATCCGGCGTCACAGCACACGCCACCAGGGCACAAGCACAAGAAGCACCACCGGCACAAGAAGCACCACGGTCAGGCGGACCCGAACCATCCTCAGCAAAGGCAGCAGGGTGAGGGCGATGACTAGGGCGCGCGCACGGCGCCCTCGTCAGTCGAAGATGGGCGGCGCGAGCCGGCTGCGCTTGAGCTCGTAAAAGCCTGGCGTCTCGAGGCAGAGTCGCACGCCGTCCCACAACTTGCCTGCCGCCTCGCCGCGCGGAATCGGGGTCACGACCGGGCCGAAGATCGACGCGTCCCCGACCGCGATGATCGGAGTGCCTACATCGAGCCCCACCCGCTCGATTCCGTCGGTGTGCGACGCCCTGACCGCCTCGTCGTACTCGGTGGAATCGATGGCGTCGGCAAGATCGGCCGGCAGGCCAGCCTCGGCCAGCGCGGCTTCAATCGTCCCGCGGTTCCGCTCGGCCTTCTCGTTGTGGAACCTGTTGCCGATCGCCGTGTAGAGCGGCAACACGGCGTCGTTGCCGAACTTCTGCTCAGCGGCAACGCATACTCGGACCGGACCCCAGGCCTGCGCCATCCGTTCCTTGTAGCCCTCGGGCAGGTCATCCCTCTTCTCGTTGAGCACCGCGAGGCTCATCACATGCCAGCGCGGCTCCACCGGCCGTACCTTCGCGACTTCGAGCATCCACCGGGACGTAATCCAGGCCCACGGACAGAGCGGGTCGAACCAGAAATCGACTTGCACCGGCGACTGATCCGTCACAACATCTCCTCTGCGAGATTGATCGACCAAGTCCCGCCCCTGACATGGCACAACCCGGCGAACCGGCGCGGCATTCCGCCGTGACACCGTGAAATCATGCCATGTAACCCGCCGTCGAACAGAGGATGAAGATCGTGACAAGCAACCTCACCCGCGACGAAGCGGCTGAGCGCGCCAGGCTGCTGCGCGTCGAGTCCTACCAAGTCGAGCTGGACCTGACCGGCGACGAGACCACGTTCGGATCGGTGTCGACCGTCCGCTTTGGCTGCCAGCGGCCAGGCACCTCATCGTTCATCGACCTGACGGCACCGCACGTCATCGAGGCCGTACTCAACGGCCGCACTCTTCCCGCCGGGGCCTTCGACGGGAACCGGATCGCCCTTGACGAATTGGCCGAGACCAATGAACTTGTTGTCCGCGCTCAATGCGCGTACTCGCGCAGCGGCGAAGGCCTGCACCGATTTACCGACCCGGCCGACAAGGGCGTGTACCTCTACTCCGATCTGGAGACCTTCGACGCGCACCAGATTTACGCCTGTTTCGATCAGCCCGATCTGAAGGCGACGTTCGAGTTTGACATCCGCTGCCCCGACACCTGGCAGGTCATCTCGAATATGGCGCCCAGCGTCTCAGGGGAACCGGCCGACCTGGGCATTGAGCGCTGGCACTTCCCGGCGACGCCGCTCATGTCTACCTACATCACGCACATCTCTGCCGGGCCGTACCACGTCGTGCGCAGCGAGCACGACGGCATTCCGCTTGGCATCTACTGCCGGCAGTCGCTGGCGAGCTTCCTCGACCCGGACGAGATCTTCGAGATCACCAGGCAAGGGTT
>DATELR010000393.1:0-21692 GCA_035276345.1 Streptosporangiaceae bacterium | reverse complement strand
ACCGAACAGGTCACCTAGTCGGCCCGCCAGGAGCAGGAAGCCGCCGAACGTGAGCAGATAGGCGTTCGCGACCCAGGCGAGCGACCCCTGGGAGAAACCAAGGTCCGTGCGGATCGACGGCAACGCCACTCCGACGATCGTGACGTCAAGAACGATCATCAGGTAGCCGAGGCAGACGATGATCAGCGCCAGCCAGCGATTGTTGGTTCTCATTAGTGCAGACATGACGGTGCCCCTCATGTGGTCGTGTTCTACGAAGGTGTCGGAGCGAGCGCGCGGATCTCGACATGTCCACAGCGGGAGTCATCACAAGCGCGGGGGAGACTGAGGATGAACAATCGCGCGGGCCCGTGCGCCACGGATCTGAGCGCGATGTCGAAAAGGGGACCGCGTGCTCCGACCTTCCCGTGACAGACCTTGATTCCAAGGAGTAAGGAGCAACGATGAAGTACGTCGCGCTGGTCTACAGCAATCCGGGGGCATTCGAGGCCCTGTCGCAATCCGAACGCGACGAGCTCATGAGCGAGGCCGACGGGTACCTCAAGGAGTTCACCGACACGGGCGAGCTGCTGAGCGGAGGTACCGCGCTCGCTGATCCGTCGACCGGAAAGACCGTCCGGGTGCGAAACGGTCTGCCCGCCGTCACCGACGGGCCGTTCGCTGAGGCGAAAGAGCAGCTAGCTGGCTACTACGTGCTCGACACCGACAGCATCGACCGGGCGACGGAAATAGTCACCCGCGACCCGGCCGCCCGGTTCTGGGCGGTCGAGGTGAGGCCGATCATGAACGAAGCGGGCGAGGATATTTGACCACGCAGGCCGCGCTAGGCACCGAGGACCTGTTGCGTCAGCTCGCGCCACAGGTCCTCGGCGTGCTTGTTCGCCGCTACGGGAACTTTGACCTGTCCGAAGACGCCGTGCAGGAGGCGCTCCTGGCAGCTGCCCTGCAGTGGCCGAAGGACGGCGTCCCTGGCAATCCCCTTGGCTGGCTCATCACCGTGGCTGCTCGCCGCCTGGCGGATGAGCTGCGCAGTGATCACGCCCGGCGGCGACGTGAGGAAAAGGCAGCCAGCCAGGCGGTAACCGACGAGATGGTCGAGCAGCCGCCAGACGCCGAACTGTTGCGGCCCGAGCACGACGACACGCTGACCCTTCTCTTCCTGTGCGCGCATCCGGCGCTGTCGGCCGCATCCCAGCTTGCGCTTACCCTGCGGGCGGTCGGTGGTCTGTCGACCGGCGAAATCGCACGAGCTTTCCTCGTTCCGGAAGCGACGATCGGCCAGCGAATCAGCCGCGCCAAGAAGAGCATCAAGGCCAGCAACATCCCGTTCAGCTTGCCGCCTGAGCCCGAGCGCGCTGAACGGCTCAAGGTCGTTCTGCACGTCCTGTACCTGATCTTCAACGAGGGCTACACCGCCTCGTCCGGCCCCGATTTGCAGCGAATCGAGCTGACTGCCGAGGCGATCCGGTTGACCAGGCAGGCGCGGCGGCTGCTGCCCGATGACGGCGAGGTGGCCGGGCTGCTGGCGCTGATGCTGCTGACCGACGCGCGGCGAGCCGCGCGTGCCCGCTCCGACGGAAGCCTGGTGCCGCTCGAAGAACAGGATCGCAGCCTGTGGAACCGTAGCTACATAGCGGAGGGCAGCGCGCTGACGGCCGAGGCCTTGTCCGTTTTCCCGATCGGCCCTTACCAGCTCCAGGCGGCCATCGCCGCGGTCCATGATGAGGCGGTCAGATCGGAGGACACCGACTGGCCCCAGATCGCAGCCCTCTACGAGATCTTGGAGCGCATCTCGCCAAACCCGATGGTCACGCTCAACCGCTCCGTGGCGGTCGCTATGGTCGCCGGCCCGCAGGCCGGACTTGACCTGCTGGGAACGATTGACGACGACGCTCGCATCCGCGACCACCATCGCCTCTATGCCGTCCGTGCACACTTGCTGGAGATGTCCGGTGACGGCTCTGCCGCGCGCACGAACTACCGGAGCGCCGCCCGCCGGACCACCAGCATTCCCGAGCGGCGCTACCTTGAGGCCAAGGCGGCGCGGCTTGACGACGACAGCCGCTGAGGCTGTCGGACTGAATCAGGGCCGGATGGCGCGGATCAGCCAGGTCGCTGACTGGTACCACACGCCGTCGCCGGTGTCGTGGGCGGCGATGGTTCCTCGCAGGTTCTCGAGCGCCTGATCGCGCCGGTCGTCATCGAGGTCACCAAGCATCCAGCCCAGTTGACCGAGTACGAAGCGATGGGCTTCGGCGGTGTCCGAGCCGAACCACATCGGCTCTTGCAACCCTTCGTGCTCTACGTGCGCAAAGCCAGCAGCCGCCAGCACGGCCGCCGCCGACCGGGGATCGGCTTGGGCGAACGGGCCCGGCGAGCCGGCCGGAGGAACCGGCAGGTGGCGGTCCACGGCGAGCGCGCCGATCAGCTCCCGGATCCATTCATTGGCCTCGGGGCCTTGCCATACCAGCAGCGCCACCCGGCCACCTGGCCTGAGCGCGCGGCCGATGTTCGCGAACGCCGCGGCGGGGTCGCCGAAGAACATGGTGCCGGTGCGTGAGATCGCTACATCGAAGGACGCGGCCTGAAACGGGTGGATCTGGACGTCGCATCGCTGAAAGCGGACATTGGCGACGCCCTGTTCAGCCGCCGTTCGGTGGGCCACCGCGATCATCTCGCCGGACAGATCCACGCCGAGCGCCTCGCCGTCACGCGCGGTCCGGGCGGCGTCGCGGCTGATTTGCCCGGTCCCGCAGCCGATGTCGAGCACCCGGTCGCCTGGCTCTATGGCACCGGCGCCGAGGAGCTTGTCGTGGTAGCCCGCGACGGCACGGTCGAACGCCTCAGCGTTCGCGGCCCAGAAGGCACCTTCGTCTCCGTCCCACGCCCGTGCCTGTTCAGCGTTGGTCGGGTGGACATGCAGTGCTGTCGCCGCTCTCATCGGCGTCACCCCCAGCGTTAAACTCCCTTAGGTAGTAGAAGTTCTACTCCCAAAGGGAGCAGTATGTCAACGCCTTCTCTGACGACCACGTCCTATGCCGTGCTCGGGCTGCTGGCGATCAAACCGTGGAGCAGCTATGAACTGACCCAGCAGATGGATCGCTCCCTCGGACGCGTCTGGCCTCGCGCGGTAAGCAAGCTCTATGAGGAGCCGAAGAAACTCGCCTCCCACGGCCTGGCCACCTCGGCTGTCCAGCAAAGCGGCCAGCGGACCCGAACCATCTACACGATCACCGCCAAGGGACGTCAGGCCCTCGCCGACTGGCTAGGCCAGCCCGGCGACGGACCGGTGCTGGAGTATGAACAGCTGCTGAAGGTGTTCTTCGCAGAGAACGGCACTAAAGCCGACCTGCTCGCGACGCTGGCTGCCGCTCAGGCATGGGCACAGGCGCGGTCGGCTGAGAGCCTCGACATTGGCGAGCAATACCGAACCGGGGGCGGCCCGTTCCCCGGACGGTTGCCTGAGCTTCAGCTGACCAGCCGGTTTCTCACCGACTTCTACCTGCTAGTCGGCCAGTGGGCGAGCTGGGCCAGCGCGATCGTGGAGACGTGGCCGGATGACCCCAGCCAGGCCAGGCACGACCCGGCGGTCATCGCCGAGACCGTCCGCCGCGCCGCCGACGGAGCCACGGCTTTCAGCGGCCAGTCAACGCTCGAGCGTGGCGAAGAACGCCGCGATGTCGCGGGCGACTAGTTCGGGTTCCTCGGCTGCGGCGAAGTGGCCGCCGCGCGGCATGACCGTCCACCGGCGGACGTCATACAGGCGTTCGGCCCACTCCCTGGGTGGTTCGCCCTCGGGTACGAGCATGTGCGGGAAGACCGATATCGCGGTCGGCACGCCGGCGAAGTCGTCACGACCGAGCCGCGGCTCGCCTTGCCAGCGGCGGTTGTCGTAGTAGTCGCGCATCGATGAGGTGATCGTGCCGGTAACCCAGTACAAGGTGACCACAGTGAGCAGGAAGTCCCTGGTAAACCTCGATTCGAGGTGACCGCCGCAATCACTCCAGGACCGCCACTTCTCCAGGATCCAGGCGGCCAGCCCGGCGGGGGAGTCATTCAGGGCATAACCGAGCGTCTGCGGCTTGGTCGACTGGATCGCGGTATAGCCGCGCTCGTTCTCATCCCACACCCTGGCCTGCTCGAAGAAGGTTTCCTCGGCCGCGGAAAACGGCCTGGACCCCGGCCCGGTGTAAGGGGCGAGCTCGAGGTTGGTCAGGTGCAAGCCGACGAGGGGAGCAGGGTTGTCCATCGCCATGAATGTGGCGATCCCTGCGCCGAAGTCACCGCCGCCCGCGGCGTAACGCCGGTACCCGAGGCCGTCCATCAGCGCGTGCCAGAGGCCGGCGACGTACCGGTAGGTGACGCCGCCAGCGACGGCTGGCCGAGACGAGAAGCCATAGCCGGGCAGCGACGGAATGACCACGTCGAAAGCCGGCCCTTCGATGCCGTGCGCCGCCGGGTCGGTGAGCAGCGGCACCAGCGGGAGCAATTCGGCGAAGCAGCTGGGCCAGCCATGACTGAGGATGAGCGGTATCCCCGCGCCGTGGCGGGCCCGCTCATGCACGAAATGAATCTCCGCGTCGCCGATCCTGGCGCGGAAGTGCGCGAAGCGGTTCAGGTTCCGTTCCGCCGTCGGCCAGTCGAATCCGTCCGCCCAGTAACTGAGCAACTCATCCAGCCAGCTCCGGTCGGTGCCCTGAGCCCAGTCCGGTCCAGGAGCGGGCTCAGGGAGCCGGGTTCGCCGGATCCGGGCTCGAAGGTCAGCGAGCGCTGCTGGATCAATGGCAACGGAGAACGGCTCTACGAGCGTTGCCTGACCTGCGGTCTGCCCGTACTGTCGGCTCTGGGGGGAATCCGATGTCACAGCTTGCGACTTTCGTGTCCGGAAATGTCGGCGTTGGCTCATGGATCGAACGCCGGGCCAGGGCGGCTCCTGACGGCTTGGCGCTGATCTCGGGAAACCGCTCGCTAACGTACTCCGAACTGGCCTCTCGGGTGCGGCGGCTAGCTAACGGCCTGCGCACCCTCGGCGTCGCGAAGGGCGACCGGGTTGCGTGGCTGGGACCGAACCACACCGCGTTCCTGGAATCGCTGTTCGCCGCAAGCCTGCTCGGCGCGGTGCTGGCTCCGGTCAATCATCGGCTCGACGACCCTGAGATTGGCTGGATTCTTGAGGACATCAAGCCGCGCGTTGTCATCGGGCACAATCCGGCAGCCGTGCGCCGCACCGCCGCCAGCCTGGTCGCGGTCGAGAGTTCGGAGGACGGCGCGGCGAGCTTTGAAGCGCTAATAGCTGGATCGCCCGGTTATCCCATCGAGGAGACGGTCACGCTCGACGACCTGTGCATGCTCCCGCATACCTCAGGCACGACCGGTCGGCCGAAGGGCGTGATGCTCACCCACGGCAATCTCACGTGGAACGTCATCAACGTCCTGTCGTGCGCCGACTTCCGTAGCGGCGACGTGACGATCGCTTTCGTACCGTTCTTCCGGGTCGGGGGCACGGGGGTGAACGTGCTGCCCGTGCTGTTCATGGGCGGGACGGTCGTCGTGCCGGAGGATGTCCGTCCGGACACCATCCTCAGACTCACCGAGCAGCATCGCGTCACTGTTGGCTTCGGCAACCCGGACCTGCTGGCTTCATTGATCAGGTCCGAGCTCTGGCCGACAGCTGACTTGTCCAGCGTCAGGTTCCTGATCACCGGTGGTGCTCCGGTCCCCGAACCGATGATCCGGGTGTACCTGGAGCGCGGCCTGACCCTGCTGCAGGGCTACGGGTTGTCGGAAGCAGCACCAGTCGCGCTGTTGCTCCAGCCCGCAGCCGCGCTCAGCAAGGTCGGGTCCGCCGGGACGCCGCCGATGTTCGTCGACACCAAGATCGTTGGCGCCGCAGGCGAGGATGCGGGTCTACTCGAGGCTGGCGAGCTCGTGGTCCGCGGCCCGAACGTCATGACCGGTTACTGGGACCGGCCAAAGGAAACGGCGGAGGTGCTGGCGCCCGACGGCTGGCTGCGGACCGGCGATGCCGCGCGCTCGGACAAGGACGGCTACATCTGGATCGTTGGCCGGGTGGCGGACAGCTTCCTCTGCCAGGGCCAGGTTGTGCATCCCGGCGATGTGGAGCGGGTCCTGCTTGGTCACCCGGCGGTCACCGAGGCAGGAGTGGCGGTGGTACCGGGAGCTGGGGGAGAACAGGTACTGACCGCTCTGGTAGTCGTAGTGCCAGGCGCTGAGGTAACCGCAGCCGAGCTGACCGAATGGTGCCGGGAGCGTCTCGCCAGCCACCAGGTCCCCGCGCGGGTCGTGTTCGTCGGCACGCTGCCGCGGAACTCGGTCGGCAAGCTGATCCGAACCGATCTCCAAGAAATGGCGCGCGAATCCGGCTGAGATCGCCCCCTGATTCCCGCGGTAATTAACGGCGCAAGTGGTGCGATCTGGGCTTGACCGCGGCGGTGCGAGGACGCAATAGTTAGGAAGGTTTCCTATCCGCGCGATCCAACCGCACGAAAGGCGACGCGATGAGATGGTCACTGCCTCGCAGCCGGTCAAGGCTCCTGATCTCGGCAACAGCCGCGGGGGCGCTCGCGATGTCGGTGTCGGGCCTGGCAGCGGTCGCAACGCCGGCCGCTGCGAGCACGCCCGTCATTGTCACCCTCGGCTTTGATGACGGAACGGTGGATCAGTTCCTCCACGGCTTCCCGGTCCTTCAGGCGCACGGAATGCACGCGACCTTCTTCATCAACAGCGGCCCGATCGTCGCCGCTGACCCGGACCACATGACCTGGGCCGACGTGCACGCGCTCTTCGACGCTGGAAATGAGATCGCTGGGCACACCATCGACCATGCCAACATCCAGCCGCTGTCCGTCGCCGACGCCGAGCGCGAGGTCTGCGCCGACCGCAATACGCTGCTTGCTCAGGGCTTCACGCCTGAGTCCTTCGCTTACCCGTTCGGGTCGTTCGATGGCACGAGCGAGGCAGTTGTCCGCTATTGCGGGTACAACAGCGCGCGGACCGTGTCCGGGATCTCTAAGTCTCGCGCAAGCGGAGAGACCATTCCGCCAGCCGATGCCTACGCGACCCGCACGCCGCCTAACCCGAAGAAGGCCACCAAGGTCTCGACGCTCGAGTCCTTCGTTCAGACCGCTGAAGCGGACGCCCAGGCCACCGACTGGGTCCAGTTCGTATTCCACCGGGTATGCGACGCCAGTACTGGCGGGCATTGCGGCGCCTACGCCATCAGCCCCAGCGACCTCAGCGCTTTCCTTGATTTCCTTCAGGGAGAGATCAACGCCGGCCGTGTCGTCGTGGAGACCACCGCCCAGGTGATCGGAGGCCCGCTGAACCCGGCGTGCAATTGGGACACTGACGGCTCAGGGTGCGTCGCGCCAGCGCCATAGATCCACGTCATCGCAGGGCATCAGGTCAGCCAGTGCATCGCTGGTTGACCTCGCGTGGCCGGGTATGAGTTTGAGGTGCGCGACCGGCTGTACTTCATCTTGATGGGCGTATGCATTGTGTCGATCGTCCTGGCATGGACGGTGGTACGGCTGTACTCAGTGACCGCTGCGGTGGTGATCTCAGCATGCGCGCTGGTGATTCCGCCCATTGCCGTGATCATCGCCAACGCCGGGGACGAATCGAGCAGGAGGCGCTTAGCGGCGGCTGTTATCCGCGAGCTCCTGGTGGCCCGGTCGAGCCGCGCTTCCGTATGTGTGGCGGCTGGATGCGACGCCGGCGGTAGGGCTTTTCCTCGATGGCCGCGAGGATCAGCCTGACGGCCGCGCGGACGATGCCGTCAATGTTCCAGTCCATTGTGGTCAGCGCGGGAGTGAGCAGCGCGGACATCGGATGATCGTCGTATCCGGCCACCGAGACGTCCTCGGGGATGCGCAGTCCTAGCTCGCGGGCGGCTGCGTAGGCTCCGTAGGCAATCGAGTCGGCGAAGCAGAACAGGGCAGTCGGCCGGTCAGTCTTCGACAGCACCTCGCGCGCGATCTCGGTGGCTGCAGGGAGGCCGGGCGGTGAGCTGATGATCCCCACGTCGAGGCCGAGTCGCTCCGACACGGGCGTGACGAAAATGTCAGCAGGCCGGTCTGGCGTACTTGGCTGCGTCGGCGTCAGCACACCGATGCGGCGGTGTCCGAGGCTGTGCAGGTGCTCAAGGGCGAGGGTGACACCTGAGCGGTTGTCGAACAGCACTTCTCCTGCTGATCGATCGCCGTCCAGGGAATCGCCGATCGAGACGATCGGAAGGCTCTCCGCGAGCTCCGACCATCGCTCATCAGACGGGTCAAGCGGGTGCACGATCAGGCCATCTACCCGTTGGTCCCTGAGCTGGTTGGCCAGCAACATCTGTCGCTCGGGTTCACCGGCAGCATCGACAAGCAGCGCGTAATGATCACGTGCAAGCAGCGCGCTGCCTATTCCGACGCCCAGAAGCTGCTGCCACAAGTCCTCAAGTGATCCGAATAGCAGCCCGACCGTTCCTGTCCGGCCGCTGGCCAGGGCACGGGCGATGCGGTCGACGTTGTACCCGAGTTCGGCAGCTGCCTGGCGGACGCGTTGCTGTGTTTCCTCGGAAGTCTGAATGCCCCGCAAGGCGTAGGAGACCGCTGCCGACGAGAGGCCCGTTGCTTCGGCGACCTCGCGGATTGTCGCGCGCTTACGTTGCTGCGGCACCGTCTCAGCCTAGATTTGTCGGATTTAGCATCCAGGCTAGCTGCCGCTGCCGACAGTACGACCCGCCACGCCGTCACAATGACCTAACCCCGCAACCGCCTGCTGCGGAGCCCGTGCCATTGCGGCTCCTGGCCGGGCTGCGGGGCCGGAGCCTTCTCATTCGGGAGGGCGTACGCCAAGCCGGGACAGATCCAAGGGTGACAACCGCGATAACGCTTGACGGCTGGCCTTCTGAAGCGGTTCACTGAAACGCGTAAGTGAATCGCTTCAGTAGCAGGATCGAGACATGCACGTCGACATACACCAGCATGTGTGGCCTCGGGCGATGATCGAGGAATTGCGGCGGCGATCGCAGCCACCCAGGCTCGCTGGCTGGACGCTGTTCACCTCAGGCGAGCGGCCGTTCGAAGTCAGCCCGGCCGATCACGACGTCGCCAAGCGGGGAGCTCAGGCCGCTCGCGATGGGCTTGACCTTGCGCTGATCAGCCTCTCAAGTCCGCTGGGCATCGAGTACCTTCCGCCCGAGGAGGCTACGCGCCTCCTGGACGCCTATCACGATGGCGCCGCCGAACTTGGCCCGCCATTTGGCTGCTGGGCGGCGGCTTGCCTGACGTCGATCGATGTGCCCGGCCTCGTGAAGCAACTCGATCGCGGATGTGTGGGGCTCCAGCTGCCGGCGACTGCCCTTGCCGACGAATCGGGCTATCGCCACTGCGCGCCGTTGCTTGAGGTGCTTTCCGAGCGCGATCTGCCGCTCCTGATCCATCCAGGACCTGCCCGATCTGCGGGCGGTCCCGGATGGTGGGCCGCGGTCGTTTCGTACGTGCAGCAAATGCACGCGTCGTGGTTCGCTTTTCGCGCCTACGGACGGCCGGCTTATCCGCGGCTCAGGGTCTGCTTTGCTGCGCTCGCTGGTCTCGCCCCGCTGCATGGCGAGCGCGTCGCGGCGCGCGGCGGCGCCGATGCGATGACCCGCGGGCTCGTCGATCCCAACGTGTTCGTCGAGACCTCCAGCTATGGCAACCGCGCCGTCGACGCCGTGGTTCGTGTGCTCGGCACCGATGTTGTCGTCCTCGGCTCCGACCGGCCGTATGCCGAGCCAGCCGATATCGGCCTGGGGGAGTGCTTTGCGAACGCGATCCGGTCGGCGAACCCGGCTCGGCTGCTGAAGGGCGCCACATCGCTAGCGCCGCTGGACATCATGAGAAGAGAGGAGCAACCACAGTGACCATTCCCGCGCTGCCCGCCAGGTATCTGAGCAGGGACGAGCTGGCCGCACTAGTCAATGAGCTCGCTACGCGCCCGGACGTGTGGCGCGACGAGGTCGATTACAGCGGCGGACGACGCCATTACGCCTCCCTTCACCGCGATGAATACGCCGACATCTGGCTGATCTGCTGGTCTCCAGGCAACGACACCGGGTGGCATGACCACGACGTCTCCTCAGGAGCGGTGCACGTGGTGCAGGGCGTGCTCTCAGAGTCCAATCCGCGGATCGGAGGTGTTCACGCGCAGCGGCTTGTCAGCGAGGGTGGGTCATTTTCCTTCGGGCCTGATCACATTCACCGGCTTCAGGGCGAGGCAGAGTGCACGATCTCGCTGCACGCGTATTCACCGCCGTTGTGGCGCCTCGGTCAGTACACGATCGACGATAGCGGCCTGCTGCGCAGGGTCTCGGTGTGTTATGCGGACGAACTGCGCCCGCTGGACTCACCCGCTATGGCGCTGTGACGCTGACCACGTTCGAGAAAGCGCCGCAGTCCGAACCCTTGCAAGCCTGGATCTGGAAGTAGTAGACGTCGCCAGGGGTGAGCATGCCTGCCGTCCACGGGTCCTGCGCGGGAGACAGCGGGAACGGCAGCTGCTTGAACTTGGTCTCCTGCTGGCTGGTGTCTTTCTGGAAGATGCGGAAGCCGTTTGCTCCTGGCGGCAGCGTCCACGACAGCTTTGCCTGGCCCGCCTTACGCAACGGCGTGACGTTCAGCCTCGGCCGGATTTGCGGGCCAGTGGGCATCACCGGGAAGGGTGTGGGGTAGGCGTCGCC
Source organism: Streptosporangiaceae bacterium (assembly GCA_035276345.1). GTDB lineage: Bacteria > Actinomycetota > Actinomycetes > Streptosporangiales > Streptosporangiaceae > Chersky-822. Next base: position 10,966 of record DATELR010000393.1, on the reverse strand, counting down.
GACGTGGAAACTGGCAGCGAGCACGTCGGCATAAGCCGCCGCGATCTTGATCTCGCCGTTCGGGTTCGGGTGCGTGCCGTCCCAGAGATCGGCGGCTACGTTGATGTCGGCCCCGTCCCGTGCTACGGCGACTGGCGAGTCTGACGTGGACAGCCGCTTTGCCGTGGCCTCTATCGCGGAGTTGTAGCTCGCGATGCTGGCGGCGAACGATGCGTTCGTGTGCTGGTGGATGTCAGGTGGAATCAGGCCGAACACGATCCGAATGCGGGGCCGCGCACGCCGCGCTGCCTTGATGAAGCTCGCGAGGTTTGCTGTCATCTTCGGCTGGCTGGTGCCGTACCAGTAAATGTCGTCGAGCCCGAGCAGCACCAGCAGGTAATCCGGGCGGTATCTGGCCACCTTGGCGCCGATCGCGTTCTTCTCGCGGAACAGCGTCATGCCCCAGGTGGCGTCATTCGCGTTCTGGAAGTGGGGGTTGGCGTAGCTTTGGGAGCCCTCGCGCTTGGTCACGTTGTTGAACAGCCAGTGGTACGGGCCAACCATCCGCGCCTTGACTCCGTCGGCACGCAAATGCCTATACAACCAGTACTGCCAGGTGTAATCACCTGAGCTGCCTTCGGTGATCGAGTCACCGACGATCATGATCCGTGCGGATCCGACCTTATTTTGGTCTGACGCCTCGGGCGATGGGCTGGGCTGTGATGAAGCGGAGATCCGAGGCGAGCTGTGGCCGGTAGCCCCGGAGGCCACGGCCGAGCACCCCGCTACCGCGATGGTTGCCGCCGTCAGTGCTGCTGTACGTCGCAGGCCAGGCTGACCGACGCGCGGCCAGCCTGACCACGATCGCCTCATCCTGACCTCCAGCACAACTGCCGCAACGTGACCGTTGCGGTAAGGACCGTTTATCACAGTAGGTCCCGCTGCGATGAATTTATGCAGGATCACCGTCGCTGGCATCGGCTTTGTCGGAGAGGGACCTGTTCATGGCCCGGACGGCGCGTTCGAGATCCGGCAGGTCGTCATCCACTGTCGCTTGCAAGATCGCGTGAGCTGTATCGAAGTAACGATGGGCAAGGTGGTCGCGCATGCGGGTGATCTGCCGCCATGGGATCGATGGCTGCGTGGCGAGCAGATCATCGGGCAGCGCTTTGACTGCCTCGCCGATTTCGAGTAGGCGGATTCGGACAGCGTCGAAGATCAAGTCGACCGACAAATCGCCACGATGCAGGTGGGAACGTATCGCCTCGATCGCGGCCTGAATGTCCGCGAGCCGCTGCTGATCTCGGTAGGTCACAGCGCAACCACGTCCTGCAGCACTCGCTCGCGAAGGCCGGGCTTGAGATCCGCGGCCGGGATCAAGTCAACGCGAGTGCCGAGGATGGCTTCCATGTCTTCTTCGAGACGGCCCAGCCCGAACAGACTCATCCCCGGTGGCAGGTCCGCGAGCAGGTCTACATCGCTGTACTGGGTGTCCTCGCCGCGGGCCACACTTCCGAAGACGCGCAGGTTATGGACCCCGTGGGCCGCTGCGGCCGAAATGAGGTCGCCTCTGCGGTTACGCACACGTCGGCCCACCGGGCCTGACAAACGGCGCAACCTGCTGGGCTGTGGTCGCAAGCTCAGTACCAGGTCGAAGCCGGCCGAATCGATAAGCCTTGCCAGCGACGGGATCGATGGTTGGCGTTGCCCTGACTCGTACGCACTGATGACGCTTTGCGTCACGCCGGCCCGTGCCGCCAGTTCTAGCTGCGACAATCCCGCCCGTTTGCGTGCTCGGCGAAGCATGACGCCTGCCAGCCGCGGATCCGTGTCCATCCGCCTAATATGCGGATCGTCGATATCTATACGTCATGACCGCGAACAGAACTGAGCTGATTTGAATACTCTCGCTAACTAGGCAAGCCTTTAACCCCCACCGCAACCGGCCAGGTCAGTCATGTCTCGCGTGTTCATCACTGGATCCGCCGACGGGCTCGGCCGCGCCGCAGCGAAGCTGCTCATTGACGAGGGTCACGACGTGGTTTTCCATGCGCGCAGCCGCGAGCGCGCTGCGGCAGTTGCCGATCTCGCCCCTCGTGCCGCGGGTGTCGTCATCGGCGACCTCAGCAGCGCCACGGAGACTAAAGGCGTCGCCGATCAAGTGAACGACCTCGGGCGGATGGATGCAGTCATCCACAATGCGGGGATCTTCCTCGAGCCAGCACGCGGCAGCACGCCTGAGGGGCACGCAACAGTCCTCGCGGTGAACACCCTGGCCCCCTACATGCTGACGGCGTTGATCGAGCGCCCTGATCGGCTCGTCTACCTCAGCAGCGGGATGCACCACGGAGGCGCCGGATCTCTCCGAGACATTGACTGGACGCAGCGCCGCTGGAATGCGTCTAAGGCGTACTCGGAGAGCAAGCTGCACGTGACCGCGCTAGCACTGACGCTTGCGCGGGAGTGGCCCGGAGTGCTGAGCAACGCGGTAGATCCAGGCTGGGTCCCGACCAAAATGGGCGGTCCCGCAGCTTCGGATGACCTCGAGCTGGGCTACTTGACGCAGACCTGGCTAGCTGCCAGCAGCGAGGCGGCGGCCACGGTGAGCGGCGGTTACTGGTACCACCGGCAACGCCAGCAACCCGCTCGCGAAGCGGCCGATCCAGCCTTCCAGCGCAAGCTGATCGACCGGCTGGCAGGGCTTACCGGCATTGCGCTCAGGACCTAAAGGCCAAGCACTCGGCGCAGCCAGCGATCGACGTCGTGCGTGAGCGAGGCCGGTAGCCGTCCGACCTCGTCCGTGAGGTCGGACTTGTCGAGCGTAACTATGGCGGTGACGTTGGCGACCGAGTCGCGCGGCAGGCCGGACACCGCTGCCGGGAGGAAGACGTGGCCCGGCACAGCGGCTAGCGCCGTGTTGGATGTGATAGCGACGGCGAGCGTGGTCGCTAGGCGGCTGGCGTTGAACGGGTCGGACTGAACGACCAGCACCGGGGGCGGCGTTTGGCAGGCTTGCTGGCCTGCGGTTCGCCGGGGTCAGCCCAGCAGATGCTGCCACGGTGAGTCACCAGTCGGCCTCACGAACCAGGCGCTCTCGTCCGCTCCGAGCGGCGACTCGCCAGGTGTCATCGTCGTCAGTCGACGTTAGTGCCTCGTCGATCTGCCTGGTCAGAGATCCCGTGCTGAGCTCGTCGATGTACTTGCGAGCGGCACGGGTGAAGAACTCCGACCGGCTGATGCCCAGCTCGCTTGCACGCCTTGTTGCCAACTCGAATGTCTCGTCGGGAACTGAGATGGCGGTCTTCATCTAGCCAGTATTACCTGGTAATACCGCCTCTCGCCATTTCCGGGGCCCTAGCAGGCGCCGGGGTTTCAGGTATCAGCGGACCGCCGCGCAACAGGGCCGCGCAGATGATGGCGCCGCCCGCGAAGATGCCCGCTGTCCACCAGAACGCGGTCGTGTAACCGTGTACCGCCGCAGTAGCGCGGACCGCTGCCCGCGCCGCGGGTGAGGCAGCGATGCTGGGTGTGAGGTGGCTGGCAGCGAAAGTCGCGGCAGCCGTGGTAGCGATGGTGTTGAGGAGCGCGGTGCCGATCGAGCCGCCGAGCTGCTGGCCGACGTTAAGCGTGGCCGATGCCACCCCGGCGTCATTCGGCGCCACGCCGTAGGTCCCGGTATTGAACGAGGGCGCCACGGAGAGGCCCAGTCCGATCCCCGTCACTACCAGAGGGCCGAGCACGGCCGATACATACGACGAGTGCACGCCGATCCGCGTGAGCCAGACCATCCCGGCGGCAGAGATCAGTAGGCCCGCCAACGTAAGGGGCCGCGGCCCGATACGTTGCAGCAGCACCACGTTGGAGATCTGGGCGAAGATCATCAGCGCCGCGACGGCCGGGATAAAAGCCACTCCCGTGAGCACCGGTGAGAATCTGAGCGTCGTCTGCAGATAGAACGTGAGGAACAAGAACAGGCCGAACATCGCCGCGCCCACGACGAAGATCGTGAGATACGCCCCGCCGCGGTTGCGGTCCATGATCACTCGAGGTGGCAGCAGCGGATGGGGGCTGCGGGCCTGCCCGACGGCGAAGACGACGAGCAGCACGACGCCCGCCGCCAGGAAGCCCCATGTTGAAGGGGTATGCCAGTTGTGGGTAGACGCGTTCGCGAACCCGTACACCAGGCTGAACAAAGCGGCTGAACCGATCACGACACCGGGGATGTCCAGGTTCAACGGTCCGGTTTGCCGCTGGTGACGCTCGAGCAGAACCGCAGCGCCGGCCGCTGCCGCACCCGCGAACAGCAGGTTCACATACAAGCACCATCGCCAGTCGAGATATTCAGTGAGCACGCCGCCGAGCAGCAAGCCGACCAGGCCGCCGCCGCCCGCGATGGCGCCGTAGACGCCGAACGCCTTGCCTCGCTCGCTCGGGTCGCTGAATGTCGTCGTCAGCAGGGAAAGAGCAGCGGGCGCCAGCAGCGCAGCGAAGGCGCCCTGGCAAGCGCGAGCAGTCAGCAGCATCGCGAGGTTGACTGAGCCGCCGCCCACCGCGGAGGCAACAGCGAAACCGATCAGGCCGGTCAGGAAGACGACCTTCCTGCCGAACAGGTCGCCGAGCCTTCCGCCGAACAGGAGCAGGCTGCCGAAGGCGAGCGAGTATGCCGTAATTACCCACTGCCGGTCAGCGTTCGAGAACTGCAGCGCCTTCTGCGCCGACGGGAGCGCGATGTTCATAACCGTGATGTCAAGCACGATCATGAGCTGGGCTATCCCGACGATGCCCAGCACCCACCAGCGCCGGTTGTCAGGCTTACCTGTCTCGCCGACGGCGCGAACGCCGGATGAGCCGGTAGCGGACATCAAGATCCCCCATCTGATGACAGCTCGCTACACGAGATTTCAAGAAGCGGAGATCCCCAGATACCGGCTCCGCTACGCATGCCCCCAACTGTCCTTGCATATCAGGCCGCTGACCGGCGGGCTGAGCGTGGGTGGGCCCGATCGGTGTCCTGCAAGGCAGCCGCTGTCACGCAATTGCTGGCTTGGTCCTATCTTGGTCATTGATATGCACCTATCTGGTCCGCTAGCGTGCATTCCGTGGTCAGTCAGCAGCTTGCGCATGACCGGCTGGTGCCAGCGGAGCAGCCCAGGTACGTACTCGTAGCCCGGGCGGTACGTGACGCAATCGCCCAGGGCGTGCTGCCCGTGGGCGACCGCCTTCCGGCGGAGCGGGAGCTATGCCGCAGGTTCAGCGTGAGCCGCGTGACAGTCCGGCGCGCACTGGTCGAGCTGGAGACGCAGGGCTGCGTCAAAGCAGCGAGCACCCGCGGCTGGTACGTCACCGCCCTCGTCGAGCCGAACGTGCTTATGGGCTTCACCGACCTTGCCGCGCACCGGGGTTTCTCGACCGCGGCGCGCGTGCTTGCGAGCACGGTGCGAGCGCCCAGTCTCGATGAGGCCGAGGTGCTGAAAGCGCCGCCCGGATCGGTTGTGCTCGAACTCGAGCGGGTGCGGCTTATGGACGGCGTCCCGGTCGGCTGGCAGCGTGCGATCGCCGCGGCGTGGCTCGCGCCCTCGCTGCCTGACCTGGCCTATGAGTACGCGTCGCTGTTCCACGGATTCCGGGATCACGACATCGTGCCGACCCTGGCGGACTACGGCGTGGCAGCCATTCCTGCCGGCGGCCGGTCTGCTGAACTGCTGTGCGTCCCGGCTGGCACGTGTTTGCTCCAGGTCAAGGCCGTCACCTCAGATCAGCATGGCAGGCCGATCGAAATCTCAGAAGGCACGTTCCTTGGCGACCGGTACAGATTCACCGCGTCGGTGAATTCCGACTCGAGACCGCACGTGTGATGAGCGCGTACCGGCCGTCGCCGCGCCCGACGTTTGATCATGCCACTGCGCTGCGACACGCGGACGTGACCAGGAATTTCTGGGGCGATACGGAGTCCGGCGAGGTGCTCGACTGGATTTATGTCTCCAGCGGCCTGATCCACCAGCTCGTGTTCGGCGTGCCGGCCGGTTCCTCGTTCAGGCACTCTGATGCGTTCCGCACGATCTTCGCTGCTGACGAGGTGCTGCACGTCCTGCGCGGTGCGATGGTCCTGGCGAATCCAGTGACGGGCGAGGCGCACTATGTCGGCACCGGCGAGTCGGTGTTCTTCCGCCGTGACACCTGGCATCACGCCCACGCAGTAGGAGCGGAGCCGCTGCGCGTACTCGAGATCTTCGCCCCGCCGCCATCTACCGGCTCATCTGGTTCGTACGCGCGAACGAAGGAGCTGCTGGCAAGCGTCCGGCTCGGCGATGACGAGCTGCTGGGACGATTTGTTCCAACCGAATTGCCGGCTGCGCCCCCTGACACCCTGCGCGTGATCCGCGCCGCAGATCGCCGCTGGCGCCTCGAGCCCGGGCGCCCAGGACCTGTCCCGCTGGGTCTGCTCGCGAGCACTGAGCATCTGACGGTAGCCATCGGCGAGCTTTGTGCCGGGCAGTTCGGTGACTGGCAGAGCCGCGGCGGCGACGAGAGCGGCTACGTGCTCGACGGTGTCCTTGGGATCAGGATCGGATCCGACACCGGCCGCGAGTTCCTTGAGCTGCACCCCGGCGACGGCTGGTACGTGCCAAAGGGGATTGCGCACAGCTACTTCGCGCCGGAAGGTCCAGCCAGCTTCATCTTCGGAGTCGCGCCGCGCTTCCTCCCCGAGCCGGCCGGCCCTGCCGCCCCTGCAATCTAAGTGAGGTCCGCATGAACGCATCCCTGAAACCTCCCGATGGCGGCCTGTCGCCGCGGGCGAGCATCGACATCGACCGGCGGGCTGTGCTGAAGAGCCTGGCCGCGACCGGAGCGCTCGCTCTCCCCGGCATCGGCATCGCCGCGTGCGGCGGTTCCTCCGCACCCGAACCGCGCAGTTCTGCCCCGCAGATCAAGAAAGGCGGAACCCTGCGGGTCGCGCTGACCGGCGGCTCGAGCGCGGACAGTCTCGACGCCCAGTCCGGGATCACCACTGCCGACTTCGCCAGGATCTTTCAGCTGAGTGAACCGCTGATCGGTTTCGGGCCCAACGCGCTTCTCGTTCCGATCCTGGCTGAAGAGGTCACGCCGTCGAAGGATGCGACGAGCTGGGTGGTCCGCGTGCGGAAGGGCGTCACGTTCCACGACGGCAAGCCCCTGACCGCTGACGACGTGATCTACAGCCTGAGGCGCGTCGTCAACCCCAAGGCGCCGCTTCCTGGCGCCGCACCGATCGCCGCGGTCGACGCTCCAGGCATGAAGAAACTCGATTCGCGGACGGTGAAGATCCCCTGTCACACGCCATTCGCGATTCTCGATCAGACGCTGGCGAATTACTACTACAACATTGTCCCGGTCGGTTACGACCCCAAGGCGCCCATCGGCACCGGACCCTTCAAGTTCAGCAGCTTCACCCCGGGACAGGAAAGTGTCTTTGACCGCTACCCCAACTACTGGCGCCACGGTCAGCCCTACCTCGACAAGGTGGTCATTACCGATTTCGCAGATGAGACCAGCCAGCTAAACGCGCTGAGCTCCAACCAGGCAGACATGGTCAATCAGCTGTCCTCAGCCGGGGGCCGAACCCTGCAGGCGTCGGGCGCGAAGGTCGTCATATCCCATGGCGGCGGGTGGGTGCCATTCACGATGAGAGTGGATGCGGCGCCGTTTAATGACGTACGGGTTCGTCAGGCGATGAGGCTGCTCGTCAACCGGCCGCAAATGCTCGACGCCGTCTTCGGCGGCAACGGCACCATCGGAAACGACGTGTGTTCGCGCTTCGACCCGTCCTATGACACCAGCCTGGCCCAGCGTCATTACGATCCGGCCCACGCCAGGGCGCTGCTCAAGGCGGCCGGACAGGAGAACCTGCACGTTCAGCTCGTATCGTCGCCCATCGCTCAGGGCGCATCCGGGAGCGCGCAGGCCTTCGCCCAGCAGGCCAAGGCCGGCGGTGTCACGATCAATCTGCGACAGGTCAATGTCACGCAGTTCTACGGGCCTCAGTACCTGAAGTGGGTATTCGCCCAGGACTTCTCCTTCTATCAGTACTACCTGCCGTCGGTTGCCCAGTTCTTCGTTCCGTCGGGCCCCTACAATGAGTGCCACTTCAACAATCCGCGCTATACGTCCCTGTTCAATCAGGCACTGAAGATCGTCGATCCAGCCAAGCGCAAGCCACTGGTTCATGAAATGCAGCAGATCGACTATTCGCAGGGCGGCTACATTATCCCGTTCTTCCCGCCAGTCATTGACGGAGTGGCCGCGAACGTTCACGGAGTGAATCCGACCAAGACCGGCGCGCCCCTGAACAACTACGACTGGAGGACGGTCTGGATCGGGTAACCGAAGAGCCGGGTGGGTCCAGGGTCGCCGTCGGCCTTATCGGCGGTGGCAGCGCGGCGCGCGCCTACCTGCGCACCCTGGACTCGCTGGTGGCGGCAGGCTACGCGGCGTCCGGACCTATCTGCGTGCGGCGATCCGAGGCCTGGGGATCCTTTCTTCGCGCGCGGCCGGGCTCGCACCTGGTAGCCGACGCCGCTGCGGTGCTCGATGCCGACGTCGATCTGGTCGTCATCACCACACCGCCCGACAGCCATGCCGAACTGACCCGGCGTGCCATTGAGCGGGGCAAGCATGTCGTCGTCGAGAAGCCGCTGACATTCGACACCGCGACTGCCCGACGTCTGGCTGAGCTGGCCAGAGATCGCGGCAAGTTGCTGGTCGTGGCGCCGTTCGTGCAGATGTCCCCGGCGATGCGGCTGCTCTGGACTCTGGTCAACGCGGGCGTGACAGGGCAGGTCCACTCGGCCAGGGCCATGTACGGCAACGCGGGATCGACCTGGGCCCGGTGGTACCACGCCAGCGGGGTCGGTCCGCTCGGCGACCTGGCCATCTACAACATCAAGACGCTGACCGCGCTGTTGGGTCCGGTCGTCGAAGCGCGCGCGCTTCAGACCGCCTCGGGCATCGCCCGCGAGGTCGACGGCATTGCGCTAGCCGACGTCGATCCCGATGTCAGTCAGCTGATCGTGCGGCATCGCAGCGGTGCCTTGTCAACCATCATGGCCAGCCATGCGGTCTGGGCATACCGGAGAACGGCGGTCGAGCTGTATGGCGCTGAGGGAACCGCCAATCTGCTGGGAGACGACTGGGATCCGGTCGGCATTGAGGTCTTTCGCGGAGACTGGGGTCATTGGCGCAGTTACGCCAGCCCCGATCGAACCTGGAACTGGACGGACGGGCTCCGCGAGGCGGTGCTGGCGCTGGCCACTGGACGCTCACCCGCGGTTGACCTCGAGCACGACATCCACGTCGTTGACGTGCTCGGTGCTGCTGTCCGCTCAGCCGCTGATGACGGCCGGCCGGTTCCGGTAGCTTCCGACTTCGGCCCGCTGGACCTCACGTACGATTTCGAGGCGGCCGTTGCCGTGATCCACGATCACACTCGCCCGCGGGGGGAGCAATAACAAGCGATCCGATTATGGGCCGGCCGACGAGACGGCGCGTCGCAGTCGGCATTGACGTCGGCGGCACGAAGACGGCTGTCACGGCAATCTCGCTGCCAGGCGCCGAGGTCCTTTTCAGGGAAGTCATTCCGACTCAGGCGACGCTTGGCGCTGGCCGCATTCGCAGCCAGCTCGTCATGGTCCTTGGCCGGATGCGTTCTGAGCTGGCGCTGAGCGAGCGTCCTCAGGTTGGCGTCAGCGTGCCGGAACTCGTTGATCTTGACGAACAGGTCGTGACCGACGTGGTAGTGCCGGGCCTGGTCGGTGACCTCAAGGAGTGGACAGACATCGGCGTCACGCGCGTTGAGTCCGACGTCAGGGCTGCCGCCCACGCCGAGGCCATGGCGGGCGCTGGCCGAATATTTCCGTCGTTCGCCTACGTGTCGATCGGAACCGGAATCAGCTCCGCGTTCGTGCGGGACGGCGCCGTATGGCCGGGCGCGCATGGCGCGGCAATCCTGCTGGGCAGCGGGCCCTTCGGCCCCCAGCTTCGCCCTGACGGACGCCCTTATCCACTCGAGGAGCTGGCCTCAGGGCCGGCCATCGCGGCGGCCTACCGGGCGGGCGGTGGCAGAGCCGAGTCAGCACAAGAGGTCATCGATCGGTACTCCTACGATCCGCTGGCCGCGCAGGTAGTCGCCGCTGCCGGGTCCTCGGCGGGCCAGGGCGTCGCGCTTCTCGTCAACGTGCTTGACCCGCATGCCGTGATCGTCGGTGGCGGACTTGGCTGCGCAGACGGGCCCTACTGGACCTCCATGGAGACCGCGGCGCGCACTCAGATATGGGCCGAATCGGCGCGCCGGCTCCCCTTGCTGCGCTCTAGTCTCGGTCCTGACGCTGCTTCGATCGGCGTGGCGCTGCTCGCAGCGCATCAGGTGGGACGGTGAGTAGTGAATGCCGGTGACCGCGCTCCTGGCTTCGATGCCAGGATGGCCATGCTGGCCGGGTTCCTCGACCGGTTCCTGCTGCCTCTGGTCCTGATCTGCGCGGCGGTGGGTGTCGCCTTTCCGGCACCCGGGCGTGTCCTGGCCGATCACGGAGCTATCCTGCCTACTCTCGCCGTGCTCGTGTTCTGCACCGGATCAGCTATGACCTTCGCCGACTTCGGCCAGGTACGGCATGCGTTGCGGCGCATGACCCTCGTCCTGGCGACCACGACCGTTGTCTTGCCTTTGCTGGCCTGGCTCACCAGCCGGCTCGTCAGCGCGGCATCGCTTCGAGGTGGGGTGCTGGCAGCGGGCGTAGCACCTGCAGAGGTGGCCTCGGTCGCGCTCACCGGACTGGCGGGTGGCGAAGTCGTCGTGGCGGCCGTACTGCTGACGGCCTCCACCCTGCTGACCGTTCTGGTCGCGGGACCGATCCTGGGCCTGCTCGGCGGTCACTCATCGATCTCTCAGCTCGCACTACTCTCAACGCTTGCCCTAGTCGTTGCGCTGCCGCTGATCGTCGGATCCACCATTCGC
>DATELR010000392.1:0-3042 GCA_035276345.1 Streptosporangiaceae bacterium | reverse complement strand
GAAGGTCGAGCCGACGCTGAGCGAGTGGGCCGCCTTCTTTGCCGCTGGCGCCGGCAAGCGCGCGGCCGCCGAGGCCGGCCTGCCACGAGCTGTTACGGCGCGTGAGGCCGACGACCTGTTGCGCGATGCCGGAACATTCGTCGCGCTGGCCGAAACAGCGCTCGGTGTCCCTGCCCAGTCGCCGCTTCCGCTTCCGACCGCTATCTGACCGCAGGCCGAAGGGGATCCGGGAGTTCAGGCGGAACTACGCGGAGTCGACTGCGCCGCGCGCGGTGGAGTCGAGGATCCCCCAGCTGATGAGCTCTTCAGTCAGGTCAGTAGGCGTCTTGTCGTAGATGACAGCAAGCGAACGGAGGTCTTCCTGCCGGATCGACAGGACTCGGCCGTTGTAATCGCCGCGCTGGCTCTGGATGGTGGCGACATACCTGGCAAGCGGCCCGGCCTGGTCCCGCGGCAGCGTGGCCATCTTTTCCAGGTCGATCACTAGTTTCGGCGACGGTGTCAGCACTCCAGGCGCCGCGTCGCCCGGGAGCAGCTCCGAGACCGGGACGCCATAGAAATCGGCAAGTTCGGCGAGCTTCTGCACGGTCACTGACCGATCGCCGCGTTCATAGGAGCCGACAACGACGGCCTTCCAGCGGCCACGGGACTTCTCTTCCACGCCATGCAAGGACAAACCTTGCTGGGTGCGAATAGCGCGCAGCCTTGCACCAAGGGTTTTTGCGTAATCAGATGGCATGGTCCGGGTCCCTGACCTTAATAACGACTATGTGCTGGTTACGGACAGTGACGGTAGGCCGAGACCACGACAAGGTCAAGCCGATCGTCAAAAATCGGTCTAACTTACGCGTGAGAGCGCAACAAGGAGGCAGCGACCCAAGTCGCTTACAGCCTAGCTTGCGCCACATGGCTGGCGATGTCCAAGCTTGGCGCGACCCCGGCGTGCCCGGTGTGGCTGCCGGGGATGCGCCCGCCTAGCTGGTAGGTTGGTGGTCGTTCGACGTCCTTTAAGGCCCGTCCCGTGAGGCGGGGAAGGAGGTCCGCTGATGGCTGTCAGCCCTCGTTCATCCGGTATCGCTTCTGCCGATGCCTCATCGCCTGCCGGCAAGACCGTCCTTGGATCCGAGGAGATCCGCCGCGCGCTCACAAGGATCGGGCACGAGATCCTCGAGCGAACCGACGGCGGCAGCGACGTCATGCTGCTCGGCATCCCGACCAGGGGTGTTCCGCTGGCCCGGCGTCTCGCGGCGCGCCTTGCCGACACCGAGGGAGTGCAAGTCCCGGTCGGTTCGCTCGACATCACCTTGTATCGCGACGATCTCAGGCTGCGCCCGGCCAGGACCCTTGGTCGGACCGACGTGCCGGATTCGGGCATCGACGGCATGGTGGTCGTGCTCGTCGACGACGTCCTGTACTCCGGCAGGACGGTACGCGCCGCGCTCGACGCGCTGAACGATATCGGCCGTCCGCGCGCCGTCCAGCTCGCGGTCCTCGTTGACAGGGGACACCGGGAGCTGCCGATCAGGCCCGATTACGTCGGCAAGAACCTGCCGACCGCCAAGCGCGAGCTGGTCAGGGTGCTCCTGACCGAGACAGACGGCGAGGACGCCGTCACGCTCCACGTCACGCCGGAGGTGACCCGGTGAACAGGCACCTGATCTCCGCCGCTGACCTCAGCCGGGCCGACGCCGTCGCCATCCTCGACACGGCCGAAGAACTCGCCAGGCTCGCCGAACGCCCGATACCCAAGCTGCCTACGCTGCGCGGCAGGACAGTAGTCAACCTCTTCTACGAGGACTCAACCAGGACCAGGATCTCGTTCGAGGCTGCGGCGAAACGGCTGTCAGCCGATGTGATCAACTTCTCCGCCAAGGGCTCGAGCGTGGCAAAGGGCGAGAGCCTGAAGGACACCGCGCTCACCCTCCAGGCGATGGGCGCTGACGCGGTGGTGATCAGGCACAGCGCATCCGGCGCACCGCACCGGCTGGCGCGGTGGGTCAGAGGCAGCGTGGTCAACGCCGGCGACGGCACCCATGAGCACCCCACGCAGGCGCTGCTCGACGCTTTCACGATGCGGCGCAGGCTCGGCCGGCTCGAGGGACTGCGCGTCACGATCGTGGGCGACGTCCTGCACAGCAGGGTGGCCAGGTCGAACGTCTGGCTGTTGCGAACGCTCGGAGCCGACGTGACGCTGGTCGCGCCGCCCACGCTGGTTCCGGTCGCCGTCGACACGTGGCCGTGCTCGGTGAGTTACGACTTCACCTCGGTCCTGCCGCGCAGCGATGTGGTCATGATGCTCAGGGTTCAGCGCGAGCGGATGTCTGACGCCTACTTCCCGAGCGTGCGCGAGTACAGCCGACGGTACGGCCTTGACGGCGACCGGATGGCACTGCTGCCCGACCACGCGATCGTCATGCACCCAGGACCGATGAACCGTGGCGTCGAAATCGCCGCCGAAGTGGCCGACTCACCCCGCTCAACGATCGTCGAGCAGGTCGCCAACGGCGTCTCGGTCCGGATGGCGGTGCTCTACCTGCTGCTCGGCGGCTCGTCAGGACCACCAGAACCATCCGCTCAGGCGAGCAGGGACGGAGCCGGCGGAGACGACTGGGACCGGGGCAGATCGAAGGACGCCCGCAGCACAGCGGACGTGGCTGCGGCGGGCGCGGGAACGGCGGTGCGCCGATGAGCGCGGGGCATGAGCAAGCGGCAAGCCGGTGGCTGATCAGAGGGGCGAGGCCGCTCGGTGGCCAGCGGGCCGACATCCTGATCGACGGGCAGGTGATCGCCGACGTCCGCCCCAGCCGATCCGGCGGCGGTCAGCCGGAGCAGGACGTAGCCGTCATCGATGCAGACGGCCTGATTACGCTTCCCGGACTCGTCGACCTGCACACGCATCTGCGCGAGCCAGGAAGGGAAGACGCGGAGACGGTGCAGAGCGGTACGGCGGCGGCGGCGCTGGGCGGATTCACCGCGATCCACGCGATGGCCAACACCGATCCGGTCGCCGACACCGCGGGGGTCGTGGAGCAGGTCTGGCGG
>DATELR010000391.1:0-2963 GCA_035276345.1 Streptosporangiaceae bacterium | reverse complement strand
GCAGCTGTCGTTCGCGAGCAAGGTGGAGATCGACGGCAAGTCGATCACGATCAACCGGCTCGCCGACTACGGCTACGACACCGTCGAGGCCACGCTGCCGGCCGTGGTGAGCGTCGTCGAGAAGATCAACGAGCCGCGCTACCCGTCGTTCAAGGGGATCATGGCGGCGAAGAAGAAGCCGGTCCAGACGCTGAGCGTGGCCGACATCGGCTTGGACGGCGGCCAGGTCGGACTGGGCAACGCCGCCAGCGAGGTGCTGAGCTTCGCGAAGCGGCCGCCGCGGCAGGCGGGCACGGTCGTGGCCGACGAAGGCGACGGCGGCAGCAAGGCGGCCGAGTTCCTCGCCGGACGCAAGTTCATCTGATCCTGACCTAGGTTTACGAAGGGCTGAGAGGCTGCCGACGATGGCTGAGATTCTGGTACTCGCCGAGCACGACGGCGAGACCGTCAAGAAGGTCACGCTCGAACTGGTGACGCTGGCGCGCAGATTCGGCGAGCCTTCCGTGGTGTGGACAGGTTCTGGCGCCGAAGCGGCACAGGCCCGGCTGGCCGAGTACGGCGCCGCGAAGGTGTACGTCGCTGCCGCCTCCGACTATGACGACTACGTGGTCGCGCCGAAGGCCGAGCTGCTCGCCGAGCTCGCCGCCCAGAAGTCGCCGGCCGCTGTCCTGGTTGCCAATACCGCAGAGAGCCGCGAGGTCGGTGGCCGGCTCGCGGTCAAGACCGGGTGGGGGATCCTCACCGACGTGGTCGGCCTCGATGATGACATGACGGCCGACCAGGTGATCTTCGGCGGCGCGATCAACGTCAAGGCCAAGGTACGCACCGGCACCCCGATCATCGCGGTCCGCCCGAATGCGATCAGCCCGGAAGCCGCTTCAGGCGAGGCTGCCATCGAGCCGATAAGCATCACGGTCAGCGACGCGGCCAAGCAGGCGAAGATCACGGACCGGGTGGTGCAGCAGCGCGGCGCCAGGCCCGAGCTGACCGAAGCGTCCATCGTTGTCTCGGGCGGCCGCGGTGTCGGCTCGGCGGACAACATGGCGCTGATCGAGAAGCTCGCCGACTCGCTGGGTGCGGCCGTCGGAGCATCGCGCGCGGTCACCGACGCGGGCTGGTATCCGCATCAGTTCCAGGTCGGCCAGACCGGTAAGACGGTGTCGCCGCAGCTCTACGTCGCGGTGGGGATCTCAGGCGCGATCCAGCACCGGGCCGGCATGCAGACCTCGAAGACGATCATGGTGGTCAACAAGGACCCAGAGGCGCCGATCTTCGAGCTTGCGGACTTCGGGGTCGTGGGCGACCTGTTCAAGGTGGTGCCGCAGCTCGTCGAGGAGATCGGGAAGCGCACCGGCTGACCGTGGCCGACGCAGTCCGCAGTGATGAAATGGCAAGACAGTATTACGGGCGGCCTCCATTGCGAGAAGTCCTTTTGCTGCCGCCCGAAGCGATGACGCCTGCTTCGAAGTACCTCGCCTGGCATCGCCAGGAGATCTTCGTAGCGTGATTCGTGATCGCTGGTGTTGGAACATTGCCCACAGGCCTGCATGCGGCTACAGCCACCGAAAGACGGCAGTTCGCCCAATGCATGAAGACTTAAGGCATCAGCGAAGAAGTATGTGCCACATACGCGCCTAGGTCTTCGCTGATGACCTGACTCTCCGCAGTTCACGCGCGCTTCGAGGCCTGGTTAGGAGTGACGCGCGGCGTGAGGGTCCCAGGTTCCCGTTAGGCTTGAATCGTCATGGTGAACCCCGCATCCGCCGACGCTGGCGCACGGAATGGCACGCTGGTCTATCTCGACCACGCGGCCACGACGCCCATGCTCCCCGAGGCATTGGCGGCGATGACGGAGGAACTGGCCCAGATCGGCAATCCTTCTTCGCTGCACAACGCAGGCCGCCGGGCGCGTCGCGTGGTCGAGGAGTCGCGCGAGCAGATCGCGCAGGCGTTTGGCGCCCGACCGAGCGAGGTTGTCTTCACAAGCGGGGGAACCGAAGCCGACAATCTAGCCGTCAAGGGGATGTACTGGGCTCGCCAGGCCGGGCCCGGCACCGGCCGCAAGCGGGTCCTGGCCACCGCGATCGAGCATCACGCCGTCATGGACAGCGTCCAGTGGCTCGGCGAACACGAGGGCGCCAGCGTCGAGTGGCTGCCGGTGGACAGCGCTGGGCTGCTCAGCCCTGACGTGCTCCGTGCGGCGATCGAGCGTGACCCGGCAGGCGTGGCGCTGATCAGCGCCATGTGGGCGAACAACGAGGTCGGAGCCATCCAGCCGGTCGCCGCGCTGTCGGCGGTGGCCAGCGAGTACGGCATCCCGTTCCACAGCGACGCCGTTCAGGCCGCCGGCCAGCTGCCGGTCAGCCTGGCGGAAAGCGGTGCAACCGCTCTGACGGTCACCGGGCACAAGCTCGGCGGGCCGGTCGGCGCCGGCGCGCTGCTGCTGGCCAGGACCGCTGATGACCCTGTGCCGGTCCTGCACGGCGGCGGCCAGGAGCGCGACGTGCGGTCGGGCACCCTCGACGCCGCCGCCATCAGGGCGTTCGCCGTCGCGGTCGAGCGGACTGTGGCCGACCGCGACGAGCACACGGCGCGGCTTGGGTCGCTGCGCGACCTGCTCGTTGACCGCGTGCGAACGGCGGTGCCTGACGCGATTTTCAACGGTCCGCCGCCAGGTGCCCTCAGGCTGCCTGGCAACGCGCACTTCTCCTTCCCCGGCTGCGAGGGCGACGCCCTGCTCATGCTGCTGGACGCCAGGGGAATCGCCTGCTCGACCGGCTCGGCATGCACGGCTGGCGTTGCCCAGCCCAGTCACGTGCTGCTCGGGATGGGCGCCGACCGGGCCAGGGCTCGCGGGTCGCTGCGGTTCACGTTCGGCCGCACCAGCGCGCCCGCCGACGTCGAAGCGCTCGGCGCTGTGATCGCCGAGGTCGTCGAGCGAGCCAGGCGCGCAGGCAGGCAAG
>DATELR010000390.1:0-21144 GCA_035276345.1 Streptosporangiaceae bacterium | reverse complement strand
GACGGTCTCCAGGTCGGAGTACGCAGCGGCGTTCACCACGATCCAGTTGCCATCGCTGGCCGCGGCCAGCACCTCGCGGACCCTCGAGACGCCGCCGCTCCTGATGTCCTCCAGGCTGATGCTAGCGACGGCATCGGCGCTGATGGCGCCGCTCTTCGCCGCGAGGAACTCCCGCAGGTTCGATGCCGAGTAACCGAAGACGGCGTCCCTTGCGAACTCGGTCTCGCCGACAGGCACCATGCCATGATCGCCGCGAGCCCAGTGCACGTCACCGACCGTGAGCCGGCCAGCCTCGATGAACGCAGGGACAAAGAGCACGCCGTCTGGACCTGCGCCCCTCTTCTCGCGCAGCACGCCTGCGAGCGCGGTTATTTCCTCGATAACGTGCCCGCGCAGCGTCGAGTCGCTGCGGCTGATCAGGTCGATCGGCGCCCCGCCAGGCATGGGTGACGACTCGCCAGAACCTCCATGGGTGCGTCGCGCGGCAACGGCCAGCAGCCCGCGCGCGACCTCGGCAGTCAGGGCCGCGGCCGCGTGCCCGGGCAGGCTGCGCGAGTTCGTCAGGACGAAACACGCCCCGGTATTACCTACCGCGGCTGCGAAGGCGTCCTCGTATGCCGCCTCGTCAAAGGTCGTCACGACCTGCACGTCGTGCACGGCTTGCGATCCGGTCGGATCGTCGTCAAGGATCCCCAGTAGCCGGCCGTCCTCCGCACGCAGCTGGCGGATCAAAGCGCGCAGGGCAGGGTCGTCCGGCAGCTCAGCCGGGTGATCTGCCAGCAGCTCGGTGATGGTCGGCGGTCTGGCCCGCATCTCGGTGATGCCTCCCAGCAGGGCAGCGCCGGGTTGGCCGGCCCGCGAGCATTTACGATCACTGTAGCGACGCGGCGGACAGCCACCCAGATAAGGAGAGAACCCTGACGAACGTGGTGGTCACGGGCGGGGCTGGCTCCCTCGGCTCCCGCCTGGCCAGAGACCTGCTTGCCGCGAACTCGGTGCGCTCATCCGGGGGAGCGGCGCGCCAGCTAGGCAAGCTGACGCTCATCGACCAGGTGCCCGTGGCCGCAGATCTCGCGGCCGACCCGCGGGTTACGACGGTCCGCGGTGATCTTGCCGAGCTCATGGATCCCGCGGGCGGCGGTCCCGGTCAGCTGGCGGGAGCCGATGTGGTTTTCCACCTTGCCGCAGCTGTCAGCGCGGAGTGTGAGGCGGACTTCGACCTCGGCATGCGGGCGAACCTGGCGGCGACCGAACGTCTGCTCGCCTCATGCCGTTCGCTCGGCACCAGCCCGATCGTGGTATTCGCCAGTTCCGTCGCCGTCTTCGGTACCAGTGACGACCATCCGCTGCCGCCGGTGGTCGATGACCAGACGATGCCAAACCCGCAGTCCAGCTACGGCATCCAGAAGGTCATCGGCGAGCACCTGATCGCCGATTACACCCGCAGGGGATTCCTGCGCGGCAGGACCGTCCGGCTGATGACCGTGGTCGTCCGGCCCGGCCGGCCCAACGCCGCCGCGTCCGGATTCTTGTCCTCCATCATCCGCGAGCCGCTTCGGGGACAGCGCGCTACCTGTCCGGTTGGCCGGCCGACTGCGGTCGCTCTCGCCTCACCGGCGAAGGCCATCGAGGGGCTGCTATGCGCGGCGACTTCACCGGATAGCGAATGGGGCGGCCCGAGCGCGGTCAACCTCCCCGCGCTGACCGTGACCGTCGACGACATGGTCGGCGCGCTCGGCCGCGCGGCAGGACCTGAAGCCGTCGCGCTGATCGACTGGCGTCCCGATCCCGCTATCGACAGGATCGTGACGAGCTGGCCGGGCGCGGTCCGTGCGGACCGCGCGAAGCGGCTCGGCCTGACCGCCGACCAGGATTTTGACTCCGTTATCGCGCAGCACGTCGCCGAAACCATGGGGTGAGAAGGCGGAAACAGGCCGCGACGGCGACATTCTCGCCAGTGGCTGGTTGGATACGAACGTGGCAGATGTGAAGGAACTGCGGGTAGCGTTGACGGTCGCCGATTTCGACGAGGCGCTTGCCTTTTATCGCGATGCGCTCGGCCTCGAGCAGCTCGAGGACTGGAGCACCGACGACGGCCGTGTAGTCCTCTTTGACGCCGGCCGGGCGACGCTCGAACTGCTCGACCAGGCCCAAGCGGCACATGTCGACGAGATCGAGGCCGGCCGCCGGGTTTCGGGCAAGGTGCGGCTCGCGCTGGAGGTGCGCGACAGCGAGGACAAGGCGCGACGGCTGGTGGCAGCCGGAGCCGATGAGGTCGCGCCGCCGGTGACCACGCCGTGGGGGGATCGCAACGCCCGCGTCCAGGCCCCCGACGGCATGCAGCTGACGCTGTTCACTATCGGCTGAGCAGTCCATGGCCCAGCCAACTCAACCGGCACCGGGCGCTCACGGCAGCCCGCTTTGGGTATCACTGCGAGGAACGAGCGAGCGATAAGGGAGCCCGAGATGTCACAAACCGGCGGACCAGTTCTGTTCGTGCATGGCCTGTGGCTGCATCCGACGTCCTGGGGGCAGTGGGAGGACTTCTTCCGCGCGGCGGGTCACAACCCGCTGGCGCCTGGCTGGCCCGGTGTGTCCGACACCGTGGAAGAGACCCGCCGCAACCCGGACAAGGTGGCCGGCAACGGCATCGAGGACGTCGTTCAGCATTACGCGCGGATAATCCGCGACCTGGAGAGCCGGCCGATCGTCATCGGCCATTCATTCGGCGGCCTGATCGCGCAACGGCTGCTCGGCCAGTCGCTCGCCTCGGCGGCGGTCGCGATCGACGCGGCTCCGATCAAGGGCGTGCTCAACTTGCCGCCATCGGCGCTGAAGGTTGCTTCGATCGCGCTGAAAAGGCCGGCGAACAGGCGCGAGGCGGTCGCGCTCACCCCTGAGCAATTCAGGTACGGCTTCGGCAACGCCGTGTCCGCGCAGGAATCTGCCGACCTGTATGAGCGCTGGGCCGTTCCGTCGCCAGGTAAGCCGCTGTTCGAGGATGCCTTCGCGAACTTCACGCCTGGCTCGCCGGCGAAGGTCGACACGCGCAACAAGGACCGCGGGCCGCTGCTGCTGATCGCCGGCGGCAAGGACCACACCGTTCCCGCCGCGATCACGACGGGGACCCGCAAGCTGTACCACAAGTCGCCGGCGATCACGGACTTCAAGGAATTCGAGGACCGCGGCCATTCGCTGACCATCGACCACGGCTGGCAGGAAGTCGCCCAGTACGCCCTGGACTGGCTGCGGCAGCGCTCGCTGTAACCAGCCCTACGCGATGAACCCCCGCCGGCGGGCCACGCCGGCAGGGGTTCATCGTGGTTACTGTCGAAGGCTGCTAACGAGCGCCTGACCCCACGGTCTCGAGCTCGCCGCTGAGGTCCTCGTCGGGCAGCGACTCGTGCGCCAGCCTGCTGGGCCACCACACCTTGCTGCCGATGTCCAGGTTCAGCGCGGTCACCAGGACCGACCTGACGATGATGGCGTCGAGCAGCACGCCGAATGCCACGGCGAAGCCGATCTCGGCAAGGAACGTGATCGGCAGCGTTCCCAGCACCGCGAACGTCCCCGCCAGCACCACGCCGGCCGACGTGATCACGCCTCCCGTCGCGGCCAGCCCGATCAGAGCGCCGCGGCGCGCACCGTGCCGTTTCGTTTCTTCCCTGACCCTTGTCATCAGGAAGATGTTGTAGTCGATGCCCAGCGCGACCAGGAAGACGAACACGAAGAGCGGGAACGAGGTGTCCGCACCGCCGAAGTGGAACAGGTGGTCGAACACAAGCGCGCTGACTCCCAGCGATGCCGCGAACGAGAGCACCACCGTAGCTATCAGCATGATCGGTGCGACGATGGCTCGCAGCAGCAGCGCGAGGATCACGAAGACGACGAGAAGGATCAACGGGATGATCACATTCCTGTCGTGTGCCGCAGCCCGTTGCACGTCCAAGTTCACCGCGGTGTTACCGCCTACCAGCGCGTGCGCTCCAGGAACTGAGTGAACGGCGGCCCGCACGCGGTCGATGGTCGAATACGCGGCCTGACTATCCGGCGCCGAGGTCAGCGTGCCTTCCAGGAAGACGTGACCGGCATGGACCTGCGGCTGGGTCACCGCGGTGATCCCGTGCACGCCTTGGAACGTCGTCCGCAGCTGCGAAGCGGCACCAGGACTGCCGGTGACGATGACCGGCTGGCCGGTGCCCGCCGGGAAGTTCTGGTCGATCACCTTCTGGCCGACCACCGAGTCCGGGTGGTGGCCGGCGAACGACTCGGCGGCGGTAAGTCCGCTGGCCTTCAGGCCGGTGAGGCCGACCGCCATGACACCAAGCACGATCGCCGTGCTGACCCAGACAATGCGCGGCCGGAGCGCGACCTTGCGGCCAACCCGAGCCCAGAAACCGCTGCTGGTCGGCTCGGCTGAGCCAAATGTTGGCCGGACTGGCCAGAAGATCCACCGGCCGAAGATCACGAGCAGCGCGGGGAGCAGCGTGATCATGGCAACGAGCGCCACGCCCACGCCGATGGCCAGCACGGGACCCATGCCCTTAGTGGAGTTCAGCTCGGCGATCGTCAGCGTGAGCAGGCTCAGGATGACGGTGCCGGCGCTTGCGATGATCGCGGGCCCGGCCCGGCGGAGTGCCACGGCCATGGCCTCGTGCCGGTCTTCGTGCCGGCGCAGTTCTTCTCGGTATCTGGCCGTCAGCAGCAGCGCGTAGTCCGTTCCGGCGCCGAACACCAGCACGTTCAGGATGCCAGCGCTCTGCCCGTTCACGGTAAGGCCGGCGTGCGCGGCGAGCAGGTAGATCAGCGCCTCTGCGCTGACAAGTGCGATGCCGGCCGTTATCACCGGCAGCAACCAGAGCACAGGGCTCCGGTAGGTGATCAGGAGCAGCACGATCACGACCGCGAGCGTCGCGATCAGCAGCGTGCTATCGATGCCGCTGAACGACTTGGCCGAGTCGGAGGCACTGCCAAGCGGCCCGGCGACATGCACAGTGACGCCGCTCGAATTGTTGTTGGCGATCGACCTGAGCTTGTCGACTGCGGAGGTAGCCCCGTTCCATCCCTTGGACCCGAGGTTGACGGGAACGACCGTCTGCGCAGCCTTCCCGTTGGCTGAGAAGAACGGCCCGGCCACCTGGTTCTTGACGGCTCCGTGGACGCCCCTAAAACCGGCCACGTCCTGCATGGCCTTGTGCTTGTCGGCTGCGGTTAGCCCGCCCGGCCGGTTGTAGACCACGACGGCGGGATAGACGTTCGGCGACTGGAACGTCGACTGCAACTTCAGGACCTGCGTCGACTCGGCCTTGGCTGGCAGCCATGACTGAGCGTTGTTCTTCTCGGCGCCGGTTAGCTTGCCGGACAGCGGTCCGGCCAGTGCGACGACGATCAGCCAGAAAATCAGGACCGCCCATTTTGTACGGCGGCCGCCAGGCAGGCGCATCAGGGCGCGGGCCTTGCTCATCTCCAAACTCCCCGTTCACTAAGGTAGTACCGGTCGGATCAGCCCGCGCCACGTCACTTCACGAGAGCCAACTCAAGTTATATCTCGACTTCGCGGACGCCGACAAGCTCTTTTCGGTGTCCTCTAGATGACACCGCAGGCGGCCAGAATGTGACATCCGCAGGGCATCGCAGACAGGCGCTGGCGTGCGGTGCTCGTGCAATCGAATGCTGCAATCGAATGCAACGATCACCGTTTCCTTCCCTTTACGTCGATTGCTCGTCACCGGGATGTGGCTTGCGTCCCTTACCTGTACTCCCCAGGGGGCTTTTACCCGCTCCAACAGGAGGACACATGCGCTTGACGCCTTCCCGGCCTCGGGCCGCGCTGGTCGCCGTCGCGGCCGCGCTGCTCACCGGGTCCGCCTTGGCATCAGCACCAGCGCTAGCCAGCTCCGCCGCGCACGGATCCGGCGGACATCAGGGCAACGAGATCAGGCATGTGCTGCTGATCTCCGTGGACGGAATGCATCAGCAGGACCTGACCTGGTACGTGCGAACGCACCCGGACTCGACGCTGGCGTCGCTGATGCACCACGGCCTGGAGTACAGCAGAGCAATGACGCCGTTTCCCTCCGACTCATTCCCGGGAATGGTCGGGCAGGTTACCGGCGGCGACCCGGGCGTCACCGGGGTCTACTACGACGACACATGGAACCACTCGGTGTTCCCGGCGGGCACCACGACCTGCTCTGGACCCGCGCCCGGCGGGGAGGTCTCCTACACCGAGGCAGCTGACCTGGATCAGACCTCGATCGACGCCGGCCAGGGGCTCCCCGGCCTGCCAGGCTCGATTCTGCAGATGACCAGCAACCCGCTGACGGTCATGAACCCGGCTGCGCTGCCCGTCAGCGCTGCCACCTGCAAGCCGATCATCCCCAGCGCCTATATCAAGGTGAACACGATCTTCGAGGTGGCCAGGGAACACGGGCTGCGCACCGCATGGTCCGACAAGCACCCCGCGTACGAGATCTTGTCAGGTCCTTTCGGCAAGGGCGTCCAGGACTTCTTCACCCCTGAGATCAACAGCGACGCGCTTGGCTTCCCGGCGGGCAACGACTGGACCACCGACAACGCCGCGACGATGGAGTACGACACGTTCAAGGTGCACGCCGTGCTGAACGAGATCGACGGCTTCAACCATGCCAGGACGCAGCACGTGGGCGTGCCCGCGATCTTCGGGATGAACTTCCAGACGGTCTCGACCGCGGAGAAGCTTCCGACCTCGGACGGGCTGACCGGCGGGTACCTGCCCGGCGGCACCGTTCCCGGGCCGCTCCTTACCAGGGCGCTCAACTACATCAACACCGAGATCGGCGCGATGGTGGCCGAGATCCGCGCCCGCGGCCTGGCTGGCAGCACGGCGCTGATCATGTCCGCCAAGCACGGGCAGTCGCCGACCGATCCGAACTCCCTCGCCCGCGTCGATGACGGCCCGATTATCGATGGCATCAACGCAGCGTGGCAGGCCGCGCACCCAGGGGCTGGCACGCTCGTCGCGTTCGCCGTCGACGACGACGGGATGCTGATGTGGCTGAACGACAGGTCGCAGGCAGCAGCCGACTTCGTCAAAAACTACCTGCTGACCCACTCCGCGGCAGGTAACAACATCAGCGGCAACCCGATCACCGTGCAGTCATCCGGCCTGAAGGCGGTCTATGCGGGAGCGGAGTCGGCCGCGCTGTTCGGCGTGCCGAACGGCGACCCGCGCCATCCTGACATTCTCGGGATCGCGCAGCACGGTGTCGTTTACACCGGCGGGAAGGGCAAGATCGCCGAGCACGGCGGGAACGACCAGCAGGACAGGAACGTCCCGATCCTGGTCGAGCTGCCCGGTCAGCGCGACGGTCATGCCGTTGCCGCGCCGGTCGAAACCACGCAGATCGCTCCCACGATCCTGACGCTGCTCGGCATGTCGCCTGGCGAGCTGCAGGCGGTCAGGATCGAGCACACGAAGGTCCTGCCAGGCGTCGGCGGGCAGGGCAGGCACTAGCGCGACCGCCGGTTGCCGGAGCGGACGACCCTGGACCTCCGGCAACCGGCCCCGCGACCGGCTGTCATTCCGCAGCGCGGACCTTTCGCGCTCGTCAGCCGCGCCAGCGCAGGAGCACGATCGCCAGCAGGTAGGCGAGCCCCGCGGTCGCGAGCAGCCAGTCGTAGGGGTGGCCGCTGTGGCCGGATGCGACCTGGACCAGCCAGGCCACGATCAGCGCGACTATCACCGCAAGTCCGGAGAAGGCAGTCGCCCGGAGGTCAATCTGTGCGAAACGTTCGTCGCGGCCGTCACCGCGCAAGCCGCGGATGGTCTCGCTGCGTCCGCCGGCGAGCAGCAGCAGTCCGCACCCGGCCATGACGCCCAGGCCGTACAGTCCCAGACCGGGGTGCCCGCCGATCCAGCTCGCGGTCAGAATCGCGACGCCCAGTCCCAGGCTGAACAGCGGCATGAACCACCTGGACCCGGTGGCCGGACCGCTACCTTGCTTGATCATCGAACATCTCCTCCACCGGAACGCCGAAATACCTGGCGAGCGCAATCGCAAGCGGCAACGAGGGGGTATAGCGGTCGTTCTCGATCGAATTGATCGTCTGCCGCGAGACACCCATCGCGTCGGCGAGCTGGCCTTGCGCAAGATTCCGCTGCGCTCGCAACGCCCGCACATTGTTCTTCATCGCTGCTCGCCGAACTCCTAAAGGTGTAAAGCCAACTTGTCACTGACAAGCTATCTTTACACCTACGGCCCTGTCAAGCAAACTTGTCACCTGAGGCCGCTTCATTTCTCGGCTGATGTGGTCGGGGAGAGGGCCTGGTTAGCGGGTACGGGCCGGAGTCTCGCCGCACGGGGGAGCGACAAGACACCGGCCCTGGCACCGGGTCAGGCAGCGGCGGCGACGCTTAATCCTGGCCGCGCAAGCTGCCTCGCGGGCGGCGATGGCAGACAGCCGTCCCGCGATCTTTCCGTATCTCCGTACTATATTGCGCCGTCGCTACTGGTCGATACGTGACCTGCTCGTTTGCGGCAGCGTGCCGCTCTGGCAGGGCGGGCACGCAGGGAATAGCATGCCGTTCTGTCACGTACGAAGAGATGAATAGCGCGCTGAGGAGGCAGAAATGCCGGCTCGCATGAATGCCGACCCTGCGGACATGGTCGCGAGGGTCGGCAGGCATTGGGGATGGGTGCTGGCGTTCGGAATCGTTACCGTGTTGCTCGGCATCATCGCGCTGGCCTGGCCGGGGCGCACGCTGATCGTTGTCGCTGTGCTCTTCGGCGCCCAACTGATCGTCATGGGCATTTTCCGCTTCGTCAACGCGATTGCTACTGATGAACTGGCCGGCAGCAGCCGCGTGCTGCTCGCCCTGCTCGGAGTGCTGTCGCTGATTGTCGGCCTGTACGCCGTGCGGCACCTGCTGGTGACCTTGTTCGCGCTGGTCGTGCTGCTCGGCATTTTCTGGGTTGTCAGCGGCGCGATTGAGCTGTTCACGGCGCTGTCGCACCGGGAGATGAGTCAGCGAGGCTGGACCGCCATCATGGGCGGAATCAGCGTCGTCGCAGGCATCATCGTGCTGGCGTACCCGAGCATCTCGCTGCTCGTGCTCGCCGTTCTGCTCAGCATCTGGCTGATCATCTTCGGCGTGATGGAGATATCGATCGCGGTCAGGCTCCGCTCGCTCAGTACAACCGGCTGAGCTAGTTAGCCACTTCGAGGAGCGTCGTAATCTCCTCGTTGGTGAGCTGGATAGCGGCAGCAGCGATGTTCTCTGCGACGTGTTCAGCGGAGCCGGTGCCGGGAATCGGAAGAATCTGCCGTGACCGTGCCAGCATCCAGGCAAGGACGATTTGCCGGGTGCTCGCGCCGTGGATGCTCGCCGCACTGAGAACAGGCGCGAGGCTGTCGGCTTCCTGGATCGGCGCCCAGGGCAGGAACGCAAGCCCCTCCTGATCGCACAGATCCACCATCGCCTCCGACGACCGGTCAGAGACGTTGTAGCGGTTCTGCACCGACACGATCGGCGTAACTTGCTCGGCCTGGCGCAGCTGTGACTCGGATACGTTAGACAGGCCGATATGCCGGATCTTGCCCTCTTTCTTCAGCTCGGCCAGCGTGCCTATCGATTCGGCGTACGGCACTTTCGGATCCGGCCTGTGCATCTGGTAGAGCGGGATCTGCTCCAGCTTCAGCCGGCGCAAGCTGCCCTCGCAGGCTTCGCGAAGATGCTCTGGCCGGCCATCAGCGTTCCAGCGCCCTGGGCCGGGACGGACCAGGCCCCCTTTGGTGGCGATCACGAGGTCGTCGGGATACGGGTGGAGCGCTTCGGCGATGAGGTTCTCGCTCACCTCAGGGCCATAGGAGTCGGCCGTGTCGATGAAGTTAACGCCAAGCTCAACCGCTCGCCGCAGCGTGGCCCGTGCGTCCTCACGGCTGGGCGGTTCGCCCCAGATGCCCTTGCCAGTGACTCGCATCGCGCCGAATCCCATCCGGTTCACCGTCAGGTCCCCGCCGATGCCGATCGTTCCGGCGGCGGCCGCGCTTGGCTGATCGCTCATCAAAGCCTCCCTGTGCCTGCCGTGTCTCGGACCGCACGATACGCCTGGCGGCAAAACGCGGTCCGCACACCCGCAGGCGCGCGAGGTCCAGTTCCACGCGGCACGACAGGCACCAGGGCCGGTGTGCGACGACGCCATTCTTGCGGCTTACCCAGAACCCGGCCGGGGTCTGGCGGCAGTGAATGCACAGCTGAATCGTGCGCGGCAGCAAACCAGGAGATACGGCGTGGCCGGCCAGCCGGTCAGCGTCCATCCGGAAGTGATGCCCGGACACGCAGCTCAGCGCCACATGCGGGACGGGCCCGGCCGTGCTCTGCAGGGCGAAACGCTCGGTGATCTCTGCGGTCGCGCCGCATTCGGGACACGAGGTGAGTGCTGGCATGAGTATTGCTCTCCGGTAACTCTTACTTCCGGCGGCCGGTCGCGATCTCCGCGACCGCGCCGACGGCGACATCTATTTCTGCGGGCGTGTTGTAGAGGTAAAAGCTGAGGCGGCAGCTGGCTGGCGGATTGAGGCCGAGCGCATGGTGGGCGAGCGTCGCGCAGTGACACCCGGCCCTGGCCTCCACCCCGGCCTCGTTGAGCTGGGCGGCGACAGTCAGCGGGTTGTGCCCGGCCAGGTTGAACGCCACGAGTGACGTGCGGCGGGCTGGATCGGCTGGCCCGTAGATCGTGATGCCGGGTACCGCGGCGAGCTGGTTAAGGGCGCGAGCCGTCAGAAGCAGGTTCCAGGCAGCGATGCGAGACATGGCCGCGTGAACGGCCGTTGTCTCGACGGGCCTGCTCGTGGCGTAGTAGAGCGGCCGCTTCGGGCTCAGCGCCAGGTCAAGGAGCACGCGGAGTGCCTGTGCCGAGACGATGGCGCCGAGGATGTTGGGGGTGCCAGCTGAGTATTTCCACGGCAGGGCGTTGTAGCCGACGTACTCGGGAAAGACCTGGCCCTCGGCGATCATGTCGCCGCCATAGAGGTAAGGCAGCTGACGGCGGGCGAGGTGCTCGCGCGTGTACAAGATGCCGATCCCGAACGGCGCGAGCATCTTGTGCATGGAGAATGCCAGGTAATCCATGCCGATGGCGCGGACGTCGACGGGGCTGCCGGGGACCAGCTGAGCGCCATCCACCAGCAGCAGCGACCGGTGCTCGCCGTCCGGCTGAACGTAGCCTGAGCCGTCGGCCAGCGCCCTGACCGCGTGCAGCGGGGTCCGCGATCCGAGGAAGTTTGACGCGCCGGTCACGCACACGAGCTTGGTGCGGTGGTCGATCAGCCCGGCGATATGCTCCAGATCGAGCTCGCCGGTGACCGGATCGAACCTGGCGAGCCGGCACTCGACCCGCCTGCCAAAGCGAGGCAGGATCTCCCGCGCGAGGCCGTACCACGGGACGTAGTTGGAGTTGTGCTCGGCGAGCGTGGTAACCACGTTGTCGCCGTCGCGGAACTCGGTGAGCAGCGTGTACATCACGGCGTTGATCGCCTCAGTCGCGTTCCTGTACATGGCGATACATTGCGGCCCCGGAGCGCCAAGGAACGCGGCGACCGTGGTGTAGGCGTCCTCGTACATCGCTGTCATCTGCGCGGATGCTGTCGACTGACCGCGGTGCACGTTCTCGTATCCCGGCCCAAGCTCGCGGTACAGCTCCAGCAGCTCACGCGGGGGCTGGGTCGATGCGGCGTTGTTGGTCGCCACGCGCCTGGCGCCAGGGAAGAGGAAGTGCCGCCGCACGGCCCGCACGTTCAGTGGCTCCGGCTGGCTGGCGGCTGGCCAGCTTGCTCCTTCGGCGCCGCGAGCAGCCGAGCGCAGCGCCGGCCTGACTGCGGCAGCGGCGGCCGATCTGCCGCTCGCCATCAAAGGACCCCTCTGCTCACCGAGACGGTCTGCTCTCCGTTCGGGTTCTGGCTGGTGGGGAACAGGTCGCTCTGATCGATGTCAGCGTGCACGTGACAGGTGATCTTCGCGTCGCCCTGATCTCGGCAATGCACCTCGATCTGCAGCGGCTGACTCTCGCCGACGTCCAGCATGGCGCCGGCCGGCAACCTGACGAACATCGCGGCGCGCTTCGAACCTGGCTGGAGTGGCGTGATGCCAGCGAGGGTGTCGTAGGCCTGCGCTGTCACGGCGTCAGGCACGATCAGCTGTGCGATTGATTCGTCACTGATCTTCACGTGACAGGTGACGTTTATCAGACGCACCCCGTCCGGCATTCCCCTGTTAGTCACGGTAACCGTGCAGGTTCCGTTCTGCCCGGGCGTCAGCACGCCCTTCTCTGACGGATTGCCGATGACGGGAGACACCGCGGTCTTCACCTGATTGTCGAGATAGTCGGCCACGGCGGCGGGAATGTCGATGAGATCGATAGGCATGGCTGGCTCCTCGCGCAGGAATGCGTTACAGCGGCTAGCGTCGGCCGCGCGTGTTAGCGAGGTGCTAGCGAGCGGCGCGGGCCGCGGCGATGCGCCGGAGGAGGATCTTCGTGGTGTCCGCGGGAACCGCTCCGACCTCGGCGAGCGCCCGCATCATGCGCCGCGCGGCCGCAGCGGCGGCAGCGTGGTCGCCCAGCTGAATCTGGGCGGCGATGGCGAGCCTGTGCGCTCGCTCGTTGTAAGCGTCGGCGCTGAGCGCGGCGTGGGCGCTGCGGACCGAATCTGCCGCCCTGCCCTCGCTCAGCCGGATCTCGCCGAGCGTGAGCGCCGAGTCGACCAGAGAGGTCCGCACGCGCGTCACCTCTCCGCTCAGCTCGTCGATGTCCGCCAGGTCGACGAGGGGTTCGCCTCGCCAGAGCCCGGCGGCAGCGGCCAGAGCGCTCGTCCGAGCCCGCTGGTCACCGGCCGCCCAAGCCTGCGCTGCTGCGCCCGCGTACACGTCAAGCTGCCAGAGGTCGACCTCCAGCTCCGGGTGCGGGACAAGACGGATGGACGTCGAGTCGACGATCAGGAACCGTTCGTCCGGCGCGAGGCTGATGGGTGTCTCGCGTTCCGCCGAACCTCGCAGGACCTGCCGCAGGTAGGTCAGCGTGACGCGCAGATTGCGGGACGCCGCCGTCTGGTCGAGTTCTGGCCAGAGCATTGTCATCGCGCGATCGCGGCGCAGGTTCGGCTCCACCGCCAGCAGGGTCAGCAGCTGGCGGGCGCGAATCCGGCGGCTCGCCGGGTTGTCGACAGCCTGGCCATCGAGGTAGACCCTCGCGGGCCCGAGCACCTCGATCCGAACCCGTTGCGCGGCAGGTGCTTCGGCGGATGCGAGAAGCTGGGCTGCAGCGCAACGGACCGTGTCGTCGCCGTGCTCGTGCTGCCATCTCAGCTCGGCGAGCACGTTGTCGCCGATCCGGCGGCGCAGCAGCTCGGCGGCACGAATGCCTGCGGCAAGTCCGAGGCCGTGGGCCCGCACGGCGAGCTCGACCGACAGCGGCAGCGGGAGCATCGTAATGAGCGCGTCGGTTTCCTCGAGCGCCGTGGCGATCGCTACGGCTGCTGGCTCAGGCGGCGGGCATGAACCGGCCTCGCGCGCCACGAGGATTGCCTTGGCGGCCGAGTGCATGCGCCGGTGGCACCGGCCCAGCTGCGCGTTATCCCAGGCGGGCCGGATGGCGGGAACACATATGTAGACGGACGCCAGCGCGCGTCGCAGCTGGATGTCACACCGCGGATCATCTACCGGGTACCGGCGCAGGTGCTCGGTGAGCTCACGTCGCGCGCCCTCCTCGTCGTGCTCGGCGATCAGCCGGGTAGCGACGGCAGCGGCGAGCATCGACGCGTCCCTGGCGTCGGCGAGATTGACCTGAATCGTGTCGAGCAGCTCGGCGAGCTCGCGGAGCCTGCCGGTGTCACCAGTCGACGTGCGCACGTACATGGACAGCGTGGCGTAGAAGAACCGGTCACGAGCGTTGATGTCAGCAGCTGGCCCCTCGTCCGCGCGCAGCTCATCGATTTCCGATACGTCGCCTGCCGACCAGCGGACGAACGGGGGCGTCGTCCTGACGTGCGCGTTGGTCGACGACAACAGCACGCTGTCGGCGATGGCAACGGCCTCGTCGGCCCGGCCGGCCAGAACGAGCATGTAGACGTGCAGCCGGGCGGCCGGCTCGCGCATCGGATGATTGCTGTGCGGGGTCGGCAGCCTGGAGAGCGCCTCAAGCGCCGTGTCGAGGTCGCCGTTCAGCTCAGCCAGCGTGGCCGTTACCAGCTCGCTGACGACCTGCAGGACCGGATCCTCGCGGGCGGCCGGCAGCTCGGCCACGCGGATCGCGATCTGCAGGAAGTCGGCGTACGCGCCTCGCGAGCTCGCGATCAGACCGGCCAGCGCCAGCGCCGCTACCTCGCCGGTCTCGTCCGCCGCGGCGGCGAACGCCTTCGTTGCCTTGGCGGCGAGCGGCTCGGCGGCCGGGTCATCGATCGTCACCGCGTGGGTGACAGCAGACCTGAGCAGCAGGAGCTCGGGTGCTTCGGTGTCCGCCGGATCCGCTGCGGCAAGCAGCATGCGAGCTTGCTGCACAGGGAGTGCGGCCATGGTCTGCCTGACCAGGTCCAGGGCGGCCATCCTGATCGTGCCGGAATCCCTGAGCAGCTCGGCGACCGTCACCAACCGCAGCGCGTCATGCCTGGCGCGCAATGCCTCCCGCACCGCAGGCAGCAACGACGCGATCTCACCGGTGGTAAACAGGCGCTCGACCGAGTCGGTCCACAGGTCGTGGGCGCGCACGACGCCGTGGTCCGAGACGGTCAGCAACGGGATCTTCGCCGCGAGCTTCTCGACATCGACCTGCTCGCCGCATACCAATGAGACGGTCCGGCTGTCGCCCCAGCCGATCAGCGCAAGGGTGAGCAGCGCGCGGGCCTCGACCTGGCGAAGGCCTCCGACGATCTCCTCCCAGAGGAACTGCTGAGCTAAAGTCCGCTGCGAGGTGAGTGCCAGCCGGACGAGGGCTGGCCAGCCTGCGAGCTCGCGCCGTGGCGGCTGGACGTCGAGCTGCCTGGCGAGGTTACGCTCTTCGGCCGGGGTGAAAGCGAGTTCCTGCTCGCTGATCTCGACGCAGCCGCCGGTCACCCGCATCCGGGCGAGCGGTATATCTGCCTCGGCCCGGCCGCTGAGGACGAGGTGGCCATTGCTCGGCAGGTGCCGGACAACGTTGGCGAGGAGCGCTTGCGACGCCGGGCCGGCCAGCAGGTGCATGTCGTCGATCAGCAGGCAGACGTCGATCGGCGACATGTGCCGCATCGCCGCGATCACATCGGCGGCGCGGCCCCTGGATATCGCCTCGTCGGCCCCCATCGCCCGGCAGCATGCCGCCGCGAACTGCACCGGATCCTCGTCGTCCGGCTGGCACGCTACCCAGGCATCGATGCCGACCGGCGCCGCAAGGTTCTGGCGCAGTGCCTGGGCCAGCAAAGTCGTCTTCCCGAATCCAGCGCCGGCGACAACCGTCGTGACGGGTCGCTCGAACCGGCCGCCGAGGACCGAGAGCAGCCGGCCGCGGCTGACTTCGCCGGAAAGGGCGGCTGGAGGCCCTGGTGATTGGCGGGCGGTGACCGGCTGCACAAAGCCCCCCTTTGCGAGTGATGAAGGGCCGGCCCGGCCTGCCGGGCTGATCACGCCGCGATCGCTATTGAGGGCAGCCTAAAGTCACGGTCCCGCTGTCCAGCATGAAGGCAGGTGTGCAGGCAATGTGGAGGCCGTGTGGAAATGGTGTGGAGACGCGGCGGAAAATGGCTCAGTGCAGCTGCTCGCCAAGGAGCCACCGAGCGGCGAGTTCGAGCACGTCGGCGTGAGCGCGGGCGCCGTGATCGGCAGCCATGAAATGGTGTCCGATCACCAGCGAAAAGGCGAGCATGCTGCGGGCTTCGACCTCGGCCTCATCGGCGCAGAAGGTGCCAAATAGGAAGCGCAGGTACTCCATCCGCCGGTTGTCCACCCGCCTGAGCCGCGCAGCGACCGACTCATCGTGCCGGGACCAGGAGCGGATCGCCAGGTCCATCGGCAGCAGTTCGTCGGAGAAGGTGAGCGCGTCAGCGCGCCGGATCATTGCCCGGACATCGCCGCCTTTGCTTTCCACCAGCTCGACAACATCGTCAGTGCTCATCCGCTCCCAGGTATCGAGCATCGCCGTCAGCAGTGCGTTCCGGTCAGCGAAGTGCCCGTAGAAACCCCCTTTGGTAACTCCTAGCGCCTGGGCCAGGACCTCGACCCGCACTGCCTCGGGCCCGCCGGAGGCCAGGGCGCGCAGGCCGGCATCGATCCACGCCGTGCGAGGCGTCCTGGTGACCGGAGCCATCGTTCATCCCCTCCGTTGCCCCTGCGTGGGGGCCAGCGCGCGGCAGTGCTACCGTCGATACATACGCTACCGTATACATGGAGGCGAGGACATGACACTGCGCCATCGCGGCAGCCGGGGCCTGCGGCTCCCGGCAAGCGCCCACTTCTCGCAGCCGTGGCGGATCCACGAGCTGGCCGGCGACTTCAGGCTTGAAGACGTGTGGGCGCTGCCGACGCCGGGCGATCCCGACGACTTCGCCATGCTGATGCAGCTGCTGACGTCGCGCGGCGGTCCGCTGCAGTCGTCGTCTGGCTTGGTGCGGGGGTTGTGGGCGGCACGCAAAGCGCTAGGCGCCCTGTTCGGCTGGGATAACGCTCCGGCCGGTAACGACAGCGGGCCTGCGACGGTCCGCGACCGCCTCCCGGCCGACCTCGCCGTCCGAGCTGGCGAGGTTGACGTGGCAATGTCGCCGTTCACGACGCTTTACCTGCTGCGCAATGAATGGGCCGCCGAACTCGACAACAAGACAATGCATGGCGTGGTGCACATCGGCTGGGTCGAGGATCGCTCCGGCAGATACCACGGCCAACTAGCAGTGCTGGTGAAACCACACGGCTTGTTCGGTGCCGTCTATATGGCCGCGATTCGGCCGTTTCGGCACCTGGTCGTATACCCGCTGGCGCTGCGTGAGACCGAGCGGGCATGGCGTGAGGCGCTGCAGGATAGACAGCGCAAGCAGCTAGCGGCTGCGCTGGTAGACGACCTGCCCGCCGGAGATGGTCAGGTCGACTTTCGCTAGCGCGATTTCCTCGACCGGGTGCGCGAACAGGTTCCTGTCCAGGACCACCAGGTCCGCCGCCTTGCCTGGCTCGAGCGAACCGCTGACGTCGTCGGCATGATTCACATACGCGGATCCGATTGTCGCCGCGGCGATAGCGTCGTGCAGCCCGATCCGCTCTCCAGGCAGGAAGACTTCTCCGGCGCCAGGTCCAGCGTAGGGGTAACCAGGCGGCACGGTCCTGTTCACCGCGACATGCATCTCCCACAGCGGATCCGGGCTCGACACCGGCCAGTCGCTGCCGAAACACAGCTGTGCGCCAGATCGGAGCAGGCCGCCGAATGGGTATTGCCAGCTTGAGCGCTGCGGACCGAGGAACGGCATCGTGAGTTCGGTCATCTGCGGTTCCTCGCATGCCCAGAGCGCCTGGCAATTGGCGAGGACGTCCAGTTCCCGAAACCGGGGCACGTCCTCGGGGTGCACGACCTGGATATGGGAGATGTGGTGCCGGTGGTCAGCCGGGCCGTTGGCCTGCCTGGCGGCCGCGACCGCGTCCAGCACCTCACGGATCGCCCGGTCGCCGATGCCGTGGAAATGAACCTGGAAACCGCGGCCGTCGATCGCGGTCACGGCCTCCTTAAGTTCCTCAGGGCCGAAGAAGCTCGCTCCGCTGCCGTCTGTCTCGTGCCCGTGCCCGTCCAGGTACGGCATGAGCATCGAAGCTGTGAAGTTCTCGCACACGCCGTCTTGCATGATCTTGACGCTCGTTGCACTGAAGCGCCCGGCACGGCTTGCCCGGTCCCGGCGTTCGGCCAGGCCGTCGAGCTGGGCAACGCCAACGCCGCGCTGCCACCAGAGAGCACCGACGACGCGCGCGGTGAGCAGCCCGCGCCGGTCGGCCTCCAGATAGGCGTCGAAGCAGTCGGGAACAACGGCGTAGTCGCCGACGATGGCCTCCTGCCAGCCGGTGATACCGAGTGAGTGCAGGTAGCGCTGCGCATCGACGATCCCGTCGACCTGCTCGTCCACCTGTGGCCGCGGTACGACGCGCTCGACCAGGCCCATCGCGCCTTCTTGCAGGGTGCCCGCCGGCGTGCCGTCTGGTTCGCGCTCGATCCGCCCGTCGGCCGGGTCCTGCGTGCTCGCGGTGACCCCGGCCAGCTCCAGCGCCTTGCTGCTCACCCAGGCGGCATGGTGGTCTCGGTTCGAGAGGAACACGGGCCGGCCTGGTACAACGCGGTCGAGGTCGTGCCTGGAAGGGACGCCGCCAGGGAAGGCGTTGATTGACCACCCGCCGCCGGTGATCCAGCCCTGGCCGGGATGTGCCTGATCGTAGGCGCGGATGGTGTCAAGGTAGTCGGCTAGGTCGTGAGCCTCTGATACATCGCAGCGCAACCGCTCGAGCCCGGCTGCCGACGCGTGCACATGCGCGTCGATGAACCCGGGGAGGACCATCCGGCCGTCGAGGTCGACGACCCTGGTGCCACCACCGGTTACATCAGCCACCTGCTCGTCGGTGCCGACAGCGAGCAGCGCGCCGTCGCGCACCGCGACCGCCTGCGCCCATGACCGCGCCGCGTCGACGGTGTAGACCGCGCCGCCGCGTAGCACCAGATCTGCCTCCTGCTTGCTCATCCGCGCCCGTCCTCTTCGTCAGCCGCGCGCAGGGCCGGGTCCCGGCGCGCTGGATCGCCATATCCGCCGCCGCCGCTGGTCTCGATCCTGATCACCGATCCTGGCTGTACGCGGAGCGTCGCTTTCGAGCCGACCGGCACTGTGCGGCCGTCCGGATCGAAGATCGTGATCTTGGAAGGCTGGCCGTTCGTACCGCCGAGCACGCCGCGCGGCACGAAGCGCGGATCGGTCTGCTCGGAGTACACCGTGACCGTCGAGTCCCTGCCGAGCACCTGGTAATCGCGCCGGAGCCCGAGGCCGCCGCGGTATTGCCCGTCGCCCTGGGAGCCGGGAATCAGCTCGGTGCGCAGGATCCGGACGCTGTAGCTGGACTCGGCAACCTCGACCGGCATCAGGCCCACGTTCGCCATGTAGGTGTCGACGCCGTCGAGGCCGTCACCGGCACTGTGCGCCCCGGTCCCGCCGCCAGCGACCTCGGCCATCACGCTTGGCAGCCCGGTGCGCGGCGACAGGCTCTCCAGGTTCATGCCGAAGAACGCGACCGTGCTGCTGGCCACGGCCCGGTCGGGCCAGATCTCCGCCGCAGCCCTGATCAGGGTGTCCGCCAGCCGCTGGCAGGTGTTGTGCCGCACGGAAACCGCCGCGGGCGGCTCCGGGTTCAGCACGGTGCCCCGCGGGCAGATGATTTCTACCGCGCGCAGAATGCCGTCGTTGGTGGCGCGAGACGGATCGGTCATGGCCCTGATCGCGTAGACGACGCTGGCCCTGGTGCTCGCCCACGGCACGTTCATGGCGCCGCGCACCTGCTCCGCCGAGCCGCTGAGATCGGCGATCAGGGCGTCGCCGTGCTTGACCAGCCGGGCGTGGATCCTCGTCGGGGCGCCGCCGGCGCCGTCGTCATCGAGGAACCCTTCTGCCTCTGCCGCACCATCAGGCAGGTCAGCGAGGTCCAGGCGGATCGCTCGCTCCACCGCGTTCAGCATCATGTCGAAGACGCTGGCGAGGACGGCGGGGGAGTAGCGCGCGGCGAGTTCCTGTACGCGCCGTTCACCGACCAGGCAAGCCGCGCGCTGGGCCCGCAAGTCAGACAACGTCGAGACGGGGTCGCGGACGGCGGCGCCGACGAACGCGAACACGTCGGGGTTCTCCTCGCCAGCCAGGTACAGCCGCACGGGCGGCAGCAGCAGTCCTTCGGCGTATACCTCGCCGAGGTCGGGTCCTTCGGTCCCTGGACGGACGCCGCCGACGTCGATGTGATGCGCCGTTGTCCCCGCCCAGCCAGCCAGCGCACCGCTGATGAAGATCGGCATGATCACGTTGAGGTCCGGGGTGTGCATGGCCCCGAGGTAGGGGTGATTGGCCAGGTACGCATCCCCCGGGGCGATCGCGTCGCCCCAGCGGCCGATGATGGACTTGACGACAAGCGACATCGCGCCAAGCTGTGCGGGGATGAAGTCCGCCTGCGCGACCAGGTCGCCGTCTGCCCGGAAGATCGCACAGCTGAAGTCGTCCATTTCGCGGATGATGGGGCTGTAACTCGAGTGCTTAAGCACTCCGCCCATCTCCACGGCAGCTGATTGCAGCGCGGCGCTGACGAGTTCGAAGGTAATCGGGTCGACGCTCACCCTGACTCCTCGAGCCACATGCTGCGCTGGGTGTCGACCCTGGCGCGCTGCCCTGGCAGCACCACGGTGGTGCTGTCGAGCTGGTGAACGATCGCCGGGCCAGGGACGAACTGCCCTGGCTCGATCCGGTCCCGGTGATAAACCGGCAGCCCCCGCGCTGAACTGGCGCCTGGCAGCCGCGCGGTCACCTCGCCGACCCGCGCTGTGCTCGGCGCCGGATCAGTGGCACTGCCGGGCACCGCCTCACTCCGGTGCGGCGCCTCCGCCGGGTCGTCCGTGCCGATCGGCAAGGTGCCGAACGCCGACAACCTGACGTTCACTACCTCCACGTCCTGATCGGAGCTGGCGTGACCGTACGTGCGCAGGTGCAGGTCCCTGAACCGGCCCGCCAGCTCGGCCACTCCGCGCTTGCCAGGCACGGCCAGCGGCACGCTCAGCTCATAGCCCTGGCCGAGGTAGCGGCAGTCAGCGCTGGCCGAAAGGCGAACCGAGCCGGCCGGCACGCCATCGCCGAGCAGCTGCGCCGTCAGCTTCCTGCCGCTCGTGCGGTACCAGTCGCCGAGGTCGCCGAACAGCTCGGGCCGGAGCGTCTGGAGCACGGTGCGCGAGTCGTCGAGCCTGATGTCGGTGGACGTCAGGCCGGACGCGGCGAACAGCCCGGGAAAGCGCGGCACGAGCACGGACCTGAACCGCATCTCGCGCAGCAGCAGGCCCGCATGCAGCGGCCCCGCGCCGCCGAACGCGACCAGCGTGAAGTCCCGCTGGTCGATCCCGCGCTGCACGGAAACCTGGCGTAGCGCGGCACTCATCTGGG
>DATELR010000389.1:0-10309 GCA_035276345.1 Streptosporangiaceae bacterium | reverse complement strand
GGCCGGGTGCTCGACCGGGCCGTAGGCGAAGCCGGTATCGCCACTGAGGACAGTTACGTCACAAACGCCGTCAAGCATTTCCGCTGGCGGAACGCGCCGGGCGGCGGCAAGCGCCGGATTCATCAGCGCCCTGACACGTGGCAGATTCGAGCGTGCGAGCCATGGTTGTCGGCGGAGATAGAGCGCGTCGATCCCCGCGTGATTGTTGCGCTCGGCGCCACTGCCGGCCAGGCGCTGTTCGGTGCCTCCTTCCGGGTCGGTTCACAGCGCGGCCAGGCCGTGCCATGGACCGCGGGGCGCAATCAGGGCGCTGAACAAGGAAGTGGCGACCACGAGGTCACCGTGGTGCCGACCATCCACCCGTCTGCAGTTCTGCGCGCATCCGATCGCGACAGTGCCTACAACGGCCTGGTTCATGACCTCGCGGCTGTCTCCGAAGTCCTCAGGCGAGAGGCGGGCATGAGATGAGCAGCGAGCTGACCGCGGCGTTGTTTGACGTCGACGGCACGCTAGCCGATACCAACTACCTCCATGCCGTCTGCTGGTGGCAAGCTTTCGCTCAGGTCGGCTACGAAGTTCCGATGGCGAGGATTCATCGGGTGATCGGGATGGGTTCCGATCAGCTGCTCGATGCCTTGCTGCCGGACGATCGCGATCGGGCCGGCGATGCGAGCATTACCTGTGCACATAGTGCTTTGTACGCGACGTTCTGGTCGCGCCTGAGGCCCCTTCCCGGCGCGGCGGACCTGCTGCGCGCCTGCAAGAACGCGGGCCTGCGGGTTGTGCTGGCTAGTTCGGCTAAACCCCACGACTTCGCGGCGCTACGGGCGGCGCTGGCCGCTGACGAGGCGATCGACGCCGTCACTTCGGCCGGCGACGTGGACCGCAGCAAGCCAGCACCGGACCTCGTCGAAACTGCGCTGAAGAAGGCTGGCACCCCAGCGGATCGAGCTGTGTTCGTCGGCGATGCCGTCTGGGATGTACGGGCGTGCCAGCGCGCGGGGCTTCCATGCATCGGCCTGCTCAGCGGCGGCATCGCCGCCGCTGAGCTCATGGAGGCCGGAGCGGTTGCCACCTTCGCGGACCCGGCTGCCCTTCTGGCAGCGACCGGCGGCCAGCTAGCCGAAGTCGTCGCCGGTCGCAGCACTCGCCGCTGAGCGGACCTAGGTACCGCCGTTCCGGTCAGGTTTGAGTGCCACGCTCTCGGTTAGCCGTACCAGAGAAGATCAGGCAGCGGAATCTTGGCCGCTGCGAGCTGAGGTGGCGAGCAGGGGAGCATCTGCCATGAACGACGCAAGCCCGCGCAGCGGAAGGAACTCCGAGGCCGATGAGGAGCAGCTGGAGGACATCGGCTATGAGCCGCAGGTCAACCAGGTTCGCCACGAACCAATGCCTGCCAGTGCCGATGATGAGCAACGCCAGGAAGCCATCGAGCGCAACGCGCAGCTTGGGGTGCCTGGTCGCGACCAAGACGAGCGCACACTGTATGGGACCGAGGATCAAGAAGAAGAACCTGGCGACTGACAGCGGGGACAGCATCGTCGGGACGTCCGGCCGGGTCCCTGGTACGGCGATTGTCGTGATGTGCGATGGCCGGACTTCAGGTCTCGCGGAAGACCGCCACGATGATCTCGGCGATTCGGTCAGTGATCTCTTCCGCTGGAAGCTGCACACCAACGCTGAGCAGGTAGTTGATGCGCTCAAGCATGGTCACGCATGCGACCGCCGTGAGCTCGGCACCGTCGCCGGCGCCCGGACCATATGGATGCAGCGCTGATCTCGCAGCGGTCATTCCCTGTGCGATGCTCCGTGCCAGCCGCTGCAGGACGTCTAGGCCAGCCTGCCAGACTTCCTCGCTGACGATCTCGGCCTGACTCACAATAGTGATGACTGCGGCGTGGGCAGCATACGTGCCGCAGAATCGCGCTACCCAAGCCCGCAGGGCGTTCTCGCCGACTTCGTTGGATGTGAACACCGGGAAGTCGTCGGCGAGAGCCGTCATGTCTTGCAGGACGTCCCTCAACAGTGTCGAGAACAAGTCGTCCTTGCTCTCGAAGTAGAGGTAGAAGGTTCCGTGCGAGGTCTTGGCACGCAGCACGATGTCCTCAACCCTGACAGCTTTGTAGCCCTTGTCGCAGAACTCGGCCAGCCCGGCTTCGAGCAACCTTTTGAGCGTCTGGAGGCCTTGCGCTCCGAGATCGCGGCCCTTGGCCCGCCGTCCCCCGCGCATCGAGGGCCGCGGCCGCATCCTTGTCACGCCATTCGGTGGCCGCTGGCGGCTCGGTGGCGGTGTCGCCAGCCGCGAGGACACCATCTGCGACCTCGTCGCGTCGTCGTCTGGTAGCAGTCTGGCTCGGGGCATCCATGGTTATCGCCTCGCGAAAACGATGTGCATCAACGTCTCGATCGCACTGGGTTGCCAGCGATCGAGCTGGGCTGCCGACGGTCGTCGGCCCGCTTTGCGCATGCCGCACTCCGCCCGCACGCGGAGAAATCATGTCGTGGGGCGATTAAATCTTCGCGCGTACTCGAGGCCTTGTCACCGCGAGACCAGCGCATCATCCAGCCGACAACCCGCCGCTGTCTGGCCAGAACCCCAACGCTGAACCCCTGGCGGTGCTACTCGCCGAAGTGGAACCCCACCTGAACCGCTGGTGGGCCTATAGCGCCACCAGCGGTTCGGCGGTGGGCCTGAAGGTGGGCCTGCAGCGCACCAGCGGTTCGGCGGTGGGGTTGCACCGAGTTATCCGCTCAGGCAAGGGTTCGAGTTGCTGGCCATCGGTGCGGGGCTACGGGTTCGAACGCCCGGGTTCATTCCCGCGGCAGCAGCGTCCCCAGGGGGCCAAGGTCAATGTTCAGGTCCTCGGGACTCAGTCCGAAGTGCTCCCTAAGCCGGTGCATCTGCTTCTCGAGTGCCATCAGCGTGAGACCGACTCGTTCGATCTCCTGATCGGTGAGGTCGCCGACCTCCACCCGGCGCAAGGCCTGCCGCTCCATGAGCTGGCGGAGGAGTTCAACAACCGTCAAGACTAGAGTCACCAAACCGCGCTCGACCGATTCCGGATCGGCATCGATCCGGCGTCGCGTCTCCCGGCGTCCATCCGTCATGACGACCCGCGCCGGGTACTCGGTCCGCTAGCGCCTTGGGCTGCCAGAGTGCTCACCGAGCTGACAAGAGCACGCACGGATATGGTCACCATGTCAATATCAGCGATCGAGAGCGTGACCTCGCCAGCGACCACGACACCGCCCGCGAGGACCCGGTCGAGCAGATCCACCAGCGCGACCGGCTGGTGACGCAGCCGCGGCTCGTCGGCGTAACCGCCGGTCAGCGGACTTCGCGCCAGCTCATGGCCGCTCGGATCACCAGTCATGCCGACCGCAATGCGGCAGTGGCGAACGAGTACGGAGGCCACGGACCCGTCAGCTCGAGGCGGAGCGCCGGATAGTGCGCTGAGGCTTGCTCGATCGCGGCGCGGAAGGCGCTGGATTGCTCATCGTCCACCAGGTACGTGGCATTCATGATCATCCTTGATGAGGTCCCTGATAGCTGAGGATCCTGCGGTTGGTGCAGATCTGCCGCCTGCGCCAGGCCCGACAGTTCCGAATGCACCCGCTCGGCCAGGTCAGCGGACTTCGTCCTGGCCTGTTCGGCGTCAGTCAGCTGGGCCCGGCGACGCTGCAAGTACGCGGCACCGCTCGTCGGCGCAGGCTGCGACTCACCGGCTACGTCCTTTGATGCTTCTGCTGCCTGCTCCGCAGGGAACGCCTTGACGCCCCATTCGGTCCGGCCCGTGACCAGGTCAATGCTCGCGGCAAACTCCGCCTGGTGGGCAGCAAGCAACGCGGTCACCCCGGCGCGCTGACGGTAAACCGTCGCCAGGCGCATCGGCACAAGCGAGCTGTGCGCTCCGGCGGCAGCGATCACGGCGTGATGAGCTCGCGCTACATTCTCGAGCCAGGTCAGGTCCTCGAGATTCCTTCGCAGCGGCTCTTCGCCGAAGTCCGCCAGGTCAACCTCGCTGACCACAGCCGCGAGCCCCGCGTTTTCCACGGTGGACACGGCGCCGCCAGCCACCCCTTTCAGTCCGTCCAGATCTCTGGCAGACCCCGGGTTGCGCACCGCGTAGACCCAGCAGCCCGTGATCTCACTCATCACGTCCCCCGGCCTCCAGCGCTGCGATCCGATCGCGAAGCCGGCGGTTCTCGTCGGCCAGACGATCGGAGTTGTCGGCATCGCGGCCCTCAATCTGTCGTCCCCGCGCGTTGCCTGACAGCCAGGGATCGTGCTCCCACCAGTCGATTCCAACTTGCCTGGCGGTATCGAGAGATGCGATCACTAGTCGCAGCTTGATCGTCAGGAGCTCGATGTCCAGCAGGTTGACCTGAATGTCGCCAGCGATCACCAGGCCCTTGTCGAGCACCCGCTCGAGAATGTCGCCGAGATTGGCCGGCTGTCGGCCGCCGCCCATCGAGGTGCCGTAGGCAGGCCTGGCGGTCCCGGAACTACGCGGCAGGATTTCGCCAGATGTCATGCGCCACCTCCGCCGTCGTCACCGCGGCCGCGCGCGTAGCGCTTCGTCCTTCGGTACGAGACGAGGTCACCGTTGAATCCGATCCGCGCCTCATAGATGGCCAGGATGTCTGCGGACGAGGGGATGCGGTGGTCCTCCACCACCTCGACCCCGACCACCCAGCCGTCTTCGAGCGGCTCGATCGCGGTGACGCCCTCAGGTTGCCTGGCCGTCAGGTCGGTGAGCTGCCTGACGGCAGCCTGTGCCGCGCCTGCGGCGGTGATCCGACGAGTCGCGCGCCCGGACCTTTGTGCCCGCGGCCGTTGAGCGCGGGGTTGGCTTCGGCCTCCACGAGGCGCTGGGTCCGATGAGCGCCTCAGGCGGGAAGGCTCATCGCTCTCGCCTTCGTCGTCTGGCCCCTGGTCCTCCTCGCCGTATGGCTCATCATCGTCGTACGACTCATCATCGCCATATGGTTCATGGTCGCCGTCTCGCTCCATCTCAGCATCCGGCTCGCGTTCGTTCTGCACGCGTGAAGGGCGGATCGTGCGTCGCCGGGATGTCGTTCCCCGAGCAGACATGAGTATCTCCTTCGGCTGCTAGCTCGTCCCGAGCCGCTCGACCGCGTCACGCTCTGCCTCCGCGACTTCCTCGGCCGACAACTCTCCCGCCTGGTAGGCCGCGGCGATCGCCTCGAGTTCCCTGCGCACCGCGGCCGGATTGTGCCATTCCTGTTCCGCTTGAGACTCGATCAGCTCGGCAACCCGGATCACGCCTTCGAGCGGCAGCAGCGGCAGCCGGAACAGCATCGTCAGCACGCCCACGTCAGCTCCCCGAAGCCACCGCGACGAAGTCGTAGGGCGCCAGCGGCCCAAGCAACCGCAGGCTCACCATGCCCTTCCAGGCGCTCGCCAGTTCGCCTATGGCCTGTTCGACTTCGGCTTGATTGCGCCGTGGACTGAGGATCGCCAGGTGCACAGCATCTTCCTCGTGAGTGGGCTCATTGACCTGACTTCGCTCGCAGTACCGATCAAGCGTCTGCACGGCAGCAGCCGTGTCGCGCTCGCGCCTCGCAGCGATGGCGGCGCTGATCACTTCGCCGAGGCTGATCCGCAGGTCGCGGGTCTGCTGCTCGTCAGTCCCGCGTATCTTCTCGGCCAGCCGTGCTGCCTCGGGGTTCTCGCGGAGTATCTCTGTGAGCAGCGCGGCCTGGTCGTAGCGACCCCGCACGATGTATTCGCACAGGCCCTCCAGTTCGGCCAGCGCGGCCACAAATTCGTCATGATGCGGAGCCAGGAACTCA
Organism: Streptosporangiaceae bacterium; assembly: GCA_035276345.1. GTDB lineage: Bacteria > Actinomycetota > Actinomycetes > Streptosporangiales > Streptosporangiaceae > Chersky-822. The sequence continues at coordinate 4,492 of DATELR010000389.1, read as the reverse complement.
TCGGCCACTGCGGCACGTGACCTCAGCACCGCGCCAAATCGCAGTGGCAGAACAGGTACCTCGTGCGCAGCCGCGTCCAGGACGCGCTGATGAGCCATGAGATCTTCTGGCGTTCCGAGCGGCTCGGTCGGGTCCACCTCGCTGATCAATGCCGCTATGTCGTTTTGCGGGACAGCTCCGAGGGTCCCGGGCGGCTTGCCAACTCCCATCGCCTCGGCTGCAACGTCGACATCGGCCGGCACGACGCCGTAGACGTAGTAGGCGGTGCGGGCTTTGCGGCGCTTAGCACCGCCGCCCGACGGCTGCGTCGTCGCTCTGGTCAACTCAATCCCTCCTGCTCCGCTTGCCACGTCCTGGTACGCGATCACCCAAGTCGTCGGTGGCCTCGCGCACCTTGTCGCCGGCCGCGTCGAGCGCTCCTCTGGCCTTGCGCTTCGCGCCGCCCTGTTCCATATCGCCGACAAGCCCAGGCAGATCCTTCTTGTCGCCCGAGATGTCGAGTCGGTTCACCGCTTCAGCGAAGCGGAGGTAGGTATCGACGCTCGCGATCACGATCCGTGCGTCAACCGTCAGCACCTCAATGCCGACCAGTGACACGCGTACGTACGCGTCTATGACAAGACCTTTGTCCAAGATCGTGTCAATGACGTCGGCAAGCCCGGTGGGAGACGGGCGGTCCACTACACCGCCGCTGGCAGGTTGCACTGCTGTCGTCACGGGCCTGATCCTCTCCGGCCATGACGTGGTCGCCTCCGGCCTGAAGTGTTGTCGATGTGATGGCTTTTGTTTCGGACACAAGGGAAGCAATAACTCGAACATGCTCAGCAGTGGACCGGCTACCCAGACCTGCATTCGAAAAACAACAGCACCAGTGAAGACACTCTCAACATGAGCACCTGAGTCGCGGAAACGTCGCGCCAGCAAGGGATTGCGGCGTTAGAAGAAATTCATGACGGCCAGGCGCGGCACTGGACCCCCGTGCGCAGCGCCGCGCCTGACAACGCGCGCGCTACCCGCGATCGGGGCCGCAATACTTGCGAGCAGACAGATGAAGTCGGCGGACGCTTACCGCGGATCGGTGTCCAGGCCATGCTCTATCGCGTATCTGACCAGGTCGACGCGGTTGTGCAGCTGCAGCTTATTGAGCGTGTTCTGAACGTGGTTCTGCACGGTGCGGTGGGACAGGACGAGGCGCTCTGCGATCTGCTTGTACGACATTCCGGTTCCTACCATGCGCAGGACCTCGGCCTCCCGGTCGGTCAGCCGCGGCGTATCGGGTGCTGGGTCGCTGGCCAGGCGCCGGAACTCGCCGAGCACAAGACCGGCCAGCCCCGGCGAGAACACTGCATCACCGGCGGCAGTTTGCCGCACCGCGTCGAGGAACTCGGCGCGGCTCGCGGACTTCAGGATGTAGCCGGTCGCGCCGGCCTTGACCGCTCCCAGCACGTCGTGGTGCTCGCCGCTGGCTGACAGGATGAGGACTTTCGCTCCGGGATAGGCGGCGAGCACGCCGCGCGTGACCTCGACGCCTGAGATGTCCGGCAGCTGCAAGTCGAGAACGACAACGTCGGGCCGGACCGACGCCGCGATGCGCACTGCTTGCGCACCCTCGCCGATCACCGCCGCCACCTCGAAACCTGCCTCGCCGAGGTCCCGGCCAACCGAGTCGCGCCACATCGGGTGATCGTCGACGACCATGACCCGCAAGGCGGTCGCGCCGCTACTGTCGGCCGTTTCCACAGGCACACCCTAAGCCGGCAGAACCGCCCGCGGCACCCGTAGCCGGACCTCTGTCCCGGCGCCCGGCGTGCTACTGATATCGGCCGAGCCGCCCAGGTCCCTGATCCTGCCGCTAATGGACTGGCTGACCCCCAGTCGCCCCTCGGCCGCGGCTTGTGCGAGACGGCCGTCCGGGATGCCTGGCCCGTCGTCACGAATCGTCACGCTCACTGCGCTGCCCTCGTCGTCGACGAGCACCCAGGCCCGCGTTGTCACTCCGCAGTGCAAGCGCACGTTATCGATTGCCGCCCTGACCGCAGCGGTCGTCTCGGTAACGGCTTGCTCCGTGAGGATAACGGGATCGGCCGGGGTGATGACCGACACCAGGGCTGATGCCTCCCGGCTGAGATGTGCGCTCAGATCGAGCTCGCCTGGTCCGGCTAGCGGCTGTTCGTCACCGGTGACCAGGGCACGGAGCGCCGCTTCCTGCTCACCAGCGAGCCGCCCGAGTTCGGCCGCCTCGCCGCCGGCTTCCGCGCCGCGCCTTTGGACCATGGCCAGCACCTGAAGCACGGAGTCGTGGATCGTGCGGGCCAGCCGTTCTCGTTCGCGGCTCGCTGCCTCAATCTCGGTTGCGCGTTGCAAGGCCTGTTCCGCGCGGGCCGAAAGCATCGAGACATAACCCACCAGCGCCGCCGCGAGCAGCAAGATGATCGGACCGTCCAGCGCGGTGCTCGAGTACGCTCCGGAAATCGGCCACCTGAGCGACACGACGCAGGCGCCGATCACCAGCGCGGCCGCAACACCTGCCCTGACGCCGTCGGCGACGGCCCAGGCCAGCGCGGGGCCGGCCAGCCAGGTGGCGGTGATCGGCATCACGCCGATCTTTGTCGCGTGGTGGGTTTGCAGGATGGCCGTCGACAGCAGCGCGAGAGCCGTGACGACGAGATCACTGCTGAGCAGCAACCACGTCCGGCGCGCGGGTGTCGCGTACCCCGCGGTCGTCACTACCGTCCACGCCGTCATCACGGCGATGACCGCCCAGGCCCAGCCCCAGTCCCGATAAAAATCGGGCCTGATTGCGAGCAGCACTGCCGCGTAAATGAGAGAAGCGAACCGGAAGACGGCGATCGAACGCCACAGGGGCGCTTGCAAGCTCATAGCGCGCTACCGGACAGTGAGAAAGGCCACGCCAAAGAGGCTATCGGCTGAATCTGGCTCTGGCCGGCTTTCGGCGTCAGATGAATACTCAGCTTCGTCCTAGGTACCCGGACCTCGCGGTGTTCTAGGCAGCCTGCGGGCTGGCACCTGGAGTCGTTCATTTGATGCATGCGCTGCCGGGCTGGGCCCCCACTCGCTTTCGTCAATGACCTAGCGCCAAGGACGTCACTCGAGCCGGACGTTGTGTGATGCCCCCTCGGTGGCGAGATAGTCGCGGGCGAAGCGCCATTCCAGACGCTGCGGGATGGTCTGCTGCGGCAGGCGCGCGAGCTCACGGTGAAAGCCGGTTAGTGCGCGGAAGTGGCGTGGATAGTAGTCACTGTCCACGGCGAGGAGCCTGCCGCCGTGCCGTGCGTATTTCAGGACGGCTTGCCAGTCGGTGACCGTCGGCAGCCCAGCGGATTCCGTGCCGTGCGGGAAGATACCCAGGCGGATCTCGTCGTACATGGCCGTGGTCTCCAGATAACCGGCAAGACGGTCGAGGGACGGCCGTGATCCGAACAGGGCCCAGTAGGGCACCGATCCCGTACGCATCGCTTGTACGGGATCCATCAGCAGGAACGAGCTCACCAGCAACTGGCTGAGCGGTAGTCCGTCCGTCGCATACCACGTCCTGAACAACTCGGCGATCAGCGGGCTCATGTTCTCTGGTTCATCGAAGCGCAGCCGCGAGAGGATCAGGTTCCGCGACCGGCCAAATGCGCTGACGTCTGCCGCCAGCGGCTCAGCGAAACCCCACTCTGCCTCTGGGCTGTGCTTGTCAGGAGCCGGAGGTGTCCACGCGTTACGATTTGCGCCTTGCCTGCGCAAGAACTCCTCGACCCTCGCGCCACCTTCGTGGAACTCGGCCGCAGATATGCCGCCTGGAGCGCCGAACTGGAAAACGTGCCTGTCGCCGACGGTGGTGACCGGCCACCTCAAGCCGCAGTCAACGAGCACCAGATTTCCGCCCGGCGCCAAGCACTGGGTGAGGAATCTGCGATAAGGCGCGGGTAGCGCGAGGAACTTGACCCGAAAATAGGTCATGCGGGCGATCATCAGGCGGTCCTGGCTTGGATCGTGCATGTGATGCAACTCGATCCCGCTGTTGCTGGCCAGCACCGAGCGGCCTGCATCAGCCATCTCCCGCATGTCCGTGACCGGGTCGTCGGGATCCAAGCCGCCGTGGCGGACCGCCAGCAACAGCGTTTGCGGCAACCAGGGGACACCGAGCGCGGCGGCCAGATGGACCAAGGCGCCGTTCGACGATCCGACGAAGACCAGGGGATACTGGCGCTGCGGATACTTGCGGACTACCCATTCAGCGAGCTGTTCAGATCGAACCTCCTCCAGCCGCTGCGCGGGAAGCGCGTCGAGCCAGCCGGCCTTTCTATAAATCGCCTGCGGAACTGGTTCCGGCATTCGCTCTATTCGGCCCGCTAGCCAGTCGACCGGAGACTCCAGCGATCGCGGCAGCTGTGCAAGCAGCGCTGCGTCATGGCCATCAAGCGCGGCCCCGAGCACCCTGACCATTCCGCTGGCTGAGTCGAAGCCAGCGATGGCTCGCCCGGCC
>DATELR010000388.1:0-16268 GCA_035276345.1 Streptosporangiaceae bacterium | reverse complement strand
GACAGATTCGTCCTATCTTGCGGTCATTCCAGCCTGACACTGTATATACAGCTGTATCTGTCCGGCTACGGCCTGACGATGGACGACCTCAAGGCGCTGCGGACGTGGGGCAGCCGCACGCCAGGTCATCCTGAGCACCTCCTGACCCCAGGCGTTGAGACCACGACGGGCCCGCTCGGTCAGGGCCTGACGAACGCGGTTGGCATGGCCATGGCGGCCAGGCGAGAGCGCGGCCTGCTTGACCCGGACGCACCCGAGCGGCAGAGCCCGTTCGACCACCACATCTACGTGTTCGCGTCCGACGGTGACATCGAGGAAGGCGTCAGCCACGAGGTTTCCTCGCTGGCGGCGCACCAGAAGCTCGGCAACCTGGTGCTGCTCTACGACGACAACAACATCTCGATCGAGGATGACACGAACATCGCCAAGTCCGAGGACGTCCTGGCGAGGTATGCGGCCTATGGCTGGCACACGCAGCGGGTCAGGTGGCGCACCGCCGAGGGTTACCACGAGGACGTCGAGGCGTTGTACCGCGCACTCGTCGCAGCGCGCGACTACACGGCTGCTCCTTCGGTGATCGCCTTGTCGACGATCATCGGCTGGCCGGCGCCGAACAAGCAGAACACTGGCGAGGCGCACGGATCGGCGCTCGGCGATGCTGAGGTTGCCGCGACCAAGCAGGTACTGGGGTTCGATCCTGCGGTGAACTTCCCGGTCGAGGATGAAGTGCTGGCTCGAGCTAGGGAGGTCGCCGACCGCGGCAAGGCGATCAGGGCCCAGTGGGAGGAGAGCTTCGCCAGGTGGGCTGAAGCTAATCCGTCCAGACGCGCGCTCCTCGACCGGCTCGCCGCTCGCGCGCTGCCGGCCGGCTGGTCGGACGCGATCCCGGCGTTCGCACCGGACGACGGCCCGATGGCGACGCGATCCGCGTCGGGAAAGGTGCTCACGGCCCTTGCGCCCGTGCTGCCTGAGCTGTGGGGCGGCTCGGCCGACCTGGCTGGCAGCAACGACACCACGATGGTTGGGGAGCCGTCGTTCATCCCGACCGAGCACCAGACCAAGATGTTCCCCGGTAATCCGTTCGGCCGGACCCTACATTTCGGGATCAGGGAATTCGGCATGGCCGGGATCTTGAACGGCATCACGCTGCACGGTCTGACCAGGCCATACGGCGGTACGTTCCTCGTTTTCAGCGACTACATGCGGCCCGCGGTCAGGATGGCGGCGCTGATGGAGATCCCGGTGACGTTCGTCTGGACGCACGACTCGATCGGTCTCGGCGAGGACGGTCCGACCCACCAGCCTGTCGAGCATCTGTGGGCGCTCCGTGCCATCCCCGGACTTGATGTGGTGCGTCCGGCAGACGCCAACGAGACGTCGGTGGCATGGAAGGCAATCCTCGAGCACACAGACCGGCCCGCAGGGCTATGTCTCACCAGGCAGAAGCTGCCGGTGTTTGACCGTAATGAGCTCGCTGCCGCGGATGGAGCCGCGTTCGGCGGGTACGTGCTCGCCGAGGCGCCTAGCGGCGACCCCGACGTGATCCTGATCGGAACAGGCAGCGAAGTACAACTAGCGGTCGCAGCGCGCGAGCAGCTGTGGCAGGAAAAGATCGCGGCCAGGGTTGTCTCGATGCCCTGTCTGGAGTGGTTCGCGGAGCAGGACCAGGCCTACCGCGATCAGGTGCTGCCGCCGCAGGTCAGGGCCAGGGTCAGCGTCGAAGCTGGCATTGGCCTCGGCTGGCGGGCGATCGTGGGCGACGCGGGCGAAATGATCAGCCTCGAGCACTTCGGTGCTTCAGCGGCGTACCAGACGCTGTACGCGGAGTTCGGCATTACCGCCGAGCGAGTAGTGGAGGCTGCCCGGCTCAGCCTCGGCAGGACTGGCGGTCCTGCCAGGAAGGAATAGTCATGACAGCACAGCAGGACAGGCAGGACGTACTTGGGCAGCTCACCGCCGAGGACGTGTCGATCTGGCTCGACGACATCAGCAGGGAGCGGCTGACATCCGGCAACCTCGCGATGCTGGTCAAGGACTTTCATGTACGCGGCGTCACGTCCAATCCAACGATCTTCGCGAGCGCGATGGAGAAGGGCACCGCCTACGACGAGCAGCTCGGCGATCTGGCGCTCAGGGGCGTCGACGTCGGCGAGGCCTCGCGCGCGCTGACGACATACGACATCAGGTGGGCGTGCGACGTCCTGCGGCCGGTGTTTGACGCATCGGACGGCGTGGACGGCAAGGTATCGATCGAGGTCGACCCGAGGCTCGCCGCCGACACCGCCAAGACCATCGCGGAGGCGCGAGCGCTCGCCTGGCTCGTCGACCGGCCCAACGTGTACATCAAGATCCCCGCGACCAGGGCTGGCCTGCCCGCGATCAGCACGTGCCTGGCCGAGGGAATCAACATCAACGTCACGTTGATCTTCTCGTTGCAGCGCTACGAGGAGGTGATCGACGCCTTTATGGCCGGGCTCGAGGCGGCCGATGAAGCCCGCGTCGCGACGCTGACCTCCGTGGCCTCGTTCTTCGTGAGCCGGGTTGACACCGAAGTCGACCGCCGGCTCGACAAGATCGGCAGCCCTGAGGCGAAGGCGCTGCGCGGCAAGGCGGCGATCGCGAACGCCAGGCTTGCCTACGAGATCTTCGAGCAGCATTTCGCCAGCGCGCGCTGGCAGGAGCTGTCTAACCAGGGAGCCAGGGTGCAGCGGCCGCTGTGGGCCTCGACAAGCGCCAAGGACCCGTCCTACCGGGACACCATGTACGTCGAGGAGCTGATCGCGCCGCACACGGTGAACACGATGCCCGAGGCGACGATGCGCGCGATGGCCGACCACGGCGTGGTGCGCGGCAACACGATCGCCGGGACCTACGACGAGGCGCGGCAGGTCTTCGCCGACCTCGAGGAGCTCGGCATCAGCTACAACGACGTCGTGGAAGTGCTTGAGGACGAAGGCGTCAGGAAGTTCGCCGACTCCTGGGACGGCGTCGGGAAAACCATCAGCGAGCAGCTTGACCCCGCTAAGAGCAGCGCGGGTACATGAGCAACCCGCTGCGCGATCCGCGTGATCGCCGCATCCCGCGGGTGGCCGAGCCGAGCGTGGTCATCATGTTCGGTGTCACGGGTGACCTGGCTCGCAAGAAGCTGCTCCCGGCCATTTACGACCTGGCCAACCGCGGGCTGCTGCCGCCTGGCTTCTCGCTCGTCGGTTTTGCCCGCCGGGACTGGACCGACCAGGAGTTCGTCAGCCATGCCTACGAGGCCGTCCGAGAGCATGCGAGGACCCCGTTCAGGGATACCGTCTGGAAGCAGCTCAGCGACGGCATGAGGTTCGTCTCCGGCGAGTTTTCCGATGAGGAAGCGTTCGATCGGCTGGCTGAGGTGGCGGCCGAACTTGATGCGGATCGCGGCACGGGCGGGAACCGCGCGTTCTACCTGTCGATCCCTCCTGGCCAGTTCCCGGTCGTCGTCCGCCAGCTCGAGCGATCGGGCATTACCGATTCCAAGGACGGGCACGGCTGGAAACGCGTTGTCATCGAGAAGCCGTTCGGGCACGACCTGACCAGTGCCAGGGACCTGAACGACCTGCTGGCGTCGGTCTTCCAGCCGCAGTCTGTCTTCCGCATCGACCACTACCTCGGCAAGGAGACCGTGCAGAACCTGCTGGCGCTCAGGTTCGCTAACACGCTTTTCGAGCCGATCTGGAACCGCCGGTACGTGGATCATGTGCAGATCACAATGGCCGAGGACATCGGGATCGGCGGCCGCGCGGGCTATTACGACGGCATCGGCGCTGCCAGGGACGTGATCCAGAACCACCTGCTGCAGTTGCTCGCCCTGACGGCGATGGAAGAGCCGGTTTCGTTCGCGCAGGACGGGCTGCGCGCCGAGAAGCAGAAGGCGTTGTCCGCGGTCCAGATACCGGAAGACCCGCTCACCGAGACGGCACGCGGCCAATACGCGGCCGGCTGGCAGGGTGGCATTCCGGTCCCTGGCTTCCTAGCCGAGGACGCCATTTCTCCTGACTCGGCGACGGAAACATACGCGGCGATCAAGCTGGGTGTGGACACCAGGCGGTGGGCAGGGGTGCCGTTCTACCTCCGCACCGGCAAACGGCTGTCGACCAGGATGACCGAGATCGCCGTGATCTTCCAGCGGGCTCCGCACCTGCCGTTTAACGCCACCGACGCCAAGGAACTGGGCCAGAATGCGCTCGTGATCCGGGTTCAGCCTGACGAGGGCATCACGATGCGGTTCGGCTCCAAAGTGCCTGGCTCCGCGATGGAGGTCAGGGACGTCAACATGGACTTCGCCTACGGCGAGTCGTTCACGGAGTCCAGCCCAGAGGCTTACGAGCGGCTGCTGCTGGACGTCCTCGTCGGCGACCCGCCCCTCTTTCCCGGGCACGAAGAGGTCGAACTGTCCTGGAAGATCCTCGACCCGATTGAGGAGTTCTGGAGGACTAACGGACGACCCGAGCCTTACCTAGCCGGAACAGCGGGACCGGCCAGTTCCGACGCCATGATGGCGCGGGACGGGCGGGCCTGGCGGCGACTCTAGCGACGAGCGAGACATGAAGGCAGAACTGATAGACACCAGTGCCAGCACGGTGCGCAACGAGCTCATCCGGATGTGCCAGAAAATGGGCGGGCTCACGACGGGCGTGGTGCTCAACCTGATCATCATGACGGACGAGGCCGACCAGTACGATGCCATGCGGGCCGGTACCCACGCCGGCCGCGAGCACCCCTGCCAGATTCTTGGCGTGATCGCAAGAGCCGGCCGGCGGCCGCGGCGGCTCGACGCTGAGATCACCGTCGGCGAGAGCATGCCCGGCCAGACCGTGTTGCTCCGGATCCAGGGTGAGCTGAACGAGCACGTGGACTCGGTGGTCACTCCCCTGCTGGTGCCAGACACTCCAGTGGTGATCTGGTGGCCGGGGAAAGCTCCCGAGGCTCCGGCCGCCGATGGGCTTGGCATGCTCGGTCAGCGGCGGATCACCGACTCCGCCGCCGATGAGGCGCCGCGCACGCGCCTGCTCGAGCTTGCCGCCGCTTACCAGCCAGGTGATACCGACCTGGCATGGGCGCGTACCACGAACTGGCGATCACTGCTGGCAGCGACCCTGGACCGGCCTTATGCGGAGATCACCGAGGCCGCTGTCGAGGCCGAGGCCGACAATCCCAGCGCGGACCTGATGGCAGCTTGGCTGGCGTTGCGCCTGGGCGTGCCGGTTCACCAGGAGGTATCCATGGGCCCCGGGGTAACGGGGGTCAGCTTCCTGACCGCGGACGGCAAGATCGTGATCAGCCGCCTGGACGGCAGGAACGCCACGCTGTCGCGGCCCGGGGAGCCCGACCGTGCGGTTGCGTTGCATCGCAGGGATACCGATGAGCTGCTAGCCGAAGAGCTGCGCAGGCTCGATCCTGATGAGGTATACGGGGAAACACTCGCCAAATTGGCGATGTCGCAGACCATTGCCGCCAGCGAGGAGTGACGTCATCTCTGTTCCCCAGATCCTCATCCATCACGACGGCGAACTGCTAGCCAAGGCCGTTGCGGCCAGGCTGGTCACGAGGCTCGTCGACGCGGTTGCTGCTAAGGGCATCGCCTCGGTCGTCCTGACCGGCGGCGGCATCGGTACCAAAGTGCTCGCGGAGCTAGCGGCCGCCCCGGCTCGGGACGCTGTCGACTGGCATCGGGTGGAGATCTGGTGGGGCGACGAACGGTTCCTGCCTGCCGGTGATCCCGAGCGCAACGAGACAGGTGCTCGTGCTGCCCTGCTCGACCAGGTCGACGTTGAGCCGAGCCGGATCCATCCGATGCCGTGCCTAGACGGTCCGGACGGAGCGAACCCCGAGACGGCGGCGGACAAGTACGCCGAGCGGCTACGCGCAGCGGCCGAGCCGCAGGACCGGGTCGGAGTCCCGCGGTTCGACGTCCTGATGCTCGGCATCGGGCCTGATGCCCACGTGGCATCCCTTTTCCCAGGGCAGCCCGCGTTGTACGAAGAGGAGCGGACGGTTGTCGCAGTGCGCGGCGCCCCCAAGCCGCCGCCGACCAGGCTGACGCTGACATTGCCCGCCATCCGGGCCGCGTCCGAGGTTTGGATTCTCGCCTCAGGGAGCGAAAAGGCCAGCGCAGTCCGGATGGCTCTGTCGGGCGCCGGGCCAGTCCAGGTCCCCGCTGCCGGTGCGCGCGGAGTCCAACAGACTCTGTTCCTGATTGATCGCGCCGCCGCCGCAGAGGTGCCCGTTCAGCTCAGTAGATTCGCCTCGCCCTGATCGCGAGTATCGGTAACACTGCGTGCCCATTCGATTTATTTCCATGACCGCGCAAATGACATATGCGCGTAATCGGGGGTCTCGGACTCGCCTAATCGCCAAGGCAGAGTTACGCTCAGTACGGAACTTCCATATTGCACTTGATGAGTTACTCGTAACGGGCGACGTGGAAGTAAGGAAGGCCCGGAATATGCATTGCTGGCGACTTCAAGACCTCAAAAAGCCTAAAACTCAGCATCATCCGTTTTATTCTACAGCGCTGAAACTAGGACCCGAAGTCCATATTGACGGGCATGTCATTCAAATCATCCGCGTCATCGTTGCGGCCAGCTTGGGCGATGACATCACTTGTGTTCGGTGTAGTCCGATCATCCGTTCCGTGTAGGTTCCCCCCTCATCGATCCGGCTCCCCGAAGGGATCGATGCCAACCTCCCGAGGAGGATGCACGTGAGTACTTCCGAAGAGACGGCGGTTAGCACAGCCGCTGCCCCCGCCGCCGTTACAGGGGTGGCCGATCCGGCGCCGCTGGGGCTGGCTGCTTTCGCTCTCACCACCTTCCTGCTTTCCGCGATCAATGCGGGCTGGGCGAAGACCAGCTCAGGCGGCGACTGGTGGGGTTACGCGATCGCTTACGGCGGCATCGTCCAGCTACTGGCAGGCATGTGGGAGTTCCGCAATAGGAATGTATTCGGTGCGACCGCGTTCTCGACCTATGGCGGCTTCTGGATCGGCGTAGGCCTCTGGCTGCACTTCATCGCGCCAACCGCGCAGAACCCGCTGTCGCTTAACCGAGATCTGGGCTGGATCCTGCTGGCATTCGCAATCTTCAACACCTACATGCTGATCATCAGCTCGCAGCTGAATATGGCGGTGTTCGGCGTGTTCCTGACCCTGGAGCTCACCGAGATCTTCCTGTTCCTCGGGAACTTCACCACCAGCACGCCGGCGCTGCCGCCCGACCCGACCAACTCCGGCTTGATCGTGGTCGGCGGGTACCTCGGCATCATCACTGCCCTGGTCGCTTGGTACGCGTCGGCGGCCGGAGTCATGAACGGCCACAAGGGTCGCGAGGTGTTCCCGGTAGGCAAGCCGCTGCTTTCCCTCTAGGAGCGCACGACGAGCGTGCTGGTCCCGCACGGGACCAGCACGCTTTGTCGATACCGTTAGCCGGTGGCAACACCGAAATCTCGTAACCGCCCGTGGCGGGCGATCATCACGCTCGTGCTGGCGGTGGCGGCGGTCGTGGCCGTTCATGTAGCGGGCCTTCCGCTCGCGGTTACTACGCCGCGGGCTGCGTCCAGGACTAATACGCTCGTCAGCCTGCCTGTCGGCCACCTGATCACGATCGTCGGATCGATCGCGTTCCTGGTGTTCTCGATGACTTCCACGTTCGCCTTCGCCAGCTGGGCGCGTGACGTGCTGCAGCATTTCATCGGTGCCGCGTACGGCGCCATCGTCAGGTACGCGATGATCCTGAGCGGGATCATCCTGGTGTTCCTCATCGCGCTGGCGATGCTTGGCTTCCCGATCAACCAGCTCGTGGTCGGCGGCGCGGTCACGGGCGTGCTGCTTACGATCGCTGCCCAGCAGGCGCTCTCGAACTTGTTCGCAGGCGTCATGTTGCAGTTCGCGCACCCTTTCAGGGTCGGCGATCAGGTGCGGGTCAGGTCAGGCGCGCTAGCCGGCACGATAGAGGGCACGGTGACCGAGTTCAGCATCACCTATGTGCGGCTGGATACGGTCGACGGACCGATTCTCCTGCCGAATTCACAGGTGCTGGCCGCGGCCGTTAGCCCGTTGCCCGCGGCCGACGAGGCAGCTGGGGCCGGCGCAGGCGTTGCCTAAATCCGGGTGTTGGATTAAACACAGGTTTGCTTAAACACAGCGGTGGCCGGCACCTGTTGGTGCCGGCCACCGAGACCGCCTAGAGGCGGCCTTTCAGTGATTCGCCTCGTACTTCGTAATCACTTGCGCGGGAATCCGACCGCGATCACTCACTTCCATGCCGGAGCGTTTTGCCCAAGCGCGGATCTCCGCGCTGCGCCGGCGATGAGCGGTCGTCCGCCTCTTCGACCGCCCGACCTTCGATGAAACCTTGCGAGCCCGGTCGGCGAAGCGCTTCATCGTTTCGTCGAACTTCTGGCTGTGTTTCTCGCAGAGGTCTATCTCATAGTCCCGGCCGTCAAGGCTGAACGCTCGGGTCATGTGCTCGCCGCTCGGAATCTCTTTAGAGTCGTAGTCACAGGCGAATGTGACTGAGACCTTCTGTGCCACGTCTTTCCCCCCTTCCCCTAACCGCGACAATATTCCCGCGCGTACTTGGTTCATAACAGAGGGTGATCAGTCAGTTCCACGGAGTTCGCAATGAGCGCAGATCGGCGCGTGCGCAGCCGCTTGTGTGGCGGATGATCAGGTCAGGAGCGATGAGCGATGGATTTCCTAAGTACCGTCGCCGCCGGTAGGCATTGCCGAACCAGCGACAGTCAGTGCGCCCGATAGGAAGCGGTCGCTGGGCCCCAATCTCTGGTGACCTGGTCTGTCTTTGCCGCCCTGGCCGGACGCCGGTTCGGACTCGGCTCATCTTGGGGCTCGGTCTGGTCGTCGCGCCAGGCCGCCGGATGCGCATCAGCTTGATATGCGGGCGGTGCGGCGAGAAACTGCGTTTCGCCACGATAGGCATCTGAGTACTGGTCCTGGTAGTCAGCGTGGCGGCCGTGACGCCCTGAGGAGGCGTGACCGGCCGATCCGGGATAGCCTCGCTCCTCGGCATTGCCGTGCGGCTCGGGAAAACCGTGAGGACCATAGCCAGGAGATTCGGCGTGGCGGCGGGATTCGATGTAGCCGGAAGATTGGGCGTAGCCGTGAGAATCGGCGTAGCCATGAGGCTCGGGGGCGTACTCGGCGGCGGGCTGGTACTGACGTGTCTGGCCGGCTACGTCAGGGACGTAGCGCAGCGGTTCGCCGCGGTCAAAGTCTGCAGAGCCATAAGGGTCTGGCGCACCATATCCCCCTGGCGCCGCATAGCTGTCTGGCGGGCCATAGCTGTCTGGCGGGCCATAGCGGTCTGGCCGGCCGGAGCCTTGGCCGCTGCTTGCCGCAGCACTTCCTTGGTACTGATCGGTGCCGCGATAGCTGCCCGTGCCGTGGTACTCCGATGGGTAGCCGTAACCGGGTCCGGTTCCGTATTCGGATCCTTCGCCGAAACCTGGAGCGGGTGCATAAGTGGCGGGCTGGCCGTAACCGGCCTGCTCGGGATACCCATAGCCAGGATCGGAGCGGTCGTTTGCGTAAGCGGGCTGGCCAGGGCGCATGGGTGCAGGATCTGCCCCCGCGGATGGCGGTCCCGCCTGGAGCGCTTCGACCATCCTGGCGAGATCGGCAAACGGCAGCCTGAAGGTGCCAGTGCATCGGTTGCCTTGCCAGATGCTGAACACCGCAACTGAGCTGTCCGCATACCAGCTCAGCCGCATGGTCCGCGATTCGCCCCTGACGTCGAAGAAGACCTCGCCTTCGCGAGGCAGGGGAACGGCGTCCGGCTCCGACATGCTGCCTATCGTCACGCCGGCCGTCGGGCTTGTCCAGCCAATGAAACGCATTGGCGGGTCAGATCATCCATAATCAGACCACATTACCCGGATCCCGGGCCGATCAGGTCCGAGCGTCAGCATCGCGGCCCGTCCCATTACAGCCTGTTACTAACCGAGCGAGTCTTGTAATCTCGCCAGTGCGGCAGCGCGTACGATGGCATGATTATCGGGCGGTGCGCTGACGTTGCGGATTGATTGCCCAGCTGCCAGCCGGCGAAGGTCACGAGCCGATGCCGGCGTCGGGCGCGGGATCCCCTGTCGGGCGAAGGCCTCCGAACCGGGCGTCAGCATGGGAACACTCGGCGTCTTGCTAGGGAACAGTTCCGGGCTGCAAGGCGTTTGCATGATGCGACGGGGCGGATGCCGCATCGCGCGAATTTCGTTGTATTTGCGTCCTGTGTGCCGTGTGGTCGCCGGGCGGATGTTAACGATCAGCTGTTGAGGAGAGCTTTTCATGTCTGAGGTACGCCGTCAGACCGTGCTCCTACCACGGCCTAACTGGGGCTGGCAGGACCGGGCTGCCTGCAAGGGCGCCGACGTTGTGTTGTTTTTTGGGCCGGATGGTGAGCGGCAGCCTGAGCGGGAAATCAGGGAGCGCAAGGCCAAGACGCTCTGCGGTTCGTGCCCCGTCCGGATGGAATGCCTAAGTTACGCGGTCAGCAGGCCTGAAAAGTACGGCACCTGGGGCGGCTTGAACGAGGACGAGCGCTCGGCAGAGCGGCGCAGGCGGATGCGGCGCGCCAACACGAACGCTGCCTGACCAGGGCTGCGGCCCCGCATGTGCCGCGCCTGGCCCCGAGATGCGCGGCATGACCAGGGCGCGGCACGTGAGCGAGAATGAGACCATGATTTGCCGATGCTGCCGTCGGCAGGAGCATGCCTCCTGTAAGGGCGGTACATGGTGCGACTGCCAGCACAAGCCGCCGGCTGTGCTGCAGACTGAACCGGCAATGGGCTGGGTCAGGCAGGGTTAGGCCGGTAACCTGAGGGCAGTCCGATAAGCAGACCGCCAAATACTGGTGTCGGCCAGGAATACCGGCTCTGGTGCGGCGGTTGCCTCAGATGCCTGGCGCGTTCGGCCAGGAGACCCGACAGCACGACCTGCGAGCCAATGCAGCCGGGAGGAAATGGGCCGTGACGCACCGCTGCTCTTCGCCTACTTCACGTGCATTCAGGGTCATTTGGGCATACTCTGTCCGCAGGGATGCGCTTTGTGTCCTAAGGGATGAGGCATGACTCCCGTGCCACGGCCGTCACGGCCGGGCCAGCCTGACCAGTCAGCGGGTTCAGAGGAGGCACGCAGCATGGAGACCCTGGCCGCCGAAGCGGCCGAAGCGCTCAAGGGCGCATCGGCTGACGAGGTCATCAAGTGGGCGGCTGAGACGTTCGGCAGCCGCCTGTGCATTACGTCGTCGATGACCGACGCCGTGATCGTCGACCTCGCCTCGCGCCAAGTTCCCGGAATTGACGTGCTTTTCCTCGACACCGGCTACCACTTCGCCGAGACGATTGGCACCAGGGACGCGGTTTCCGCGGTCTACCCGGTCAATGTGATCAACGTCACGCCCCCCACCACGGTCGCTGAGCAAGACACCGAACTCGGCCCCAAGCTCTACGCCCGCAACCCTGACCTGTGCTGTTACCTACGCAAGGTCGTTCCGCTTGAGCAGTCGCTCGAGCCGTACGATGCCTGGATCACCGGGGTCCGCCGCGAGGAGACGGACGCCAGGACCGACACCAAGGTCGTCCAGTGGGACCCGAGACGGCAGATGGTGAAGATCAACCCCATCGTCGAATGGACCCAGAAGGACGTCGACGACTACATCGCCGAGCAGGGCGTGCTGGTGAACCCACTGGTCTATGACGGCTATCCGTCCATTGGCTGCGCGACCTGCACGGCACGCGTCGAGGCCGGCGCTGACCCGCGTAGCGGCCGCTGGGCAGGCTCCGCCAAGACCGAGTGCGGCATCCACACCTGACCCACGAGGTCACCAATCAGCCACCGCCGCTAGCTGGCCACGATGTAGCTGCCGACGAGGCGCTGCTCACCGCAGTCACTGAACACGGCGCGAGTTGGGTTCTGCCCGAACTTCACGAGCTTGGCGACCTCGCCGGATCGGCTGAAATCCTCGAGCTCGCCAGGCTCGCCAACGTTCATGAACCGGTGCTGCGGACGCACGACAGGTACGGGCACCGCATCGACGAGGTCGAGTTCCACCCTGCCTGGCATCAGCTGATGACCACCGCGGTCAGCCACGGCCTGCATGCCGCGCCGTGGACGAGCACCGATCCTGGCGCGCACGTCGCGCGGGCCGCCAAGTTCTACGTGTGGACGCAGGCAGAGGCCGGGCACGGCTGCCCGGTCTCGATGACCTACTCTGTGGTTCCCGCACTCCGGCACGCTCAGGACCTCGCAGATCGGTTCGAACCGCTGCTGGCTTCCGCCTCGTACGACCCGGGCCTGGGCGCGCCGGAGAACAAGCGTGGCCTGCTCGCCGGAATGGCGATGACGGAGAAGCAGGGCGGCTCTGATGTCCGCGCGAACACCACCCGCGCGGTGCCGGCCGGCGATGGCAGTTACGTGCTCACTGGACACAAGTGGTTCTGCTCGGCACCGATGTGCGATCTGTTCCTGGTGCTCGCCCAGGCCGAGTCGGGTCTGACGTGCTTCCTGCTCCCTCGCGTCCTGCCGGACGGCAGCAGGAACCGGATGCACATTCAGCGCCTGAAGGACAAGCTCGGCAACCGCTCGAATGCGTCCTCGGAGGTCGAGTACGACGAGGCCCTGGCCTGGCCGGTGGGTGAGCCAGGGCGCGGCGTCGCGACGATCATAGAGATGGTCAGCTCGACCAGGCTGGACTGTATCCTCGGCAGCGCTGCGGCGATCAGGCAGGCCTGCGTCCAGGCGACTCATCACGCGAGCCACCGGAGCGCCTTCGGCGCGTTGCTGGCGAGCCAGCCCGCGATGACGGCCGTGCTCGCTGATCTTGCACTGGAGTCAGAGGCAGCGACCACGCTCGCTGTTCGCCTCGCCGCTGCCGCCGACCAGGCCGCCAGGGGCGATCCGAGCGAAGCCGCGCTGCTCCGGCTGGTGTTGCCGGCGGCCAAGCACTGGATCTGCAAACGAACCCCGATGGTGGTCGGCGAGGCGCTGGAGTGCCTCGGCGGCAACGGCTACGTCGAAGAATCGGTCATGCCCAGGCTTTATCGCGATGCGCCGCTAAACTCGATCTGGGAGGGTTCAGGCAACGTCACCGCGCTCGACCTGCTACGCGCGCTCACGCGTTCCCCAGGCAGCATCGATGCGCTCCGCGCGGAACTCGACAAGGCGGCCGGCGCGAACCGCATCCTTGATGCGTCCATGCAACGCCTTTGGGGGATGCTGGCCGAGATCTCGGCCGCACCGGCAACGGGGCCGTACCGGGCTCGCGCGCTGGCCGGCTTGCTGACCTGCGTGATGGAGGCGGCGCTGCTGACCAGGCTTGCGCCCGCGCCGGTCAGTGATGCCTTCTGCGCGTCGCGGCTGGCCGGCGAGGACGCAGGCTACGGCGGGCCGGGTGTGACGTTCGGCACACTGCCGCCGGGACTGGACCTGGCAGGCATCGCCGACAGGACGAGGCCTGTGATGAGCAGGTAAGGTCACCTGATGCGCGTGTGGCCCGGTACTGCTTATCCCCTTGGCGCCGTATGGAATGGTTCGGGTACTAACTTCGCGATCTTCTCAGAGGTCGCTGAACTGGTTGAGCTGTGCCTGTTCGACACCGACGGCAGCGAATCTCGGATCGCGCTGAGCGAGGTCGACGGCTTTGTGTGGCACTGCTACCTGCCGGACGTCGGCCCAGGTCAGAAGTATGGCTATCGCGTGCACGGCCCTTACGACCTGCGCCGGGGACATCGCTGCAATCCGGCGAAGTTGCTGCTGGATCCCTATGGCAAGGCCATCGATGGCGAGGTCACGCCGAATCCGGCGCTCTTTTCTTACGTACGAGGGGGCTCAGATCCGGCCGCGCTCAACATGGACGACAGCGC
Organism: Streptosporangiaceae bacterium; assembly: GCA_035276345.1. GTDB lineage: Bacteria > Actinomycetota > Actinomycetes > Streptosporangiales > Streptosporangiaceae > Chersky-822. The sequence goes on along the minus strand of DATELR010000388.1, from coordinate 2,366 downwards.
TCCGTTCATGCCAAGGAATGTCGTCATTAACCCGTACTTTGACTGGGCAGGAGATCAGCAGCTGCGCACGCCCTATCACGAGACGCTGATCTACGAGGCGCATGTTCGCGGGCTGACGCTGCGCCATCCAGGTGTCCCGCCGGAGCTGCGCGGGAGCTACGCGGGCATTGCATCGCCTGCCATCATCGAGCACCTGCAGCGCCTCGGCGTCACGGCGATCGAGCTGATGCCCGTCCATCAGTCCGTACCTGAGCCGATCCTCGCCGAACGCGGGCTCACGAACTACTGGGGTTACAACACCATCGGCTTCTTCGCGCCGCACCAGGGCTACGGCTCGGCGGCCGCCGCCCACGGGCACGTCGCGGAGTTCAAGGCGATGGTCAAGGCGATCCATCAGGCCGGAATCGAGGTCATTCTCGACGTCGTCTATAACCACACCGCCGAGGCGGCCGAGCTTGGTCCGACGCTCAGCTTCCGCGGCATCGACAACGCCGCGTACTACCGGCTCGCTGACGAGAACCCGGCGGTCTATCTGGACTACACGGGCTGCGGCAACAGCCTGAACGTGCGGCACCCGCATGCGCTCCAGCTGATCATGGACTCGCTGCGGTACTGGATCGACGACATGCACGTCGACGGGTTCCGGTTCGACCTTGCCTCGGCACTTGCCAGGGAACTGCACGATGTCGACCGGCTCTCCGCGTTTTTCGATCTGGTGCAGCAGGATCCGCTTGTCTCGCAGGTCAAGCTCATTGCCGAGCCGTGGGATGTCGGCGAAGGCGGCTATCAGGTGGGCAAGTTCCCGCCGCTATGGACCGAATGGAATGGGAAGTACCGGGACACCGTGCGGGACTTCTGGCGCGGATCACGCGGACAGCTGCCGGAACTGGCCTCGCGGCTCAGCGGCTCCAGCGACCTGTACGAGACCAGCGCTCGGCGCCCAGTTGCCTCGGTCAACTTCGTGACCTGCCATGACGGCTTCACCCTCGCCGACTTGGTCAGCTATGACCGCAAGCACAACGAGGCCAACCGTGAGGACAACCACGACGGCACGGACGATAACCGATCATGGAACTGCGGCGCTGAAGGGGCGACTGACGATCCCGAGATCAATGCGCTGCGGGACCGGCAGGCGCGGAACTTCCTGGTGACGCTGTTCTTCTCACAGGGCATTCCGATGTTGCTCGCAGGGGATGAACTCGGCCGTACGCAGCACGGCAACAACAACAGCTACTGCCAGGACAACGAGGTCTCTTGGGTCGACTGGGACGCCGCCGCGAAGCATTCTGACCTGATCGAATTCGTCGCGACGCTGTCTGCGCTCCGCAAGGCACATCCGGTCTTCCGGCGCCGCCGGTTCTTCAGCGGGCAGGCCGGCGATTCGGGTGACGGCCAGCGGGACATCATCTGGCTGTCCCCTGCCGGGCACGAGATGGGTCCCGCCGACTGGAATTCCTGGGACGCGAGAGCCCTGGCTGTGTGCGTGAACGGCGACGCCATCACTGAACCAGGCCCGCGGGGAGAGCGAATTACCGATGCCGACTTCATTCTTCTGATTAACGCGAGCCAGGGTCCGGTGACGTTTACCGTGCCTGACACGTTTGGGTCGCCCGGCACCGCGTGGGAGGTGCTGGTCGACACCGGCGTGGCAGCTCTGGCCGATGTGAAGGGCGCTGGCGGAGGAAATCAGGATCGCCTGGGCACAGCTGGCTGGGCTGGCTCGGTGCTGCGGATAGAGGCCGCGTCGCGCGCGATCGTTGTTCTGCGAGGCACCAGGCCGAACGGAGCCGGCTAGTTGATCGTCGAGCGGACGACGACCGGGTGGCCCCTGCCGAGGAAGAAGATGCCCGGATAGCCGGCCGTGTGGAATCCGGCGTTCGGGTTGTCATGCAGAGTGGACCGGATGATCCGCAAGGTCCCTGTGCGGTCGTTGCTGACGAAGAAGATCGCGCCGCCGCCCTCCCTGGCGTGGTTGTACTTGATCACCGTCCCGGAGATCTGCAGGTGGTATGTGTCGCCGTCGTTGTAGATGGCGCCACCGCTGCCGCCGCCTGGCGTTCCCGACCGCGGCGGGTTTGCCCCGTGCCCGACAGCCTTGTTATGGATCATCAAGCTGTTCAGCACGACCCACGACACGCCAATGCTGCTCAGTGCGCCGCCATTAGAGCAGTAGCCGCCTTTGAACGTGCTGTGCACGATGTAGAGCGGCCTGTTCCGGTACTGGCTGAGCGCCCTGATAGCCGCGCCGCCGAGATCGGGGCCGGTGCGCTCGCAGTGGTTGCCGATGAATGTCGAGTTCACGACCTTGAGCCGGCCGCCCCGGGCGAAGATCGCGCCGCCGCCTCCGCCGTCGAACTTATCGCCGG
>DATELR010000387.1:0-15908 GCA_035276345.1 Streptosporangiaceae bacterium | reverse complement strand
CTCGGGGTACCGCCGCGGCCGGGATCTCGATCCGCACCGGATGCTTCTGCAACCCGGGAGCGGGCGAGGGTGCGTTCGCGCTCACCAAGGCCGACTGGCGCCGCGCGCTCGCTGGGCGTGCCCGCACAATGGATCAGTACCTCGACCTTCTCGGCCTGCCGAGTGGCGGTGCGCTTCGGGCATCGGTGGGCCTGGTTTCGACCCTGCGCGACGTAGAGCAGTTCCTCGCGTTCGTTGAGACGACGTACCAGGATCGCGCGGTGGACGTTGACGGCCTCGTCCCCCGCGAGGGCTGTTAGCAGGTCAGCGTGGACGAAGGACCAGGCTCAGCAAAGCGGCTGCTTGGTGTCTTCGCGCATCCGGACGACGAGGTGTTCTGCGCTGGCGGCACGATGGCCCGGGCGGCCGAGGCGGGCGCTGAGGTCATGATCGTCTCCGCAACTCGCGGGGAACGGGGGCAGATCCGCGATGCCTCGGCCGCGACGAGGCGCACACTCGGCACTGTCCGGGAGAGCGAACTCGGCGCGGCCGCTGCCGAGCTTGGCGTGCAGCACGTACAAGTGCTGAATTACCCGGACGGAACCCTCCAGCAGCATCGGTCCTCGCTGGAAGGAGCGATCGTCGAAATCATGCGGCAGTTCGATCCGGACACGGTCATTGCCTTCGGCGCGGACGACGGGTACGGCCACCCGGACCACGTCGCGATTTCGGAACTGACCACCCAGGCGTTCGGCACGCATACGGGCGACCGCAACGGGGGCCAGCGGCTGTACCATGCCGTCTTCCCGCCCCAGCTAACCTCCATGGCCGAGGAGCTGGCGCGATGGATCACCTCCTCCGGGCAGCGGGCGACCGATCGCGCCGCGCTGCAGGCGATCGCGTTGTTCGCCGGCGAGTCGTCCACGATGGGGCTGACCAGGGACGACGTGCGAGTGCAGTGGTTCCCCCCGGGAACCTACGTAGTCGAGCAAGGTGAGCCCGCCGACGCGCTGTACCTGATACTCAACGGGACGGCCGACGCTCTGCTGGAACAGGCCGACGGCGGGCTCGTCCACCTCCGGCGCATGCAGGCGGGAGACTACTTCGGCGAGCTCGGCCTGGTCGGCGGCGCGCGCACCGCCCACGTGGTGGCCAAGGAAAGTCTCACCTGCCTTGTTCTGTCACGCACGCCGGTCAGGCCGTATGACGGCCGCGGCGTCGGCGCCGCTAGCGAGGCCGAGCTCCCGGTCGAAATCGAGCCGCAAGGCTCCTGCGAGGTGTCTGTCAGCAGATACCTTCACCGCAAACTGGAGGCGCTGGCGCGGCACCGCACTCAGTACCCGATTGTTCCGTCAATGCTTCCCCAGCGTTTGCTCCACACGATGCTCGGCACCGAATTCTTCCGCCTCGCCCGCAACCTGAAGTCATGAACGCCAACCCACGAGCACGAAGTTGCTCGGCAGTCACCGCCAACTTCCCGAGCCGAACTGCACGATGACCTTCTCCCAGCCACCGAAACCGAATAACCGCGTCTCGTGGGCAGACAGGCATTGGGAACCGGCTAATTACAAGGTAAGTAACTGTCCTATTTCCGGCGGCAGCGGGAGAGGCTAAAGTAATCTGACGTGCTCGCCGCCATATTGCGTTGACCAGGAATTTCGTCGACACAGCCGCGGGCGCGTGACTGCATTTGCTGCCTGGCCCCGAGGATGATGCGTTGACCGACGACAACACGCCGGCCCCTGCCGATGTCAAGCCGGGCGAAAGGGTGGCTGGTTATCTGCTGGAGGAGCAGATCGGCCAGGGCGGGATGGCGGTTGTCTACCGCGCTTACGATGAACGCCTCGACCGCCGGGTCGCGCTGAAAGTGCTCGCCCCGAGCCTGGCGGCTGACAACGCGTTCCGAACCAGGTTCATCAGGGAGTCACGGGCTGCGGCGACCGTCGAGCATCCCAACATCATCCCGGTATACGACGCCGGTGACGCCGGCGGCTGCCTGTTCATCTCGATGCGGTACGTGCAGGGCGGCGACGTGCGATCGCTCCTGGCTGACAGCACCGCTTTGCCGCCTGCCAGAGCGTGGAACATCATCAACCAGGTGGCGTCCGCGCTGGATATGGCGCACACGCACAACCTGGTGCATCGGGATGTCAAACCCGCCAACATGCTTATCGACGGCGCCCATCGCGATATGAACACATCGGGGCCAGTGACCGAGCACATCTACCTGTCCGACTTCGGAATCAGCAAGCAGGCGGTCGCGAGCAACCTCACGACCACCGGCCAGTTCGTAGGCACGCTTGACTACATCGCACCCGAGCAGATCGAGGGACGGGGTCTTGACGGGCGCGCCGATCAGTACTCACTGGCGTGCGCGGCATACGAACTGCTCTGCGGCGTCCCGCCATTCACTGGCCCGAACATATTCGCGCTGATTAATTCGCATTTGTCGGAGCAACCACCATCGGCGAGAAAGGTGCAGCCCGGACTTCCCCCTGGCATTGACCGGGTGCTCGCAAAGGCGATGGATAAGGCACCGGCCGGTCGTTACCCGTCGTGCTCGGAGTTTGCGGCTGACCTGGGCCGTGCGCTCGGCTTGATGCCCGGCTCGCTCGACGCCGACGGCGGTCCGACCATGGTCCCAGCCCCCGACGCCAACGAGCAGGCCAAGCCCCAGTACCAGGCCACCGAACTTGCCGCCGCGGTCGCCGGGCCGCAGGCGGTTCCGGATGAGCAGACGATAACCACGGGCCAGCCGAGCGCGCAGGGATATCCGGCGCCGCCCAGCGGACATCAGCAAGCTTGGCCGGCAACCGGCGGACAACAAGGGCCAGCTCAGCAGTGGTATGGCCAGCAAGCGCCAGGCCAGGCATGGCAGGCAGGCCCTGGCCAGCAAGCACCCTACGGCCAGTTCCAGCCGCACCAGACCTATCCCGATCCTGGCGGTCCGAGCGGGCCAGGCTGGCCGCAATATCCGCCGCAACAGAGGCCGCGGCGGTCCCGCGGCCCCCTGATCGGCGCCGTGATCGGCACTCTGGTCGTCGCCGCCGCGGCAGCGGCCATCACCGTGACGTTGCTGAACCGCGGGCACGGGCCGTCGTCCACTCCACCCAGACACTCCGGTTCCGCGGCCGCGGGCCATACCCAGGCAGCCAAAATGAGCAGCTTGCTGTCGGCGATGGCCCAGACACATCAAACGCTCCAGACAGCGGTACTCGACATCGGAGACAACTGCTCCAGCCTGTCCCCCGGCCAGATGTCCACCGATGTCGCAGCGATTCAGACTGCCGCGGGCCAGCGTCAATCCGAATACGCCCAGGCCCAGGGACTCAGCGTGAGTGCGCTGCCAAGCGGAGGCGCGGCAAAGGCTGACCTGACCCAGGCTCTTGACTACTCCCTGCAGGCCGACAACAACTATCTGACCTGGGCACAAGAGGAGCAGAAGGGCTGCTTCCTATCGAGCCAGTCGACCGCTTACAACACGGCCAACCGCTATTCCGCGAAAGCCAACACGGCGAAAAGTAGCTTCGCGACTATCTGGAACGACCAGATCGCGCCGAAGTACAAACAGCCGACGGTGGTGCCTGGCGACCTCTGATGAGGCGAAGGTCGAAGCTGTGATGATGTCCTACGTCATCCGGCGGTGCCCGGCGGCCACCGCCCAGTGAGGAACCGGATGATGGCCGCTTCAAGCGCCCGCGCGACTTCCTTCTGGACCTTCGGCGACGTCAGCAGCGCCGCGTCGGCGGCGTTCGGCATATTGCCGCACTCGATCAGCACCTTGGGGACGGTCGTGAGGTTCAGGCCTGCCAGGTCATCCCGGCGGATATAGCCGTCGTGACCGTAGTAGTCAGAGATGTGGAACGGCGTGTCCGCGATGAATGCCTGGTGCACGTCGGCGCCGAACCGTAGCGAGGATCCGATGACGCGGTCGTTGGGGCCGTCAGCGATCGGCTCAAGCACTGTGAATCCGCGCCCCGTGACGGGACCGCCATCGGCGTGAATGTCGATCGCGACGTCGGCGTGTGCCCGATTGATGATCTGCGAGCGCTTATCGACGCACGGGCCGACCCCGTTGTTGTTCGGCCTGGTCATCACGACCTTGGCGCCATCCCTGCGCAGATCTGCCCTGAGATAGACGGCGACGTTGAAGTTGAATAGCGCCTCCGAGTAGCCGCCAGCAGTCTGCGTTCCTGTGGTGTCGCATGTTTCGCGCTCACGGCCGTTCCAGATCAGGCGGTTCAGGAATGCGGGGTCGGTGTGGTTCAGGCCGTTGTGGCCCGGGTCGATCCCGATGATCTTTCCCGCGAGCGGCTTGGCGACCGGGCTGGGACGGTGCCTGGAAGCTGAGGGCGACGGATGCTGGCTGGGGTGGCCTGCTGATGTGGACGCCGGATCTGTCCCTACACCTGCCGGCGGGCCGACAATCGTGCACGCCGACGTGCCCAGGCCCACTATGAGGCCCAGCGCAGCAGCCCACGCCATCCGGCAGCGGGCGTGACCCATGCGCTCTCCTCCATGCCGACTGAAAGCTGCGTGGCATACATGCCGGACAAATGAGGTCATGGGATGAACCGCACGCTGTCAGGAACGATCGGGCAATGATCTATCTCGTGAGCATAGTGACGAGTGGCACGATCTGACACAGCTTCGGCTCGGCGGTCCTGCTGCTTACGCAGCGCTCTGACCAGAGGGCCACCGGCCGGTCAGAAACCGGATGATCGCGGCTTCCAGGGCTCTGGCGATCTCCCGCTGAACGCGCGGGTTCGTCAGAAGGGCAGCGTCGGCGTGGTTGGGCATGTTGCCGCACTCGATGAGCACCTTGGGCACCGCTGTGAGGTTGAGCCCGGCGAGGTCGTCGCGGAATTTATAGCCATCGTGACCGTAGTAGTCACTTGCCTTGAGCGGCGTACGGGCGAGGAATGCCCGGTGCACGTCATGACCGAATCGCACCGACGACGCGATAACCTTCCTATTCGGGCCGTCGGCGACGGGTTCGAGCACCGTAAATCCGCGGCCCCAGGTCGGGCCGCCGTCAGCGTGGATATCGATGGCAACGTCGGTGTGATTGAGCATCGTCGAGCGTCTGTTGACGCAGGGGCCGATGCCGTGGTTATTCCGCCTCGTCAGCACCACCCGCGCTCCGTCAGCGCGAAGATCGGCGGTCAGGTGCATCGCGACCTTGAAGTTGAAGCGTGCCTCCGTATAGCCGCCAGCTGTCTGCGTGCCAACCGTGTTGCAGGCCTCCATCGATCTGCCGTTGAAGATCTGGTGGTCGATGAACGACGGATCGGTGTTGTTGCGCCCGTTGTGGCCGGGGTCAATGCCGATGACCTTCCCGGCGAGCGGCTTCGAGCCGCCCCGGGTTCGCGGGCTGGCCGAGCCTGACGTGTGGTCGTCGCCGGAAGGAGCCGTGGACGGGTGCCTGGTCGACGCGGCCGAGGGCTGGCCGATGACTGAGCATGCCGCGCCACCGAGGCTCACGGCGATGCTAGCGACGGCGGCCGCGGCAACCCGCCAGGGACGCGTGGTCAGCGATCCCGCCGCGAGTTCGCGGCGGTTGTCCGGCCCCCATATCTGACATCCGGGCGCCAACGCTCAATGACCCCCGAGGAACCGGATGATTGCCGCTTCCAGCGCCCTGGCAATCGATCGCTGCACCGCCTCGGACGAGAGCATCCGGGCGTCTGTCCGGTTGTGCATGTTCCCGCACTCGATGAGAACCTTCGGCATCCTGGTCAGGTTCAGGCCTGCGAGGTCATTGCGGAAGATATAGCCGTCGTGACCGTAGTAGTTGCTGATCATGATCCGGGTATGGCGACGCATCGCCAGGTGCACATCGTGGCCGAAACGGACCGACGGCTTGATCACCTTGTTGTTCGGGCCATCCGCGACGGGCTGGAGGACGGTGAAACCGCGTCCCGTTGACGGGCCGTAGTCGGCGTGGATGTCGATGGACACGTTGGCGTGGGCGCGGTTGAGTATCCTGGCGCGCCGATCGACGCACGGCCCGACCCCGCGGTTGTTCTTCCTCGTCAGGACAACCTTGGCGCCGTCCCTCCTTAGGTCTGCCGCGAGGTAGGTCGCCACGTTAAACGTGAACCGCGCCTCGGTGTACCCCTTGGCTGTCTGCGTTCCCGTCGTGTCGCAGTTCTCCCACTCCCTGCCGTTCCAGATCTTCCTGTTGATAAAGCTCGGGTCGGTCCAGTTCCGGCCATTGTGGCCAGGATCAATTCCGATGATCTTCCCTTTGAGCGTTGCCGATGCCGCGGTCGTCGCCCCTTCGGTCTGGTGCGATGCCATCGCTGCCGCGCTCGGGATCAGCACGACGCCGACTGCCGCGCAGAACAGGACGCCCAAGGTGCGCTTGGTCCTGCTGGCTCGTCCGCGGCCAGAGCCATCCATGAGCAATCTCCTCGGGGTTGTTCGGGGCGCGCACGGGTGACGGCGCAGCGACGCTGATCAGGGAGTTGACCTACCTCGTGAGCATAGCCAGCGGTGCTGAACGGCGGAGCTGATCGAGATCAGCCGACGCGTCCTCGGCCACTGATCAGGGACTCCGCAATAACGGTTCGCAGGATGTCATTGGTCCCTTCGCCGATAACCATCAGCGGCGCGTCCCGGTAAAGCCGCTCGACCGTGAACTCCTTGGAGTAGCCGTAACCGCCATGTACCTGCATCGCGGTGAACGCGCATTCCTGCGCCACCTCGGACGCGTAGACCTTGGCCAGGCCGGACTCCAGGTCCGCCCGGTGACCGGCATCGGCCTGCGACGCCGCCCAGTACGTCAGCAACCTGGCAGCCTGCAGTTTCATGGCCATATCCGCGAGCTTCAGCTGAACGGCCTGGAATCCTGAAATCTTCTGCCCGAAGGCCTCGCGCTCGCCCGCGTAACGCAACGCCTGGTCGTAGGCCTCCTGCGCGACGCCGACCGCCCGGGCCGCGATGTTGATCCTGCCCTTCTCCAGGGCGGCCAGCACCTGCTGGAGTCCCCGGCCCGGCGTGCCGCCCAGCAGGTTCTGCGCGGGTACGCGCACGGCGTCAAGAACGAGCTCGCAGGTCTCCGGTCCTCGGTAGCCGAGCTTCGGCAGGTCTCTCAGCACCTCGAAACCGTCCGCCGCCGGGTCTATCAGCAGCACCGACATGCCCTTGTGCGCGGGCGTGGCCGACGGGTCGGTCTTGACCAGGACCGGTAGCGGATCCGCGTGCCTGGCGTTGGTGATCCACGTTTTGCGGCCAGTGACGACGTAATGGTCGCCGTCCAGGCGCGCGGTGGTCGCGATGCCTTGCAGGTCGCTGCCTGCCCCGGGCTCGGTCAGGCCGATCCCGGTCCGGCGCTCGCCGGTCGCCAGCGCCGGCAGATGCGCGCTCTTCTGCTCCGCCGCCCCGTAGGCCGCGATCATCCAGCACGACAGCGAATGGCTGCCGATGATCCCAGCGACGCCCATCCAGCCGCGCGAGATCTCCTCGAACACGACCGCCAGGGACACCATGTCGGCGGCCATGCCGCCGTGCTCCTCCGGCACGAGCAGGCCGAAGAGACCCATCTCCCGCATGGTCGCGACGATCTCCTCCGGATAGCGGCCGGATTCCTCCCATTCCCTGGCGACCGGGCGGATCTGCGCATCGACGAATGACCTGATGGTGTCCCTGAGCAGCCGCTGCTCATCCGAAAGCTCAAAGTCCATGCAGGCTCCTCAGGTCCGGCGAGTCCGGCTTGTGCCTATGAATGCCAGACACTACGGCATGCCGCAAGTGCGGCCATCCGCTGTGATCATCGGTTGGCGATCGCAGGGCTGGCCTTGGCGCCGGGTCCGCCCGCTCTGCCCGCACCCTGGTTGATGCCGCCGTGCGCCCATGGCCTCGTAAAGCCCACCGCTCCTGCGACCGAGTAGGGCTCGATCCGCACCGGCAGGCCCTGCGATGGCGCGTCGATCATCATGCCGTGACCGATGACGATGCCGACGTGCCCTGGCGCGGCCCTGGACCCGTGCGCACCGACAAAGAAGATGAGATCTCCCGGCTGGACCTGGCTCGGATCCACCCGCGGGCCCCACGTCCACTGCTCAGCGGCCGTCCGCGGAATGTCCACGCCGGCCGTGCGATAAGCCATCATCGTCAGGCCTGAACAGTCGAAGGCGTCGGGCCCTGTGCCGCCCCACAGATACGGCTTGCCGATCTGCAGCCTGGCGAAGGCGATCGCCGCAGACGCTTTAGTGCTGGATGTCAGGCCGATAGCCGGCCCGCATTCTGGTGCGTTGCTGCCGACCGGCGAGCTGACCAGGAACCCGCCGCTGGCATAGCGGCTGGCCCAGCCGAGCACCGACTCGACGTAAGAGTCCAGGTGGTTGTAGGCGAAAATCGCGGTCGGGATGCTCGTCAGGATTCCGTGCTCAAGCAGGTACTTGGCCGCTCCGGCGATGGCGTCGGCTGGCTCGTAGACGCTGGCGACGCCGTCGCCGTTCGCGTCTGTGGCGACCCCGTCGACGTGCTGGCCCGCCGGGTGCACCGGCGCTCCGCCCCAGGTATTGGTCGACGCGCCGCCGATCCCGATCTGCATCGGCCCGGCCGCGCCGAACGCGTTGGAACCGCTTCGCACGCCTGGCAGCGTGGTACGGCCATCGTCGCTTTCGATCTTGCCGATGCCAGCGAGCACCACCCACGGCACCTTGTACTTCGCGCCGATCGACTTGAACAGGCTCAGGTAATTGGCCGGAATCGAGTCGCTGGCCTGCGTGCTGACCGGCGGCTGCGCGGTTGTAACCGTGCCGGAGGCGCAGGTGCTGCCAGTGGAGAACATGATCCCGCCGCCCGCGAAGAGCATGACGGGTGCCAGCAACGCTCCGACAACGAGGAGCACGAGCAAGGCGGCAAGTCCGATCAGGGCAGGCTTAGCAAGACCGCCCGGCAGCCTGATCACTGATTGCCAGCCACGGCGAGCTCAATGTCGTTCACCTGCCACCTGGAACCGGTGCCGGTCAGGGTAACGGCGTATTTGGTGACCTGCTTGTGGGTCCCTTTCGTGCTGGTGATGCGCTGTGAGACCGCGACGACGAAGGTCAGGCTGGTGGGGCCGAACGCGCGCAGTACGAGGATGCCGGCCGTCGCCGTCGCCACCTGCTTGGTGTTGGTCCTGGTCGCGGCCAGCCCCGGAGCCTCGAACGCGCGGCCGATCACCGCAGCAAGCTGATCGCTCATCAGCGGCCGCATCGGCGCCAGGTATGCCTGCGTTGTTTCTGCGTAGGAATAGGTGCCGTAATCCCTAGCGAAGGCCGTGGTCGCGGCGGCGGCGCTGGCCAGGCCCGCTTTTGTGAACGGAAGCCATTGATAGATGTCGGGCTGCGCCGCGCCAGCGGGAACGGGACTAGCCGAGCTTGGGCCGTTCGTGGGTCTTGGCGAATGCCGGGGCGACGCTCCGCCGGCGTCCGCCGCTGCCGAGGGCCGCGGGAGGAACAGGTAAACCCCGAGCCCGGCGAGGACCAGCACGACCACTGCGAAGGCGGCGACTCGCTGGACCGGTGTTAGCTCCACGCCCGATCAGCTACTTCCGCCGCCAGATCGGCCGGCTCCAGAACGGGCTCGCCGACGGTTCGTCGGCGGACTTGGGCTGCAGGCCGAAGGGCGCGCCAGATCCTCCCCGCGATGATTGCCCGCTCGAATCCCTGGCAGGCCGGCCGGACTCCCCGCCGCGGCGCGGCGGCCTTTCCTGACGCGGCCTTTCCTGACGTGGACTGTCCTGACGTGGTGCGTCCTGGCGAGCCGGCCCCTCACCCGACCGGCTCCACGGTCGCGCCGGGCGGTCAGCTGCAGCGGCCCGCTGCCGGCGGGGTTGCTGCGGTGCCGCTCGATCCGCAGCAGGGCTCCGCTGCGGCGGAGCCGGCCGTCGAGGCGCCTGGCCGCGCGAGCTCCATGACGGCGGGATGCCAGCCGGTATTGAACCGCCCGATCCGCCCGGCGACGGCCGTCTGGCCGGGGCCGCCGAACCCGACTGCCGCTGCGCTACACCCGCCCTGCTTGCCGCCGACCTCACCTGGCCACCGGAAGATGCGCCGGCCGATCTGGCCAGCGGCGGCAACGGCGGCGCGGCAGATCCGGCGCCCTTTGCGGCTGGCTCCGAGGATCCGTTGGTCCCCCAGCTCGCCGGAGCTCCCTGGCTGGGCGGAAGCCGCAATGGTGGTGCATCGCTGGCCGATGCCGTTCCTGCGGAAGCGCCCCAGGCCCGTGCGCGGCCGGTCGCGCCGGCGCCCGCGCTGCTGCCCGTCGCGTCGCCAGCGCCGGCGGTGACACCTGCTTGTGCGGCTGCTGCGTTCTCCTCAGCGCCGGATGCCTCGGTCCCGGCCGCCGCGCCCGCGGCCACGCCAGCCGTACTCGCCGCCGTCGCTGCGTTGAGCGCCAGGCCAGCGGCCTGGGCCGGATTCCGCCTGGCCCAGCGAGCGGCCCGGTAGGCGGCGAAACCGGGCATGGTGAGGGACGCCGCGGCCCTGGTGTTCTCCCTGGCCTTGGCCGCCGCCCGGCTGAGATCCGCCTCGGACCGTTCGGTAGCGCCGATCGCGCCGTAGCCCACCGCGGCGAACAGGTGCTGGAATGGCTTGCGGTAAATGACCACGGCCACCGTGACCAGCGTGATCATCAGGATCTTCAGCGCCCAGGGCAACGCCGCGTCTGAGGTTCCCATGATGAGTGCGTAGCAGTAGAGCAGCACGCTTAGCGCGAGCGCCACGGCAGCCTGTTTCAGCAGGACACCGACGAGCATCTCGAACCACCGGACCGCGACCACCCGCCCGAATCCGGGATGCGTCCCGATCAGCAGGAAGAACGGGCCGACAATGAGCAGCAGCAAGAACCCGAGCTTCAGCAGGATCAGGGTTACCGAAATCAGCAGCACCAGCACCCCGGCCACGACGGCCGCGAGCAGAGCGGCAAACGCGATCTCGAGCCTGGTGGTCCATTGCTTGCCCTGGAACAGCGGATAAACCGACGGGTCTTTCGTCTTGATCGTCTGCGCGATGCCTTCGTAGGCCGCCTGTTTGGCGTTGATCAGCGTCGTAGTGGGCCGCTCATTGACGGCCATGGCCTGCGACCAGAGCAGCTGGCGCGCGAAGGCCGAGACCGGCGTCGGCCGCCCATTCGCGGTGACGGCCGTCGTCCCGAACTCACCGTCCAGCCACGGCTTGCAGACCAGAACGGTCCAGAGCTCGTTCGCGTTCTGGTCGACGACCGTTCGGCTCGAGGTGTAGCTGTAGCTGGACGGGCTGATCTGCGGGTCGTGCCCTTTCACGGGCAGGCAGCTCGACTGTCCTGGGCTGGGCAAGTTGGCGAAGGCGGTGTTCAAGGTGGTGCTGATGCCGTCAGAGACTCCCTTGCCCAGACCGGTGAAATCGGCCGGCCGCCCGATCAGCCAGATCGCCGCCGCGCACGCGACGACCATCCAGATGGTGCCCTCGATCGTCCTGGTGCCGCGCTTTCTGATCAGGCCCTGCCAGGCCAGCCAGATGGCGGCGAGAATGACCACGATGGCCACGTAAGGGAAGTAGACGGCATTGCCAAGACCGCTGATCAAGCGGTCGGTCACGCCCTGCAGCCAGCCGAGGATGCCCTCGCCGGCCGCTGACTGGTAGACGGTAATCGTTACCCGGTCCAGCGCCTTCGCGAAGTCAAAGAGCATCCCGGCAACGTCGTTGCCGATGAGGGACGTCATGTCCGAGCACTGCAGGTCAGTGGGCGCCCAGTACTGCCCGGCCATGCCGTACTGGTTGTAGGGCGTCGCAATCTGCTTGCCTGGTGAGGCTGGCGGCTTGATCAGGGCGTTAACACCGGTCGCCGCCGACTCTGGCTGAGGCACTCCAGGCTGGCAAAGGTTATTGATGCCGCCGAGGATCCCTGACTGGCCAAGCGAGCAGAAGCCAAGCAGACCCGCGATGTCGCCGATGCCCGGCACCGAGCATGGACCGCCTGCCGGCAGTGCGGTCGAAGTGGCTGACAGCGTCCTGGCCGACACGGTCCTGGCCGACAGCGGTTTGCCCGACGCTGCCTTACCCAGCGGCTTCGCGGTGCCCGATGTCTCCGCTATCCCCGCCGTGACGGCCACATGGGACGTCGCCGGCCCGGCCGCGGTGGCTCCCGCGCGCACCAGTCCGATGAGCACGACAAGCATGGCCAGCGCGATCGCGGCCTTGCGAGGTGCTCGGCGGATGGTGAACATCTCGGGTGCTCCGGGGGATTTCGGGGATCGGATGAGCGCTCAGGGGGCTGGCGCCTGGACTGGACTCGGCGGACGGCCGTGCGCGGTGTGCTGACCTTTCGATTGCCCCCCGTGCCCGGCATGTGGCCAGACCGGCTTCGCCGAACCGGATGGCCTGCCGGCAACCTGTTGCGCGTCCCGCCCGGACTCCGGGGCCTCAGCCGATCGGGCCCTGGTGGGGTTCGTGTCCAGCCAGCGACGCACATCATCGGAGATAAGGTCGACGACGATCCGGCCTGCACGGCCGTCGAGGTCCCTGAAGATGCACTCCCCGTTGCCAAGGCCGCGCAGGACGGCCTGATGTTCCTCAGACGGATCAACGCCGAGCAGTGACATGACCGACCCCACCTCGGACCGTTCCGTCGACCGGAACGCGAAGACGGCTGAGAGGCAGTTAGTCACCTGCTCGTTGAGCAGGTCGCCCGCGTTCTGCGAGACCAGCACCAGCGCCGTGTTCCTGGACCGGCCCATCCTGGACACTTCGGGGATCAGCTTGGCGCCCTGCGGTGTGGACGTCACGGCCCAGGCTTCGTCTAGCACGATGGCCTTGGGGATCCGCCGGTCCATCCCGTTCAGCAGCCGCCTCGCGAACTGCGAGACCAGATACAAGAGCGCGACGGACAACCGTTGCTCATAGGAGTAGTCATCCCGCTTCAGGCCGGAGTCCGGCAGCGTCAGCCCAGCTAGCGTGAAGACCGTCGTCCAGCCTTCCGCCTGAATCCGCTCGCCGCCGGACGGCGCGAAGCACAATCTGGCCAGCCGCATCTCCGACATCGAGCGCAGCACCGCGCCCAGGTTCTTCGACGCTGCGTCTTCTGCCGCCTCCAGATGGTCGACGACCTGGCCCAGGCTCGGCCGCTCCATCGCCGCGACCGCGCCTACCGCCTGGATCATGGCGCTCTCGCGTTCCTCGCTCATGCCGGGGAGCAGCAGCCGCAGCGTTTCTGCTGCCATGGTCCGCCGCTCGGCGAGGTCGTCGCCGAACGAGAACGGGTCGAGCAAACCGGCAGCCGCGCTGCCGAGCGGCAGCACCCGTGCCAGCCGGCCGCGGTCGGCGAGCAGCTTCACCAGGGACTCGGCATCGCCCTTGGGGTCGATGACGGCCACCGTCACGCCGCGCAAGGCGAGCTGGAGGATCAGCAGCAGGGCCAGCGTGGTTTTACCGCCGCCGGGCTCCCCGGTAATGGCGACGGCGGTTGGCCGGTTCCTGGCGGCCGCGACCAGCGGGTCGAAATGCACCACCGACCTCGCCCGGCCGATCGTCTCGCCGATATAGGGACCGATCCAGCCCGCCTCGTCGGCGATGCGGTCGCCGAGGTCAACGGTCGCTGTCGGCATGCCGCCGACGATCGTGTAGAGCGGCTGCCGCTGAAGGTAGGAGGTGAGCCGCACCTTGTCACCGGGCAGGACCTCGTTCAGCAGGGAGAACTGGTCGCCCGTCGAGTTCACCACGTCAATGCCGATGTCGCGGTAGTGCTCGATCACCGCCTCGGCTCGGCGGATGCAAAGCCCCCTGGTTGGCGCTGTGACGGCGAGGCGATGCCAGCCATACACAAACGGAAGGCGTTCCTTCGTAATCCCGTGCTCGAGCAGCCGCGCCGCCTCGATCTGCTCAGCGAGCGCGAGGGGCATGTCGGCGCCCGCCTCGCGGATGTGAGCGTCCATGTCCCTGGCGTGGGCGAGCCGGCGGCTGACGTCCCTGCTGGCCTTCGCGGGCGGAATGAGCTTCATCCGCAGGCTTGCCTCTACTGGGAAAGGCAGCGAATCGGCGTAGTGCAGCCACGGCTCCCCGTCGGGGAAATACATGACATCGGGGAATCTCGAGAACGACAGGAATGCGGTGCAGGACTCCCCTTCTGGATGAACCATTTGCAGAACTGTGCGCCCGTTGTGAATCTCGCCCTCGACGAGTGCTTCAATCTCGCCCGCACCCCATCGGCGGCGGCGCGCTGCCGACGGTGGCGGATCGGTCAGGCTGCCGGTGATCGCGTGCCTGAATAGCCAGGCGACCTCGTCCGCGGACGCGTGCCTCGCGGCCAGCGAACTTGCCGCGAGCGTGCGGCCGATCCGGTCGGCTTGCTCGGTCCACTTGGCGATCTCGCCGTGCACCACGGCTTCGTCCTCGAGTCCCAGCAGTTGCTCGCTCGCCTTGTAGGCACGCCCGAACTGGGCGAACACACCCCCAGTGAGCTGGGCGCGGACGCCACGCTGGCCCAATCGGACGCCGAGGTAGACCTCTTTCGTCCAGAAATCTTTGGCCCACACCTGGCGGTACATCTCATCCAGGTACTGGACCCAGCCTGGCCCGCCGTCGGATGTCGCGTGCAGGCCGGTCGCCCAGTCGGCAGCCGGATAGCTGCGATGCGCGATCCGCAGGTGCACCTCCGCGTCGGCCATCCTGATGCCGGCCAGCGCCACGGTCAGGTTCGTCGCCAGCGACTCGCGCTGCTGGGACGTCATGAACTCGTACGAGATCGTCGGCACCCGGAAGTACGCCCACGCATGCGTCTCGGTGAGCAGGATCCGGTCATCGAAGTAGCGGACGGAGAGCCTGCTCCGCTTCGCTGTGCGCGCGCTCACTTTCGCGCCTGCCCGGCGTGCTGCGGCTCGCGATGGCTGCCGGCTTCCTGGCTCAGGCCCGCGATGAGGATGCCGGCCAGCGCGGTGTAGGCGGCCGCGGTGGGCGGGCTCAAGACTCCGGCCCAGTGCTGGCGGAGCTGAGCGCTCGGGCCGGCGGGCAGAGCCCGCTTCGCGATCTGTCCCTGCACCTGGTCGTCCCACGGGATCTTGACGACGGCCCGGCACCGGCCCGCGCAGACGCGCTCCGCCTGATCGGTGGCGGCGACACTGCGTCTGCTGACGCCATTCAGGACCATGATCGAACCGGCGGCTAGCCCGGACTGACCGTGCGCCTCGAGCCACTCGAAGGTCATGGCGATGGCGCCAGGAGCCGCTCCGCTGGCTGGCGCGACGAGCACGAGTTGGTCCGCGACCGCAAGCAGCTTCGGCACCGCGATCGTCGCTGGATCCGCGATGACGAGGTCGTACCGGTCGGTGGCGGCCTCGAACGCGATCGCGTCGGCCGCAGGGTCAAGCGGTCTGCTGACGTCAGCAGCGAGACCAGCGGTTCCGTCCGGGTCCGATCCTTGCCCGCGTGGGCCGATCACCACGAGCCGTGATCGGCCGGTGAGTGCGGCCTGACTTGGCGCGGGCCGCGCCTCCGCACGGCGCACCAGCGAACCAGGTCCTGAGTTGAGGTCCATGACAGCGACTTGGTCTGGCCGCAGGCCGGCCAGCAGCTCGCCGGTGAGCAGCGTGGTCATCGTCTGGCCAGCGCCGACCGTGCAGCCCAGCACGACAATCCGCGGCTTGAAGCCGATCGGAAGCTTCGCCCGCGCTCGATCGCGCTGGAGCATGTCGGGCTTGCCGGGGCGGTGCCCGCCAGGGACGACGGAGACGCGCCCGCCGCGCAGATCGCCACGGCGCGCCGAAGGACCGGCAAGCGCACGTTCCACCGAGGGCGGAGTCGTCCTGGCAGCGTTGTCGATCACGGTGACGACCGGTCGTGGCGGCCCCGCGTGCGCGGCCCGCTGCCCCGCCGCGCGCACGGGCTGGTCGGCAGGGTGCTCGGGCACAGGTTGAGCCTCGGGCTCCACAGCCCGAGGCGTGTCCGTCTTTGCCGCGACCG
>DATELR010000386.1:0-23659 GCA_035276345.1 Streptosporangiaceae bacterium | reverse complement strand
CTGCGGCCGCGAACACCGCAGCAGCCTCATCACTGCGGCCGGCCGCTACCAGGTGCGCCGCTCTGCGCGCCAGGGTCGGCTCCGCCGCGAGGGCCACGGCGGCGCGCCCGTGCATGGTCGTGACGAGCTGCGGAACGGCTGCGTCGATGACGGCTTCGCGGATGATGTCGTGCCTGAACGCGATCACGCCGCCGCTTATGACCAGCAACCCCGCCTCTACACCGTGCCTGAACGCCTCAGTTACGACGTCGTCGGCCGCTCCAGCGACGGCCGGGACCAGACCGGGAGGGTCGGGCACGCCAGTCACGGCGAGGGCGAGAAGCACGTCCCTGAACTGCCGCGGCAGCGGCTCAAGCCTCGTCGCGACCATCCCGCGCACCGAACGCGGCAATGCGACAGGGCCGCCTCGCCAGTGGGCCGAGCCAGCCTCGACCACCACGGACCTGGAGCGCAGGTGAGCGTCGACGACTTCCTCGACAAAGAGCGGCACGCCGTCGGTGCGAGACAGCACGTCGGCGACCAGCTCGGCAGGCGGTGCCGCGTCGAGCAGTTCCGCAAGAAGGTCGGCGACCGCGCGCCCGCCCAGCGGCTCAAGCTCGATCACGGCCGCGATGTCATCGCCTCGCAGGACACGGACCAGCTCATCGGCCGGGCTCGTCTCGCCGGGCCTGAGAGCCGCGAGGATCGTCAGGCCCTCGACGCCCGCCGCAGCCACGTAGCGAACGGCTTCGAGGCTGTCAGGATCTGCGGCATGCAGGTCATCCAGCGCGAGCACGGCACCGCTGCGACCCATCTCGCGCAGCACCCGGACGGCGGCTTCAAGAGCGAGCAGCCGTAGCTGCCCGCCGGTGAGATCCGCGGCATCGGCGACAGCTGTCTCGGGCAGGATCAGCCGCAGCCCCTGATCGAAGGGTGGCGGCGCGGTGAGTTGCTCATGTCCGCGCATCCAGGAGCGCAAGGCCTCGGCGACCACACTGAACGGCGCAGGCGATGAGATCGCCGCCCGCCCGCCAGCCACACCGATCCCGGCTCGCCGCGCCGCTGTGGCGGCATCGTGCAGCAGGCGGCTCTTCCCGACCCCGCCTTCACCCACGACAAGCACACAGGACGACTGGCCGGCTCGAGCGCCGTCGACGGCGCGAGCCAGGATGTCGCTCTCCGCCTCACGCCCGACCGTGACCGCCGCCGAGCGCACGCCTAGTCGCATGTGATCTCCTCCGGAAGATTATTACCCGTAGTTCCACTGATCTGCCCAGGTGAGCGCCGGGGTCATAATGCCGGAATGTGGTCCGTCGCACAGGGAGGGAGCAGGCCATGTCGTTCGAAGCTGTCATGACCGCGGTTGGCCGGTGGATGACCGCAACTGACGCGCTTGCCGCGGTGGGAGCAGAGGCAACGCTGGCTCAGGCCGCTGAGCCGGCGCATCCGGACGTCGCCCGCGCGTTGCGCGCGGTGTCGGCAGCGGCTGACCTGCCTCAGGTGGATGAGCTGGCCCCGCCGCAACGTGAAATGACCGCTGCAGTGATCCGCATGTGCTTGCGCCAGGCACTGGACCTGATGGACGATCCATCGCGTGCGCCGGGCTGGACGTTCACGGACCCGGACATCATGGCCGGCTGGGGGCGCGGCTCGATGATGGTCCCCGGCGCGCTGGCCGCCGCGCCCGAGCTCGGCGACATTAGGTCCTTCCTGGACGTCGGAACTGGCATCGGCCTGCTCGCGATTGCAGCAGCTCGTACCTGGCCGAATGCCATCATCACGGGCATCGATATCTGGGACCCGGCCCTGCGGATCGCAGCAGCGAACATCGAGGGCGCCGGCCTCAGCGACCGGATCGCCGTCCGGCACGAGGACGTCACCGAGCTTGATGAGTCCGAGAGTTACGACGCGGTCTGGTTCCCCACCTTCTTCGTCAGCGAAGCGGTGCTTGACGCCGCGATGCCGCGCCTCGTCCGGTCGCTACAGCGCGGCGGCTGGCTCGTCCTCGGCCGCATGGCGCCGCCGCCCGACCCGGTCGCGGA
The DNA here is from genome assembly GCA_035276345.1 of Streptosporangiaceae bacterium. Classification (GTDB taxonomy): domain Bacteria; phylum Actinomycetota; class Actinomycetes; order Streptosporangiales; family Streptosporangiaceae; genus Chersky-822. Next base: position 21,638 of record DATELR010000386.1, on the reverse strand, counting down.
GGCCACCAACTCGCTGAAGACGATCCGCAACGGAGGCGCCGACTTCGATGAAAAGCGCCTGACCGCCGCGCTCGAAACGTCCGGGTGCGTCAGCATCAGAACGTTGCCGCGCCAGGGACCTTCGCCTCTCGAGTACGTCATCGGCCAGCGTCCAGGCAGCTGACAGCCCTCCGGTCGGACTGGCCGCGTGCGGCTAAGGTCGGATCGTGAGAACCGGGCCGCGGATCAGCTACGCTCGCAGCTCCGATGGCGTGAGCCTGGCATTCACGGTCGCGGGTGACGGGCCAGTGCTGGTCATGGTCCCTTGGGTGCCGTTCAGCAACCTGCTCGCCGAGTCGGAGATCCCGGTCTTGCGCGGTATCTTCGCGCAGCTCGCACGCGGACTGACGCTCGTGCGCTACGACGGGCGAGGCACCGGGCATTCGCAGCGCGATGTTACCGATCTGTCCCTAGATGCGATGGTTGCTGACCTGACCGCGATTGTGGATCGCCTTGGTGCCACGAGTGTCTGTCTGCTTGGCCAGTACAACTCGTGCCCGCATGCCATCGCCTACGCAGCGCGGAATCCTGATCGGGTCGCGCGGATGGCCCTGTTCGGCGGGACTGGGCGTGGCTGGAACGCCATGCGTGCCACGCAGACCCAGGCGCTGCTGAGCCTGATCGAGCAGGACTGGGACGTATTCGCGGATACGGCGGCACATCAATGGATGGGATGGTCCGCGGGCGACGCGGGACGGGCCATGGCGGCCGCGATCCGCGGCGCGGCCACTCCGCAGATCGCGCGGGCCACCTTCCAGGCGGCAAGCGCGGCCGACGTCACGGCGGACCTGGCCAGCGTGACTGCTCCAACCCTGGTCCTGCACCGCAAGGATATGACCCAGATCCCGCTGGAGGCTTCGCGCTCGCTTGCCAGGGATCTTCCGCGCGGCAAGCTCGTGGTCCTTGATGGCGCCCACCCGACGCTGTTCATGGAGAATCCAGGACCCGTAACGAGCATCCTCGAGAAATTCTTCTCCGATGGCACCGAGCCGGCCTCCGGGACTCCCGGCCTGGCTGACGTCGGGTCCGGGAATCTCAGACCGCCCTCTGACGGACTGAGCCGCCGCGAGGTTGAGGTGCTGCGGCTGGTGGCGTCGGGTGAGTCAAACCGGGAGATAGCCCGGCGCCTGGGCCTGAGCGAGCACACGATCGAGCGGCACGTCGCGAATCTGTACCGCAAGATCGGCGCCAGAGGGCGGGCTGACGCTACCGCCTACGCGCTTCGCAGCGGGCTGGCCTGACGGATTTCCGTCAATAAGAACTGCATAGTTGCCGGGAAGTCGCCTGCCGCTATCTGGATCTAGCGTGGCTGCAACGTCCCGCCACGCGCGACCCGCTGATACGGAAAGAGCAAGCAGATGAGTAACTCGGCCGTCCTCGGTCCAGGCCGGATTGCGGTGGTCACGGGTGCATCCCGTGGGATCGGTCCGGTAATCGCCAGAGCGATCGCGGCTGAGGGTAATCACGTTGTCCTGACGGGCAGATCCGGCGCCGATCTCAAGGCTGTCAGCTCGGGTCTTATCGCGTCAGGCGCGTCCGCTTCCTTCCTCGAGGCCGATCTGACCGAGCCGGGTGCTGCTGAGCGCCTGGTCGAGAAGGTTGAGGAGCGACATGGCGTCATCGACCTGCTGGTGAACAACGCCGGCGGCGACCCGCTACGCCAATTTCATGTCATGAGCATCGACGAGAACCTGCACGCGCTTCAGCTGAACCTCGTCGCGCCAATATCTCTCACCCACGCGGCGCTCCCTGGGATGCTGCATAGGGGCCGCGGTCACATCGTCAACATCTCGGCGATGGCGGGGCGGGTGTCCTTCCCGTACACAGAGGTGTACGCCGCAGCCAAAGACGGGCTCATCGGCTTCACGCGCGTGCTGCGCGCCGACTACCGCCCGCACGCGATCAGCGCTTCCGTCCTGATACTCGGTGCGATCAGGGACGCGGGCCAGGGTCAGCGAATGCTCGATGAAACCGGGATGAAGGCCTCAGCGTTTATGGCTCCTGCTGAAGCAGTGGGCAGGGCTGTTGTGACGGCAATCAACAGGGACCGGGCCGAGGTGGTTGTCATGCCAGGGCCGGGTCGTCTGATGCGAGCGCTCATGGACTACTTTCCGGGCCTCGGACCAGCCGTCAACCGGGCGGCGGGAGCGACGAAGACCATGCAGGAGATCGTGGAGATGCGGGACGCCAACGCGGCCATGACGCCGTAACGGCGTGAGCTGGGGCCATACTGAGCAAGATGCGGCGCGTAGACGTAAAGATCCCGGTACCCGACGGCCAGAGCGCCGCGACCTTGCACTTGCCCGACGGTGCAGGTCCCTGGCCAGGGGTGCTGGTCTTCCCTGACGCGGGCGGAGCGCGGGAGACCATGCGGGAGATGGCTGATCACCTCGCGACCATGGGCTACGTCGCGATGGTTCCCGACATCTATTACCGCGCAGGCGAGTGGGAGCAGTTCGACGTCGCCACGTTGTTTTCCGATGAGCGTGAGCGTGCCCGGCTATCAAGCCTGGCGGGTGTCCTCACAAATGACCGGGTCGTCGCCGACTCCGCTGCCTACGCCGACTTCCTGCTGGCGAGGCCGGAGGTCACCGGTACGGCAATCGGCACGACCGGCTACTGCCTGGGCGGCCACTTGTCGCTGATCGCTGCTTGCGGGCTTGGCGACAAGATCGCCGCGGCAGCCTCGTTCCACGGCGGCAGGCTCGCGGTTGCCGACGACCCGGCGAGCCCGCACCTGCTGGCCGACGGCATCGCGGCGACGATCTATGTGGCAGGCGCCGTGGACGACAGGGCATTCACCGCCTTGCAGGCGGAGTTGCTGGAACGCGCTCTGACCGACGCCGGAGTCGACCACACCGTCGAGTTCTACCAGGCTCATCACGGATTCGCGGTGCCCGACAACCCGACCTACGACGCCGATGCCGAGGCCAGGCACTGGGCCGCTCTGGCGGCGCTCTATCAGGCGCACCTCACGGGTGCTTAAAGCACGCCTCGGCCAGTGCCGCCCCGCGCGACGACTCATGTCGTAGACATCGATCCGCGCCGCGGCGTGGTCTCCAAACGATTCCGGTCGTGGGATCGCGACGAGCCTTCGCGCGAGTGGCTTGCGCTGACATTGCTAGCAGAGCACGCACCGGGCCTTGCTCCCGAGCCGATCCGTGCCGAGTTGTCGGCGGACCCGCCGTTCATCGAGATGTCCTACCTGCCCGGCACGCCGCTGGACGACCTTCCGCCGTCCGCTCCGCAGGCGCAAGCCCTGGCTCGAGCCCTGGAGCGACTGTGGCGGGCAGTGCCGTCCGCAATCATCGAGAAGTCGACCAGTCGCCTCGCGAACCCCCCGGCATTGATCGCCCAGGTCCGCGGGATGCTCACCGCTACTCGCGATCAAGGTGCAACCGATCTCGCGCGCCTAGCGTTCCGAGAGGGCGCCGAGTGGTTCACACGTAGTCCGCCCGAAAGGCTGGGTGATGGCGAGACTGTCCTTGGACAGGGCGACCCGAACCTGGCCAACTTTCTTTGCGACGGCGCTGACATCCGCATCGTCGATTTCGAGGATTCCGGCGCGAGTACCCGCGCGTTCGAGCTCGCGATCCTGGTCGAACACGTCTCCGCCTGGTCAGAGGGCGGCCTCGATGCTGAGGCCTTTGTTGCGCGGTTCGATGTGACCGCAGTTGAAAGAGCGATGCTGCAGGCGTTCCGCCGTCTGGCAGCCCTGTTCTGGCTCCTCAAGCTCCAAACCGGCAACCAGGCTCACGCGCGAGCGCTTCATAGCCAGGCGGAGCGCCTGCTCGCGCTCCTCGGCTAACCCCACTGGCCTGGCTGATAGTTCCCGGCCGGCTGCCGGGTGATGATGTTCAGCCGGTTGTAGGTATTAATCAGGGCGATCAGCGACACCAGCGCTCCGAGCTGCTCGTCGTCGTAGTGCTTGGCCGCGAGTGCCCACGCGTCGTCGGTAACGCCGCCCGCCGCGTCTGCGACGCGGGTGCCCTGCTCGGTCAGCTCCAGCGCTGCTCGCTCTGCCTCGGTGAAGACGGTGGCGTCTCGCCAGGCGGCGATCAGGTTGAGCCGGGTGGAACTCTCACCGGCATGCGCCGCGTCCTTGGTGTGCATGTCGGTGCAGCCCGAGCAGCCGTTGATCTGGCTTGCGCGGATCTTCACCAGTTCCTGGGTCGCAGCAGGCAAGGTCGAGTTAGTGACGACCGCGCCTGCCGAGTTGATGTGCTTGGCGAACTTCGCTGCGACTGCGTTGTCCCAGAAGTTCAGTCTGGCTTCCATCGGGATCTCCTTGCTATCGGGTCACAGCACTGACCCGCCAGCAAGACAAGATGTGACAGCGGTCAGACGAAAATGCCCCGCGGCAGCGTCATAGACACCACCCAGTTCGGCACGTCGACCGTCTCGCTGATCTTGAGATCTCCGGCCACGCTGCAGAGCACATACGCCTCGTGCAGGCTCAGCTCCTGGTCGCAGACCAGCCAGTCGACCATTTCCCTGACGGCGTTCTTAGCGTTCTCCATCAGGTCGGGGCCGGTGCCGGTGGTGTGGTAGTAGCCGAGACTGAGCATCTCTGGCGTCATCGCCTGCTGCGTCGGATCGGCAGCGGGCACGATCGCACGCGGCCCGGCGATCACGGTGTTCTTGATCACGTTGAACCGCACGGTCACCGCCATCAGCGTCTCGATGCCGGTGACGCACACCTCACCGTCGCCCTGAGCCATGTGCCCGTCCCCGGCCGAGAACTTCGCTCCCTCGGCGTAGACCGGGAACTGAATGCGGGCGCCCTTCACGAACTGCCTGATGTCGGCGTTGCCGCCCATGCCGCCGCTCACGTTCGGCGGCAGCGTCCGGAACATGCCCTTGCGCAGCGGCGCCACGCCGTAGATCCCCATGAACGGCGTGATCGGGATTCGCGCTTGCTTCCCTGTGTCCGCGCCCGTGAAGCTGGCGAACCCGCTGCTTTGGCCGCGCTCGAACGTGAATAGCTGCACGAACGGCGCCCCGCTGTTATAGGGCTGGTCTTCGGGAATGGCCCCCGGAACCGGGCCAGGGCTTGGGTCGCTGATCTGCGACGGCTCAGTGAACTGAGTGAATGGCGCGAGGACGTCTGGTCGCAGTGACCCGAACATGCCAAGACCAGGTGTGATGGCCGCATAGCCGAAATCCACCAGCGGGCTGACGTCGAGCACTTCGACCTCAAGAATGTCTCCCGGCTCGGCGCCGGCAACGTCAACCGGGCCGGTCAGCGGATGCACCCCGCTGAGGTCGAGAGTCAGTGTCCCCTCGTGGGTGAGCGTGCGGGTGGCCTCTCCGATGTCGAGCGCATCCCGGCACAGCAACTGGATCTCTTCGCCAGGACGGACTGTCGCGGCGGACGGCAGGTCCCGGTTCCAGCGGTTGTGCAGCACCTGCCCGAAGCCGTCAAGCACACGGCCGGGTCCGGCGGCGGTCGAAGGGGTGCCCGCACCCGGGACGTCCAGTGGCGTGCCGCCTCCTCCGCCCCCATCGCTGACGCTCCAGAACGCTGCCGAGGCAGCCGGGCCGATCGCGGCTCGCTGCACCAGACTGCCGTGGCTACCGGAGTGGACAAAGCACATTGGAGGCCTCCTTCGCGCTGCTCCTTACGATGCACAGAAACCAGACCTAATACAACGGTGAGCGAATCCGGTCCGAGCCAGAAGTGGCACTGGCACACCCCGCGCATGTTCCGCTAGGCGGATTAGGCCATAATCGGCCCTGATAGGCCCTAGGAATGCTTTAGTAGCAAGAGGCGTGCACGGGCTGGTCTCGCGCCTGGCTTGCAGGTCATCCGGTCGCCGCCAAGGAGGGGTCTTCTCGCTGTCAACCGTGGCTGGGTCGACGGCGTCTAGGGGTGGGGATTACGCAGGTGATGCATGACCGAACTGATCTCGGTCAGCGAGGCTGAGACTGGGCATTCACGCGCCGCGGGCATTGCCCGCGGCGCCGGAGTCATTGCTGGCATCACGATGCTGGCCAGGATCCTCGGGCTTATCAGGACGCTCGCTTTCTCCCAGACCGTGGGCGCTACCTGCCTCGGGTCGGCCTATTTCACGGCGAGCCAGGTCCCCGACCTCGTTGCAGAGCTGGTACTGGGCGGTGCGCTCGGTAGCGCGATGGTTCCCGTGCTCGCCCGCTCGGCCGAGCGATCATTCACCGATCCGAGCGAAAAAAAGCACGTCAGCCAGATCACCTCGGCCGTGCTGACGTGGACCCTGGTCATCCTCATACCCCTCACGCTCATCATCGGGCTCGCCGCCGGACCGATCTCATCGGCGCTGACACCGGCAAACCCCAGCGCACACTGCGTGCACTCTGAGCTCGTCTCGACCACCGCGAGCATGCTGCGGGTATTCGCCCCGCAGGCCTTTCTGTACGGGCTGACCATTGTGTTCTTCGGCCTGCTTCAGGCATACCGCAGGTTCGCCGCGTACGCGCTGGCTCCGCTCGTGGCCAGCCTGGTGCTGATCTCGTCGTACCTGACGTTCGCGGCGCTTGCGGGAGGTTCGACGCTCACCAACCTCCCGTTCTCGATGGAACTCATATTGTCTGGAGGCGCCACTCTGGGCGTGGTTGGCATGGTGATCGTTGGCGCCATTCCGACTGCGCGGCTGCGCCTCAAGCTGAGGCCAGCCTTCCGGTTCCCGCCCGGGGTTGCGCGCCGGGCGGGCGGCCTGGTCACAGTCGGCCTGATCGAGGTGATCGTCCAGCAAACGTCCGCCGTCGCGGTGATCGCGCTGGCGAACGGCCGCGGTGAGACCGGCGCCCTGGTGATGTTCAATTACGCATCACAGGTCTTCAACTCGCTGAATGCCGTACTGGCGTTGTCGATCGTGCTGAGCGCCTTTCCCGTACTGTCAGCGCGCGACGGACCGGTCTTCGACCGCACCTGCGCTGGCTCGACCCGGGCCGTCTTGCTCGTGGCGTGCCTGGGCATGGCCCTGGTCGGAGCTGTCGCCATACCGGCCGCCCAGGTCCTGTCGAAACAGCCGAGTCAGGTTCCGCAGCTGATCGAAGGCTTCGCCCTCTTCGCTCCCGGACTGGTCGGAGCTGGCGTGCTCGCCAACCTGACCCGGGCGCTGCTCGCTATCGGCCGGCTAAGGGTGGCCTGCATCGGGGTGGCCGGTAGTTCGCTGCTGGCGGCAGTGGCGCAGATCGTGCTGGCGGAGGTCGTGCCCACGAACTTCGTGGTCGGCGCGCTCGCGCTCGGCAACTCGATCGGAATGGTCGGCGCCGCCATACCGATGGTGATTATCACCCGGCGCATCCGCGGCAGGGCAGCGGTGGAAGGGGTCGGCAGGACAACGCTGACCGCGGTAGCGGCCGCGATCGTCAGCGCCGTCGCCGGGGTAGCTGTCTGCCTCGCGTGGCCGACCACCCACAAGGTGCTGGCAATGGTCGTCGGTGCATGTGCCGCGGCAGCCGCGGTCATCGCCTTCGCCGGCGTTGCCTACTTCCTGGACAACGGGGACCTGCGCGTTGTCGTTGCGAGGCTGGCACAGGCACTCAGGCTGCGGCGGCCGGGCGAATCGGCGTTGTGGATGCGTATGAGAAGACGGGTACCAGGTATGAGCAATGAAGATCAGCACGACCAAGACAAGCTGACCGAGAAGTCTCGCGACGCTGCGATGATGACCCGGCTGGAACGTCAGTGTGCCATCGGCATTGGCCTGGCCGCGGGCATCGGCGGCGCAGTCGCGGTATTCACGACGTCGAACCAGGTGGGAACGGCATTCCTGCTGCTCATCTCGCTCGTCTTCCTGGTCATGGGAGTGGAAGGCACTCCCCTGCTTCGCGGGCTCGGCGCCGATGCGCTGCGGCTGCGGCGCGGTAGCCGGGAACGGCAGCAGGCCGTGGCCGCACCAGAAACGGCTGCCGCGACGAGCGGATCAGATAGAGCTCCCGCGAGCCACGACCAGGAGATGAGTTACGAGGAGCGGGTGATGGCGGAGCTGACCGAGGAGCGGCCGCGGTAGCTGGGTGCGCTACAGATTCGCTGCGGCGGTCCTGGTCAGGATGTCATCAACAGACCTGCGCGGTGTTGCGGCCGTGTCCTTGCCGTATCCGAACCTGATCACCATCTGCGGACTCTCGTTCCATGGCCAGGCCGGTGCGGCTTCGCGACGCATGTCACGAAGCTGGATCGACTGATACAGGAACGACGCCGACAGGCCCCGCGCTGTCGCAGTGAGCAGCACCCGCTGCAGAGCCTGACCGGCGCGCAGCCAGTCTGCAACGTCATCGCCCGCCGTGGTCAGAACGGCGAGCTGCGGCAATTCCTCGTACGTGACAGTGGGCCTCGTGACGGCCGGAGAGGCCGCTGCCAGGTCCGCCCGAACCGGCGCAGGCTCCCGGCTCGGCGCAGGCGGCAGAGCACCGGCCGGGATACCGTCATCCCGGTTTCCCGCTGCTATCCAGCTCTGCATTTCGACCCGGTGGTCCACGTCGTCCGCCAGTTCCGAGCTGGCCCTGGCGGCTAGATCAAGCACGGTCGCGGCATCGGAATCGGTCAGCATCCGAAGTGTGGCATGCTCCGAACTCGCTGCCTGCTCGAGCGCGGCGCGCAGTGACTCACATAGCCGCTCAGCGGTAAAGGGGCCGCGATCGGTATGCCGCTGCCAGATCGCCTGGTACAACTCGCGTTCGCTGACCGTCGGCATCCGTCCGGGCCCCGCCTGGATGGCCGCGATCACCGTCGGCGGGAATTCAGGCTGCGGAAGCGGCCAGACCAGCGGGTTGAATCCTGTCATCCGGATCGCCGTCCTGACGTTGAACAATGCCGCGCCGCAGCTCAGGTACAGCGCCCTGCCGAGCGGGTCGCCCACCCAGAGCGCCCGGTCCGGGTCGGCCCGCATCTCAAGCAGGTCATCTGCTGCAACGGCGAACATCCAGGGCTGCGTGTTGTGGATGGACGGTGCGGCGGCAGCAGATTCAACGATCCGTCGCAAGATGCCGTCATTGGCCAGGATCTTCAGCATGGCAGTCTCCCCTAGCTGCGTTCACTATCAGCCTTCGCGAGAACTGCCTGCCGGTGCAGGGTCGTTGGCAGCAACTTCCCGGGACCTTCGCCCCTGCCTCACGACAACCCGGTCGAGGGACCGTTGAGGAAGCAGAGAGGAGCCGGTCATGCAGGCAGTGGTGATCTACGAGTCCATGTTCGGCAACACTCGCTCGATCGCGTACGCGATCGGTGCCGGGCTAACTGACTACTTCGATGTCACCGTCATCCCCGTGGGCCAGGCCTATCCGACCAGCTACAACCAGGCCGACCTGGTGGTCGTGGGCGGTCCAACGCACGTGCGTGGGATGAGCCGCCCTTCGACACGGCAGGCAGCTGCCAAGCAAGCTGCAGAGGCTGGTCGTGGCCTGACGCTGGAACCGGGCGCACTAGGCGAAGGCTTGCGCGAATGGCTCGCGTCGCATGTCACCAGCAGGGGCCACGGACTGGCAGCTGCCTTCGACACGCGCATGCCAGGCCCGCCGGTCATGACGGGCCGAGCGGCTAAGGGGATCGGCGGTGCACTCCGCCGCCAGGGGTACGAGCTGATCGCGAAGCCCGAGAGCTTCCTGGTGACAAAGGCGAACGAGCTCCGTCCTGGTGAACAGGACCGCGCACGCGCCTGGGGAGCAGGACTGGCCGAGAGCTTGTCGCTGACGGCCGAATCGCCGAGGCCGGTCTAGCTCAGCGCGTCACGCCGGGGCACGATCGCTTCTGGCAGTTCCAGCGAGACGGCTGCTCCGCCATCTGGCTGGTTCTGGGCCGTGGCCCAGCCGCCATGCGCAGCCGCAACGGCAGCCACGATGGCCAGGCCAAGTCCGGTTCCGCCAGCGGATCCTGACCGGCTCCCGTCCGGCCGGCGGAACCGCTCAAACGCGTGCGGAATGTAGTCGGCGGGGAAGCCTGGCCCAGCATCGGCGACCTCGATGACAAGACTCGAATCCTGAGCGCGCCCGGTGACGGTGATGTGGCTGCCTGCCGGAGCGAATCGCCGCGCGTTGTCAATCAGGTTGTCAACGGCCTGCCGGATCCGGTCAGGGTCGATGACCGCTTCCAGGTCAGGCGGAGCGTCGACGACACATCCGGCTCGTGCAGCGACGGCAACTTTGTCGGCGCTGCGTTCCAGGAGTTCCCTGACCGGGGTCCGGACCGGCGTCACCGGCAGCTTGCCTTCATCGCTACGCGCCAGCGTGAGCAGATCGTTGGTCAGCCTGGTGAGCCGGGATACCTCCTCCTCCGCGCTGGCCACTGCCTGACTAAGTTGCTCCTGGCTTCGGCCAGGGCGGCCGGCCAGTTCTAGCTCGGCCCCGAGGACGGCTAGCGGCGTCCGCAGTTCGTGGCTCGCATCCGCGACGAACTCCCGCTGCGTTGCGAGGGCCTGGTGCAGGCGGGCTAGCAGACCATTCATTGTCCCCGCTAGCGCGGATAGCTCGTCGCGTGTCCGCGGCACGTGTACGCCCGACTCCGAGTCAGCCGCTGACAGGGCGGCGACCTGGCGCCTCATCCGTTCCACCGGTGACAAGGCCGCGGCCGCAAGCCAGTATGCGCCGAACCCTCCGATCAGGACGAAGATGATTCCGCCGATGATGAGAGCCGTGATCTGCGCGCTAAGCGGGCCAGAAACCTGATCTTCGGTGGAGATGCCGACCACGGCGATCGCGCCGGTATGGCCGATGTCTGCGGCGTGCAACCTGAACTGGTCATCTCCGATCGACTTCGTCAGGCCGGTCGATAGCGCCTGCCGCACCTGACGCGCGGTGAGCAGCGGCAAGTCCCCTGCCTCGGCGCTGCGCCGCAGGACATTTCCTGACCGGGTAATGATCTCGACTACCGAGTTCTCTGGCACCCCGAAGGTGGCGGCGCTCTGCACGCTGCGGGCCGCCTTGTACGGCGCTAGCTGCGCCGTCACCGTCTTGTCCAGCGCCCTCAGCAGCTGAGCGTTCAGCTGACTGACAAAGAGCCAGCTGCCGATGGCGAACGCCACAGCCAGCGCGATCGTGAAAACGCCGGCCACGCGCAGCTTGATGGACACCGCAAGCTACTCCCGCTCGGCGCTTCTCAGGCGGTATCCCATCCCGCGCACCGTTTCGATGTCATGCCTGGAGAAAGGAGCGTCGATCTTGCGCCGCAGGTACGTCACGTACTGGTCGACGACGTTGGAGGAGCCGTCATAGGCAAAGTCCCAGACAGCCTCCAGGATCTGAGACCTGGTCAGCACCGCGTCGACGTGCTTGAGGAAGAGCTCAAGCAGCGCGAACTCCTTCGGTGATAGCTGAAGTTCGGTCTCGCCTCGCCAGGCGCGCTTGGCGGCGGGATCTAGCCGGAGATCGCCGTTGTCCAGCGTGACCGGCCTGGCCCGGTCATCGCGGCGAGCCAGCGCTCGCAGCCGCGCGCTGAGCTCCAGCAAGCTGAACGGCTTGACCAGATAGTCGTCTGCCCCGGCATCCAATCCCCGGACCCGGTCGTCGACAGCGTCCCTGGCCGTGAGCATCAGGACCGGCGTCCAGTCGTCAGCCTTCCGGAGCTTCCGGCACAGCTCAAACCCATCGAAACCGGGCAGCATCACGTCCAGCACGATCAGCCCGTAACTGTTCTCGGTTGCGAGCCAGAACCCCTCAGGCCCGTCCCCGCCGACATCGACGGCATGGCCCTCCTCCTCAAGCGCGCGCTTGAGCAGCGCCGCCATCTTGACCTCGTCTTCTACGACAAGAACCCGCACAACGGCAGGCTACGCAAACGTCGTCGGTACCGGTGATACGCGGTCCTGCAGACGCTAGCGGTCAAAGATGAGAGCCGCTCACATCGTTCTCTCACGATGGTCGAATCCCCTAGCAGGTTGGCTGAAACCGGATCTGCCAACGGACCACGAGGTGACAAGAGGACCTGACGTGAACGAGGACATCGAAACCAGATCACCCGACAACTCCCGCGGACGCCCCCAGTCTCGTGAAAGCGGGATCCGGGCATCGCGCCGGGCGTCCAGCTGGACGGCTGTGGCGCTGATCGCCGGTGTCGCGGCCACTACGGGATACCTGGCCCAGTCGAGCACAAGCACAACCACGACCAGCGCAACACAGGCCAATCATGTGAGCACCCATCACTCCGGCCAGTCAGGATCCGCGCAAGCGCCGAGGGTGAAGGGCCCCGTCGCGACCTCTGGCGGCTCTGGTGCCGCCGCCAGCGCGGCTGGCACCGCGAGCAGTAATCACGCTGGACAGCCGGGTGCGACACAAGCTCCGCACGTCAAGAGCCCGGTGGTGACCTCAGGCGGCTCCGGTGCTACCGGAGGCGACAACTGATGACAGCGGCAGGGCTGGTGCTAGCACCCACGCAGTGGAGCCGGGTCGGGGTGGGATCGCGGGCGGTCGCGGTCGCCGACCGCGACGCGCTAGGCACAACAGCCAGGATCGCGACCTGGCCGCCGGAGAACCTGCCCAGGATGCTCGCGGCCGTGGACAACGAACTCGCCGCGCTGGACGCGCAGGCGAGCAGGTTCCGCGCGGACTCCGAGATCTCTGTCCTGCACTCCAGGGGCGCGGGCTCGCATCTGCTGAGTGACGGCCTGGCCGAAGTGATCAGGACAGCACTGGCGGCCGCCGCATGGACTGCGGGACGTTGCGACCCGACTATCGGCGGCGCGCTGATCAGGATCGGCTACGACCGGGACTTCGCTGCCATCGAACCCGATGACGCGCCACTTTGGCCAGAGCACCGAAAGCGTGTCGACTGGCGAGCGATCAGTCTGCTCGGTCATGTGCTGACCCTGCCAGCCGGAGTACAGCTGGACCTCGGCGCGACCGCCAAAGGGCTGGGTGCCGACCGGGCCGCAGCGGCCGCTCACGCCAGCGCCGGAGATGGCGGCGTCCTGATCAGCCTTGGCGGCGACATCGCGGTCGCCGGCCGCCCGCCAGCTGGCGGCTGGCCGGTCCTGATCGCCGACGAGCACCGGCAAGTGCGCGCGGCCAGGAACCTGGCTAGCGGCCCATCAGGAAACGCTGATCCCGCAATTGCTCAGCAGGTACGGCTCAAGGGCGGCGGGCTCGCGACGTCGTCCAGTACCTGCCGGCGATGGATGCGGGCAGGCTTGCAAATGCATCACATCGTGGATCCGGGCACCGGCATGCCCGCCGAAGGGCCCTGGCGCACGATCACGGTTGCGGCAGCTACCTGCGCAGAAGCTAACGCCGCGGCAACGGCGGCGATAGTCGCTGGCGCTGAGGGCCCCAGCTGGCTCACCGAGCACGGTCTGCCAGCACGCCTGATCAGTCATGACGGACAGATCACCCTGACTGGCGGCTGGTCATCTGCGGAAGATGGGCCGATCCCTGCACCCATGGTCTGCTGGCTGGCCGCTTCAACTGAGAGGAGCCAGCGATGAGCGCGCACGCGATGGCTGCCGCGGGGACGACGGGATCGCAGGGCCTGTGGCTCGTCTCGCGGGCGAGCGGGCTCGTCTTGCTGGTCCTGTTCACCGCCGTTGTTGTGCTCGGGGTTTCAACCTGGAAGGGGACGTCATCGAGGCGGTGGCCGCGATTCGCGGTCGCCGAACTGCACAGGACCTTGTCCCTGTTCGCGGTGGCGCTGCTTGGCCTGCACGTCGCCACGGCGCTGCTCGACCCTTACGTGTCAATCAGCTGGCTCGCCTCGGTGCTGCCCTTCACCTCTCACTACGAGACGCTCGCGATTGGCCTGGGAACGCTGGCGGTAGACATCGCGGGCGCTGTCCTGATTACCAGCCTGCTCCGGGTGCGGCTTGGGCTGCGCATGTGGCGTGCGGTGCACTACCTGGCTTACCTCGCATGGCCCCTCGCCTTCGTGCACTCGATCACGGCAGCGGGCTACGACCAGCACAGCGGCTGGGTGGTTGGCATCGAATGGGGGTCCCTCGCGGCCGTGGTGGTCGCGGTCGCATTCAGGTTGCTCGGTGGCCGGCAGGCATCGGAGCCCTCGTCAGCAACCACCCGGCGGCCAGTCGAGGCGCAACGTGCGGGCCGCGGCAGATAGGACCGGGACACAAGAAGAGGAGAAGTGCTTTTGATACCCCCCAGCAAGACGCGCGAACGGCCGGGCGGCCAGCCGCAGGCCCCCGAGCCTGGCCGACTGCCGAGACTGCTGCCTGACTTCCGCGGCGCCGGTCCGGTCAGGCTGGCAGATCATCTGAATCGATACGGGCCACTGGTACCGCCGGTGCGCGGTTATCGCGACGAGCTCATCGGCGAGGTCGAACTGGCCGGCCTTGCGGGGCGGGGTGGCGCACAGTTCCCGACCGCCACAAAGCTGGCGGCCGTCGCGAGCCGCAGGAATGCGGTCGTCATCGGCAACGGCACAGAGGGAGAACCAGCCAGCGCCAAGGACAAGGTCCTGATGGCCCAGTCACCGCACTTGGTGCTGGACGGCGCGGGCGCGGCGGCGGGTCTCGTCGGCGCCAGGGATGCCATCATCGTGGCGCATCCGGCCGTCAGCAATCTGCTCGCCGAAGCGGTTACTGAGCGCCGCCGGGCACGAATAGACCGGGTGCGCCTGTCCGTTGTCACCGCGGCCGACGCCTTCGTGGCTGGCGAAGCCAGCGCCGTGGTGCACTGGCTGGAACGCAGGGTGGCCAAGCCGAAGTCGACGCCGCGGCGGCTGTCCGAGCGCGGGTTGCGTGGCAGGCCGACTCTGGTCCAGAACGTGGAGACTCTCGCGCATCTCGCCCTCATCGCGCGCTACGGAGCGGGGTGGTTTCGCGCCGTCGGAACGCCGGACGAGCCGGGCTCAATGCTGGTCACCCTGGCCGGGGCGGTACGGCATCCCGGCGTCTATGAGGTCGAGATCGGCACGCCCGTAGGCGCGGTCATCGACCTCGCCGGCGGACCGAGGAGTCAGCTCGGCGGACTGCTTGTCGGCGGCTATTTCGGCAGCTGGGTCGATCCCGTTCAGGCCGCCGGCGTTCCGTTGTCCAGCGAGGGGCTGAGAGTGCTCGGCGCCGACTTGGGCGCTGGCCTGCTCGCGGCGCTGCCGGCCGACGTGTGCGGTCTGGCGGAGACCGCCAGAATCGCCAGGTACCTGGCCGGCGAATCGGCCGGCCAGTGCGGCCCCTGCGTCTTCGGCCTGGATGCCATCGCCGGTCAGCTCGAGCGGCTCGCCGCCGGCCGCGGCTCCGATCTGGCCGCCCTGCGCCGCTGGATCGGGCAGCTGAGGCATGGCCGCGGCGGGTGCAAGCACCCGGACGGCACAGTCGGCATGGTCGCGAGTGCGCTGCGCGAGTTCGACGGCGAGATCGAGGGGCACGCGAGCGGCTGGTGCCGCGGCGTTCCCGGCCGGACGAGCGCGTTTTCTCCGCCTGCGGGGAGGAGGCCATGAAACTTACGGTGGACATGATCGCGTGCGAGGGCCGCGGGCTCTGTGCCGAAGTTCTGCCCGAATTGATCGAGCTGGACGACTGGGGCTTCCCGATGATCGACAGTCATGTGCCGCACGGCCTCGAGGATCATGCCCGCGAGGCCGTGCGGCTGTGTCCCAGGCTCGCTCTGCGGCTGCGCCCCTGAGCTCCCGAGTCCTTGCTACACGCGGTGCGGAGTTGGCCTGGTCTCCGCCGGGCGCTCTGGATCGACCGGCTTGCCTGACGAGCGGTACCACGACCGCCAGATCAGGCGGTAGACCGGGATCACCCGCGGGATGTCGCGTAGCCCAGGGATGAACGGGACGAGGAGCAGCAGGATCGTGCCGATCCCGGTCAGGTACACCGCCCAGATGTCGACGCTGCCTGAGTTCTGGAACGGCGAGACGTGGTACCACATCTGGTACAGCCACAGCCATGGCTGGCCAGGGTAGTTACCTGTCTCGTTCATGACTCCCCACTGGTCGCCGGTCAAGTTCATCTTGTCCGCGAGGTTGTTGTAGTAGGCGCCGTCGGCGATGAACAGCAGCGGCTTGGTGAAGTCGGTGCCGTAGAACTGCCGCTGAGCGAGCAGGTCAGAGTCGAGCGATCCGCTGCGCGCCATGGCCAGTTCGTACGACATCATCACCGGCACGGGCCCAGCGGCCGGCAGCTTCAGGTTCCCGCCGCGGAACGGCATCTTCTTGGCGCCCGGCGCGGTCGAGTTGACGTACGCGGTCGCCCACTTGTTCTGCTGCGCGGGCGTCGCCGAGTTGTAGGCGGCCAGTGCCGTGGCAAGCGGCGGCGTCGTCTTCGCCAGCGACGACAGCGGATCGAGGACGAACACGTGCGCGGCGTTGATCGGCTGCGTGATGCCAGCGACCTTCTGCCAGTTCACCGGGCCGACTTGCTGCACGCCACCGGTGCCATTGTTGTAGGGCGGACCATAGGTAGCGGTACCTGAGGTGCCGTTCAGCTCGGTCGCGGCCGTGTAGACCAGATCAACGGGAGCAACCTTGCCCCAGGTCTGCATGGTCACCGGCGGCACGTCAGGCGATGAGAGCACTCCGGCCATGACTACCGTCAGTGCCCCCACGACCAGCGTCGCGACGGCGCCTTCCTTGAGGATGTCGTAGCGGCGGTTCGGTCCGCGCCACGGCCCCGCGTCGGCGGCGGCCGCGGCCTTGCGTTCGGCCCTGCCCCGCACCCGCCGCTCCGGCAGCGGGTGGCTGACCCCGCGCATCCTGACCAGCAGGATGTGCGCGCCGATGATCGCGAGCAGCACGAGCGGCATCAGCACGATGTGCCACATGAACATCTGGCCGAAGTTCATCGCGTTCCAGATCGAACCGATGCCGACGGCGTTGAAAGCGTCCTTGCCGTTGGTGGCGATCCACTGCGAGTCGAAGTTCTGCTGCGACAAGTAGCCGGTGAACGCCGTCACGATTGATGCCCCGAAAGCGATCACTCCGGTGATCCAGGTCATCGCCCGGCGGCCTCGCCACGCCGCCATCCAGAACTTGCCCCACAGGTGAATGACCAGGAAGGCCATGAAGAGCTCAACGGACCACAGGTGAACGCTGTTGAAGAAGTGCCCGACAGAATTGGTGTGCCACCAATCCGAGCCGCCAAGCGCGAGGGCAAACCCCGACGCGATCACGATGCCGAGGGCAACGAGGCTGGCCACGCCGAAAACGTAGATCCAGGATGACACGTACGCTGGCTGACGGTCCGGCAGCAGCTTCTTGGGCGGCAGCAGCTGGGCAGCTTTGGTCCTGACCTTGGCGGTCCACATGCCAGCGTCGCCGGGATCGGCCGCGGCTGCAGCGACGGCCGCCTCGGACGGCCGATCATCGGGCGCGGTGTCCGCGCCGGCGCGGTGCGGGAAGCGGATGATAAGTGCGGCTCCGAAGATGACCACCATCACGGCAATCACGATGAGGTTCGCGACGGAGATGTCGATGAAGGACCAGTGCAGCAGATGGCTGGATCCGTTCAGGTCAATCGCTTGTGATCCCGGTTGGATGAAGGCTGACAAACTCATATCGGGCTCCTGCGGAATACTTGAGCCAAATGCCGACCTGGAATAGCCGGGCTCTTTCACGGTCGCCCAGGTCGCAGTATTCCGGCAGGGATGTCGGTCACTGCCTGGCGGGACCTAAGTCACAACAGGCCGCTCACCGCGGGCAGCAGACTGCGGCTGCTTGCCCTACCTGGGAGCGAGCAAGCAGCCGCGGGTCCTGATGGCAGGCGACCATCGGCTCGACGCTCTACCGGCCGGCCGGAACGATGACGACGGGGCACGCCGCGTGGTGCGCGACCTGGGTCGAAACCGAGCCGAGCATCAATGAGGTAAAGCCGCCGCTGCCACGAGCGCCGACGACGACGAGGTCGGCCGCGCGTGAGGCGTCGATCAGGGCCTGTGCGGGAGACCCGTCAAACGCCTGCACGGTGATTGAAGGCGGCTGCGGCTCGTCGCTTGCGCTGGTCGACTTCGCAACCTTGTCCTGCGCGGCCTGCCGCGCCTTCTCAACGGCATCTTCTGCCCCGGCGTAGTGCAGCGGCTGGCCAGTCCACTGGCTGACGATGGTCGGGACCACCGTCATGACAGTCAGGTCCGCATGCAGGATGCCGGCCTCGCGGGTCGCCCAATCAAGGACGTGCTGTGCGTTTGCCGAATCATCGACGCCGACGATAATTCCAGGCATTTCTCCTCCTTCAGAACCGGCGAGCAATCTTCTTCTCGCATATCGCCAATATCACGCCGGCTCAAAGGATCGGCCAGGGTACGGCGCCCCGCATCGCCAGGGCCTTTGGTCCCTTAAATGCATGACTCATCCGCCGTGCAAGCCGCGCACAATGACCACCGGGCAGCGGGCGTGGTGTGAGCAGTGCTGGCTGACCGAACCCAGAAGCGCGTCGGCGAACGTGCCGTGCCCGCGGCTTCCGACGACCAGGAGGTCGGCATCCGCCGACTCGTCGACGAGCACGCTTGCCGGGTATCCCTCGATCACCCGTGGCGTGATAGCCGCGGCCGAACCATCGCCGGTTGCCTCGTCGATGGCCTGCGCCAGCGTCTTTTCGGCGATTGCGGGCAGGTCCATGCCTTCGGTGACGGCCACGCCCGCCCAGCCATAGCTGGCGCCGACAATGGGGAACTGCCACACAATGACCGCCTCAACGGCGTCGCCTGTGAGCTCGGCTTGCCTGACTGCCCACCGAAGCGCGGCGTTCGCGCTAGGCGACCCGTCGACGCCGACGACGATCCGGCCTGCCTTTTCACTCGTGGTCTCGGACATTATTCCCATCCTTCTTTCTGGCTGCTGTCCTTCCGGTTGCCTCACCATGTGAGTCCTCCCAGGCTCCGCTGCCATTCCAGGCTGCCTGCCGCGGCCGCGACGCGTACGGGCACTCCGGCCCCGATCCGCGGGACCTTCGGCCCAGGTGAAGCGGATCAGCCGCGGTCTCATGCCTTGTACCCCGATGCTCGGCAGCGAGTCGACGAGCCTGCGAGGTGACCAAGGTCCCGCTGCCACGACGACCTCCGTGCCTGTGCGCAACAGGACGGCGGCGGACTACTCAAGGAATGGGGTACGTACTGCGTGACGGGTCACGAACGGATAGGCCTCTTGCGGGCCAGCCGGGCAGGAGATGGTCATGAGCACGCAATGGAACGACGGGCTGCCGACGCCGGCCAGCGAGCCGGCTGAGATCTCACGTTTCGTGGTCGAAGCTGCCAGGCATGCACCTTCGGTGCTCAACACGCAACCGTGGTGGTTCAGCACCGCAGACCATGAGATCAGCTTGCATGCCGACGTGGACAGGCGGCTCAAGGTCGCGGATCCACCTGGCAGGGAGATGATGATCAGTTGCGCGGCCGCGTTGTTCAACGCGCGGGTCGGGCTGCGGTACCTCGGTTTCGTGCCAAAGGTGAGCGTGCTCCCCGACCCGGACCTGCCCAATCTGGTGGCCAGGATCGGATACGGCCCGCAGCAGGTCGCACCGGCCGACTACGAGCGTGACATGTTCGCAGAGATACCGCGGCGCCACACTCACCCTGGCGGTTTCGACCCGACACCGCTTCCAGATAGCCTGATCGGCCTCGTCGGTCAGGAGGCGTCCCGCGAGGGAGCCAGCCTCGTCATCATGAAGGACGAGATCAGTCGTGGCGCCCTGGCTGGCGCGGTCCAAGCGGGTGAGTACGCGCTGAGACTGGACGCACGCCGCGCAAGTGAGCAGGCCAGGTGGACTCCTCCGCCAGGCAGCCAGCGCCGGAGCGGCGTACCGGCCAGCGCCTACCCCGCCGAGCCGGAGCAGACCGAGCCGCCATTCCCCGCCAGGGACTTCGCTCACGGCCACGGCTGGGGATTGCCTCCAGGCGACACCGACACGGTGCCCATGTCGGCCGGATTGGTGTGCGTGCTCACGACAAAGCTGGACCGGCCTGAGGACTGGATATCCGCTGGCCAGGCGCTCGAGCGCGTGCTTCTGGACGCCAGCAGCTGCGGAGTAAGCGCGGCCCTGCACAGCCAGCCACTCGAGGTGCCAGAACTACGCAGCTTCATCGGGTCGGTTCTGTGCGAGGGCTGGTACCCGCAGATGGTGATCAGGCTCGGCAGCACCGACCAGGTATCGGTGAGCGTGCGGCGCAGCCTCGACGAGGTGCTGCTTTAGCAGGCTCTCACGTACCGTCGCCGCACCGCTGGCCGCTATCAGCTAGTGGCCGCCACGCTGGCCGCCTGCCGCTGGTGCGCCTGCATCGTGTCGCGCGCAACCGCTGCGCCACGCGGGACGACCATGACAGGCCGGCGGCTGTGGTGCAGCACCCTGAGCGCGACGCTTCCGATAGGAAGGTGCGGCAGGTCCGTGCTGTGCGACGAGCCGAGCACGATAAACCGCGCGTCGTGCTCGTCCGCGGCCTCAAGTACCGCCTTCGCGATCCGGCCGACGTGGGTCTCCCTGATCTCGGCGTCGGCATCAGCGCCCGCCTCAACCAGGCTGGACCTGATGTCGGTCACGAGCTGCTCCGCTTCGCCTTCGACGCAGTCGACCTGCAGCCTGCCGAAGCGGCCGACGGCGAATTCATGCACGTGCACGACCACTATCTTGTCCCCCGTCGCCCGGCCGAGATCGCGTGCCAGGTCCGTGGCTTCAGGCGCGTAATGCAGAGCATCAACGCCAAGCAGAATCGTTCCCATAACGGCAACCTCCTTCTATTCGAGCCATATCTGGCCTCAGCCTCATCACATACGCGGAACGGCGAACCGGACAGGGTGCAAAGGCCGCAGGTCAGGAGGACCAAAGCCCTGTATCCGGGGGCGAGAGGGATTCATCCGGCTTCTCGCGGATCCCGATTGCGTGGTGTGCAGTCCGGGTCCGGCTGAGCAGCCTGGCCCGAACCTGTAGCTCCGCGCCTCTTCGTTGAATCCCTCTCGCCACGTCCATGTCACCGCTCCACCCGCTGCGGCCCGGCAGGGCCGTTAGTCACATCCGGCGGTGACCGACGCCCTTTGGCTCCGTCAGGCGAAGGTCGCTTAACTGGACGAGTGGAAGAGCTCGCTCTTCGCAGCGCCCAACGAGGGCTGTCCTCGGCAGAGGCGGAGTTGAGGCTGCGCAGGAACGGGCCGAACGAGTTGCCGCGAACGCGACGCAGCCCACTGCTCAGCCTGATCGTCGGGCAGCTACGCGACCCGCTGATCTTGGTCCTGCTCGTCGCGGCCGTGCTCACGCTGGCGACCGGCGACTGGACCGACGCGTCGGTCATCTTGTTCGTGATCGTCGTCAACAGCACCGTCGGGGTGGTCCAGGAGGTTAAGGCCGAGCAGGCCATTGCCGCGTTGACCGAGCTCACCGGGCCCGACGCCAGGGTGTTGCGCGACGGTGAGCAATGCCAGATCCCTGCCGCCGGAGTGGTCGTCGGGGACGTGCTGGTGCTGGCCGAGGGCGACATCGTGCCCGCCGATGCCCGCCTGGTGGAGGCGGCCGGGCTGCTCGTAGATGAGTCAGCATTGACGGGAGAGTCGGTTCCCGTTGACAAGACGGCCGCCGGCGAAGACACCGGCGTGTCCGCTGGAACGGTGGTCACCCGCGGCCGCGGCCGCGGCATCGTGACGGCCACCGGCGCCGCCAGCGCGATGGGGCGGATTGCCGAGCTGGTCAGCGAGCGACAGCGACTCTCGCCACTGCAGCGGCGCCTGGTCGGTATAGGGCGCATTCTGGCCGTCA
>DATELR010000385.1:0-33720 GCA_035276345.1 Streptosporangiaceae bacterium | reverse complement strand
CGGCTCCGCGCGCCTGGCCGCATCCAGCCGGCGGGCGCGCCTGTCGTGCTCCCCGCGGCTGGCCTCGTGGGCGTGCAGCGCGTCGAGCGCATCAGTCAGCCTGGTCATCAGCGCCGCCTGCCTCGCCGCTTGCTGGTCGGCGGCGTGCGCTGAGTTCGTCGCGGCCTCGGCATGCTCAAGCGCCGTGGCCGAGCGCGCAAGGGCGGCTGCGAGGTCATCTCTGCGCTGCCGCAGCGCCGAAGCGCGGGGACCTGATTCCATGCCGATCAGCTCGCCGCGGGCAGGGGCGTCCAGCCCGGCGGCCTCGGCTGCCGCCGAAACTGACGCGGCGATCTCGGCGCCAGCGACCTGCCTGGCCCTGATGGCCGCAGCGCGGCGGCGGTCGAGTTCGGCGGTGATCTGGTCGTAAAGCTCGGTACCGAACAGCTTGGTCAGCACGGCCCGCCTGGCATCGTCATCACTGCGCAGGAATCGCGCGAACTCCCCCTGCGGCAACAGCATCACCTGGGTGAACTGTGTCCTGTTCAGCCCGACGATCTGGTCGATCAGGTCGCCGACTTCGGCTTTATTGGCCGACATGGTGGCCCAGCTTGTGCCGTCGCGCCGCTCCAGGTACACCCGCATGGCCTCAGTCGTGAATCCGTGACCGCGCCGTTTCGGGCGGCGATGCTCCGGCGCTCGGGTGATCCGGTACCGGATACCGCGTAGCGAGAACTCCATCGTGACCGACGGCTCGACGTCAGGGCGGGCGAAATGCGAGTGCAGCCGATCCTCGCCAGCGTCTTCCCCCGCTAGCCCGCCGTAAAGCGCGAACGTGATCGCGTCCAGAACGGTCGTCTTTCCGGCACCTGTCGGACCCTCCAGGAGGAAAAGGCCACCGCTAGCGAGCCGGTCGAAGTCGATCCGCTGCGGCGTCGCGAAAGGCCCGAACGCCTGCAGGTCCAGGGTGTGCAGCCGCATCAGGCCGCCGCCGAGCTTCCGCCCCCGGATCCGCCGCTCCGCTCCCTAGGCTCGCTGGCTCCACCGCCGGAGTCCGGACTGGCAAGTTCGGCGTCGAGCGCCTCGCCGCTCCGGCCCGCGCTCGCCAGCCATTCGTCCACCGACTCCGCGTCGACCAGGTCGCGCAGGTCGGATCCGGCGCCCGCTCTGGTGCGAAATACACCGCTCGTGGCGTGGTCAGCAGCCACCTCGCTGCCGTGCACCGCCTCGACAACGTCGCGCAGCACGCGCCGGTGACGAGCGTCGGCCGGGCCGCCGCCTGCGTACTCGACGAATAGCTCGCATATCTCGACCGGATCGACGGCCCGCCTGAGGCGCCGGAGGTCCGCGGCGCCGCTGACCAACTCGCCGGATGGCTCGAAGTCAAGAATGAGCGTGTGCGGCCACAGCGTCCTCAGGCGTTCCATCGGGGAGGCCGGGCGCACCGTATCGGTGAGCACTACCTTCACCCAGGCGTCGGCTAGATCCTGCGCGTCGGCGGGGCTGGAAGATCCGCGCCCGGCCAGCAGATCCTCGAGTTTGCCGCGCACCTCGCGGAGCGGACGCGGCACGGGGGTGGCCAGCTTGGTTGTCTCGACGCGCCCGGCGCCGTCGATCTCGGCCAGGGTCACGGACTTGCGGTGATGACGCTCAGAGAATGAGAACGCCAGCGGTGACCCGCAGTACCTGATCGTAGTTCCGCCGGAGCCGGCGCTGACGTCCTGCTGGCCATGCAGATGGCCGAGCGCGACATAGGTCAGGCCGGCGAACAGTGACGCTGGAGCGTCACCGATGCCGCCGACCCTGATATCGCGTTCGGACTCAGAAGCGACCGCGCCTGTGATGAAAGCGTGCGCCGCCACGATCATGCGCGTGATGCCGCGCTCCTGCGCGTCCGCCTTGATCAGCCGGATCGCGGCCGCCAGCACGGATGCGTGGGAGCGCTCGGCTCCCAGATCGGCCATGACGGCGTCCGGCAGCAGGTAAGGAATTCCGTAAAGGGCCAGTTCACCGTGCTCATCGCGCACCAGCACCGGCCTTGCGATGTCCGGCACGGCAGTGCGCAAGTGCACGCCCGCCAGTTCGCTCAGCCGCGAGCCGAACCCCAGCCTGACCGCCGAATCGTGGTTGCCGCTGGTAAGAAGCACCGGAACCCGCGCCGCCGCGAAACCGCGGAGCGCCCGGTCGAGCACAGCCACCGCATCAATGGTCGGCACGGCCCGGTCGTACACATCTCCGGCCACCACAACCGCGTGCACTCGACGGTCAACCGCCTCGGCGAGCAGCCAGTCAAGGAACGCCGCTTGGTAGCTCAGCAGATCCTCACCGTAGAGGGTCCGCCCGAGATGCCAGTCCGAGGTGTGGAGCAGTCTCATCGGCGCTCCAACGATCGTGACAGCCAGGCACAGCGCCTTCTATCATCGCCGCCTGCTGTGGCAACCGCGGCGATTGAGCTCCGGCGGCGTGTCGCACGGCGCCCCCGCGCACGACGCCTATGTCAGCGGGTCGAACATGCGATGTTGGTAGCGTGGGGCCGTGATTGATGCGCTGTTTCCGGCCGACCTGCCCGAGCCGGACCACTGGGAGCAGCGTTACCCGCCGCGCGACCTGCCCGTGGATGCGCTGGTGACCAGGCTGGGACCCTCCCCGACTGGGTTCATGCACATCGGCACGATCTACATGGCAATGATCGATCTCGATGTCGCGCACCGTTCTGCGGGCCGGTACCTGGTCAGGATCGAGGACACCGACCAGGCTCGCGAGGTCCAGGGAGCACTCGAGCAATTCGGCAGGGCCTTCAGCTACTTCGGTCTGCCGCCTGACGAAGAAGAGGGCCACGGCGACTACGGGCCGTACCACCAGTCCGAGCGGTCAGCCATCTACATGAGCTACGCCCGAGAGCTGCTTCGGCAGGGCAAGGCGTACCTGTGCTTCGCGACCGCTGAGGATCTCGCCGAGATGCGCAAACAGCAGCAGGCGGCGAAGGTGCCGCCGGGCTACTACGGTCGCTGGGCGCTGTGGCGGGACGCCACGCCCGAGCAGGTACAAGCAAAGCTCGACGAGGGCGTACCGTACGTGGTCCGCTTCCGGTCGCCTGGAACGCCGGGCCGGCGGGTGGAATTCGACGAGACCATCCGTGGCCGCATGTCAGCGGAGGACAACTACAACGACGTCGTCATCCTCAAGTCATCGCAGCACGCCGAGCGGCTGCCCACGTACCATTTCGCGCACGCCGTCGATGATCATCTGATGCGCGTGAATCTCGTGATCAGGGGCGAGGAGTGGCTCCCGTCGGTCCCGATGCACCTGCAGCTGTTTCACGCGCTCGGATTTGAGCCACCGCAGTACGCGCATACCGCGCTGCTGATGAAGCAGATTCCCGGCGGAAAGCGGAAACTGTCCAAGCGCAAGGATCCAGAAGCCAGCGTCGACTTTTACACCGAGGCCGGCTATCCGGCCAAGGCAGTGCTGTATTACCTGCGCGGCCTCGCCAACGGCTCGCTCGCCGAGATTCCTCTCGACGCCGCGCTTGAGGCGCCGATCAGGCTGTCCGAGCTCGGCGGCGCCGGCCCGCTGATCGACCAGGTGAAGCTGGAGGACATCAGCGCTGACTACATCGCGACGCTGAGCCCGGAGGAGATCCTCACGGCAATGCGCATCTGGGCGTCGCAGTACGACAAGGAACTAGCGGCCGTGCTTGACGCCGAGCAGGAACTCGCACTCGCGGCGCTGGCCGTCGAGCGCGTCGGCGTAGATAATCCGCGCAAGGACCTGCGCAAGTGGTCGGATTTCCGTTCCGCCTACGGTTTCTTCTTCTCCGAACTGTTCACGCTGGTCAATCTGGGCGACGAGCGGCTTGGCGCACTCCCTGACGAGCTGGTGCGCGCGTTCGCCGCCGATTTCGCCGACGGTTACCAGGATCTGGCGGAGCGAGACGAGTGGTTCGCGCAGGTCAGGGACCTCGCCGCCAAACACGGATTCGCACCGTCCGCCAAGGCGTACAAGCAGACACCTGACGAGTTCGTCGGCTCGATCAGGAATGCCTCGCAGGTGATCAGGGTGGCGCTGACGGGATCGACGAGGAGCCCGGACCTGGCCGCCGTCGCACGCGTCCTCGGCAAGGATGAGGTGCTGCGGCGGGTCTCCTCGCTCACCCAGTGAAGCCGAATCTATGACGGAGGCCGGTCAACCAGGGCCACCCAATCATGGGCAACTGACGTCAGGATCTGACGGCCAGGCTGACCCCGAGGACCGGCACCGGCTTACGACGCTGTCGGGCCTCGCAGCGCTGTCGCTGGACGCGCTCTCATCGGTTGCCTACGGGCCAGAGGCCATCGTCCTGGTACTGGTGGGCGCCGGAGCCGCGGGGCTGGGCTACACGCTGCCGGTGACGCTCGCGATCGTCGTCCTGCTCGCCGTGCTCGTAACCTCATACCGTCAGGTGATCGCGGCGTTTCCAAACGGCGGCGGTGCGTATGCGGTCTCGCGCACGCACCTGAGCAAGCACGCCAGCCTCGTCGCCGCCGGCGCGCTGATCATCGACTACGTGCTGAACGCGGCCGTCGGCGTGTCAGCTGGAGTGGCCGCGCTGACATCGGCGTTCCCCGGTTTGTACAGCGCGACGGTACCGATCTGCCTCGGCGTGCTCGCGCTGATCACCGTGGTCAACCTCTGGGGGGTTGGCGAATCTGCGCGGCTGTTTATCGGGCCAACTCTCGCCTTCATCGCCGCGATCGCTGCCGTCATCATCGGCGGGCTGATTCGCGCCCATCCGGCGGTCCCGCTGCAGTCGCACCTGCCGAACACCGCGGAGGCGATCGGCGTGCTGCTTCTGCTGCGCTCCTTCGCCTCCGGCTGCTCGGCACTGACCGGAGTGGAAGCCATCGCGAACGCCGTTCCCGCGTTCCGCCGGCCACGGGTTAAGCACGCGCAGAACACCGAGATGCTGCTGGGCATCACGCTCGGCCTCATGCTGATCGGCCTGGCCATCTTGATCAGGAAGTTCCACGTCACCCCGGTGCCCACGCAGACCGTGCTGGCGCAGGTCACCGCCGCCAGCCTCGGCAAAGGCATGATCTTCTACTTCGTTCAGATCATCACCGTGGTCTTGCTCTCGCTGGCGGCGAATACTTCGTTCGGCGGTTTGCCAAACCTTGCTTCCCTACTTGCCAGGGACAACTACCTGCCGCATCTGTTCTACCTGCGCGCCGACCGCCAGGTGCACCGCTACGGGGTGAGCGTGCTCGCGGTCGCGGCGGCGCTGCTCCTCGTCGCGGCGCACGGCAACACCCAGCGCCTTGTGCCGCTGTTCGCGATCGGCGTCTTCGTCGGCTTCACCCTGTCTCAGGCGGGCATGGTCAGGCACTGGCGCGGTGAGCGCGGCCCCGGATGGGAGCGCCGGGCAACCATCAACGGGATTGGCGCAGTTCTGACCCTGGCCGCCTTGGCCATCGAGCTGATCAGCAAGTTCACTGAGGGTGCCTGGCTGATCGTCCTGCTCATCCCACTGCTGGTTCTGATGTTCACCAGGGTGCACCGCAGTTATGACCGGATCGGCGCTGTGCTCCAGCTCGGCTCACTTCCGCCGCCGCCGGTCGAGCAGAGCGCCCTGGTCGTGGTGCCGGTCGGCGGCATCTCACGCCTGACCCAGGAAGGCATATCCGCAGCCTTGTCACTCGGCGATGAGGCCCTCGCGGTGACCGTGAGCTATAGCGACGAAGACGACGCCGAGGCAACGCTGCAGCGACGCTGGCAGGAATGGGATCCCGGCGTCAAGCTGATCACGCTGCACAGCGAGCATCGCGAGCTCGGGCCACCGATCGTGAACTTCCTGCGCGATCTGGAGGCGCAGGATAAGTTCCACCGCATCGTGGTGCTGATTCCTGAGGTCCAGCCAGCCAGGCCCTGGCAGTGGATCTTGCATAACCAGCGCGGCTTCGTGCTCGATCGGGCGATCCAGAAGGGCACCGAGAACGTCGTGATTTGCCGCCTGCATTTCCGTCGCACGATCTGGTCGACCCAATCATGAGAGCACTCACCCGAGCACAGGCGGACCACTGACGTCTAGTCTTGCTGAGCGTGCCTACCCTCCGTCAGATCTTCGCGTTCTCCGGGATCCTTCGCCCCGAGCCTGGCCAGAAGAGCTCCTTCGATCTCATCGAGCACGCCGTCAGCCTCGCTGGGTCGAACGGAACCAAACGGGTCTGCTACATTCCGACCGCGGTAGGCGATGCGAAGGCTGCGGTCGATCACATGACCGCCATGTTCGACGACAGGCCTGAGATCGAATTCAGCGTCCTGCGCCTGTTTACGCAGCCGAGCGTGCCGGATGTCCGTTCGCACCTCACCTCCAGGGACGTCCTGCTCGTCGAGGGTGGCAGCGTGGCGAATCTGATGGCTGTCTGGCGGGTTCACGGTCTGGCCGAGATCATGCGTGAATGCTGGGATGCCGGGGTGGTGCTGGCCGGCTGGAGCGCGGGCAGTCTGTGCTGGCATCTCGGCGGGCCGACCGATTCGTTCAGTGACGCGCTCGACCCCTTTACCGACGGCCTTGGTCTGCTGCCGTATAGCAACGGCGTCCATGACGACTTCGGAGGGCAGGAAAGGCGGCACGTTTATCGCCGCCTCGTCGCTGACCAGATAGTGCCGGCCGGATATGCCAGCGAAGATGGCGTCGGCCTGCACTATGTGGGCACGGACCTGCACGAGGCGGTCACCGTTGCGCCAGGCAAGCAAGCCTGGTGGGTCGAGCCCGCCGCGAACGGCGGGTTCCGGGAGCGGCCGATCGAGGTCCGTCAGATCTAGCTCGAAGCGTCGCGTTGGGGCCGGCGACGAACATGGCCGAGGACGGGAGGCTGGATGCGAATCAGTGCCGAAGAAGCCAGGCAACGCTTCGGCCGGGTCCGCTCAGCGCGGCTCGCGACGGTTAGCGCGGACGGCGAGCCGCATCTGGTCCCCGTCACGTTCGCCATGGACGGTGACGTGCTCTATACGGCAGTCGACGCCAAGCCGAAATCCACCCGGCAGCTGCGCAGGCTGAGCAACATCAGGGCGAACCCGCGGGTGTGCCTGCTGGCAGATCACTACGCCGAGGACTGGTCGGCATTGTGGTGGGTGCGCGCGGACGGCACCGCTGCCATCGTCAGCGACGCCAGGGAAATGGCGGCGCCACTCGGGCTGCTCGCCGCGCGCTACCAGCAATACGAGGCCGAGCCGCCAGAGGGTCCTGTTATCGCGATCCAAATCAGCCGGTGGAGCGGCTGGTCGGCCGTCTGATCGGCTGCGCTCGACACCGGGCCTTACAGGTTGGCGACCGCGGGAATGACCTCGCTGCCGATGATTTCGAGCGGGGAGAGTTCCCAGACATTGGCGACCGCGCCGATGGCTGTGTCGAATCCCATCGCCGCGAGCTCGCCGAGCTGGTCGACAATCTCGTTGGCCCGCTCCCCCCGGCTGCCGACATCGAAGATGAAGTAGCAGGACTTGCTTATCTCGTCGTAGACACGCTGCTCCGCATCACAGTGCGCCCGCAAGACGTCCAGCTTGTGCGCGAGGTCAGGACTCGGAAACAGGTTGCAGGCCTGTGCGTAGCGCGCGACGAAACGTAGCGTCTTCCGCTCACCGCCGCCGCCGATCATGATCGGCGGGTGCGGCTCGGTGAGCGCTTGCGGCGAGTTCAGCGGGCGGTCGAGTTCGTAGTGCGTGCCGCGATAAGGCCCATCGTCACCGCTCCACATCTTCAGGCAGATCTGCAGCGTCTCCTCGAGCCGCTCGAATCGCTCCGCGACCGGCGGGAACGGGATGCCCAGTCCTTTGGACTCCTCCTCGTTCCAGGCAGCTCCGATGCCCAGCCACGCGCGGCCTTCTGACAGCACGTCGAGCGTGGTGACGATCTTGGCGAGAACTCCCGGATGGCGGTAGACGGCCCCGGTCACCAGCGTGATCAGCTTCGCCCGCGACGTGCACGCGGCAAGGTAGCCGAGGGTGGTGTACGCCTCGAGCATCTCGTGCTCGGCAGGGCCGACTCCCCTGATCTGAAAGAAGTGGTCCATCACGCTGATGAACTCAAATCCGGCGTCGTCGGCGGTGCGGGCCACAGCGGCCAGGTCCGAGCCGAGGCTGGCTGGTCCGCCCGGCCAGGTGAAGTCAGGAATCTGCAGTCCGACGCGCATGCGGCGACACCTCTCGGAGTTGGATGGCTGGCACAGCGGGCCTCCCGCAGCGCCTTCGTTCGATGTCATTGTGCACGCCAAACGCCTGTCAATTGCCTAATCGGAGACCGGCTGAACCAACTGGTTGTAGCCAGGCGTTCTCAGAACGCGACGGCATGACCACAGTCATGTTTGGAATCTCGCGGCCGGGGCAGTGACCAGTGCCGGTTGTGCCCAAATTCGATATGTTAGATAACGCAGGTATTGCGTATTTTCCGAGCTTAGGATTCCCGCAACGCATTGAAAGGCCTCCGGAAGCAAAGGAAGTGATCGGAATGGCTGGGATGCTGAGGGTATCGAGGAGCCGCGGCGCTATGAGCGGTGTACTGCTGGTGCTCCTCGGGATCTGGGGCGGGTTGATCCCGCTCGTCGGGCCGTACGTCCACTACGCGTACACGCCCAATCACACGTGGACCATCACCTCGGGCCGGGTCTGGCTAGAGTTCCTGCCTGCCGCCGGCACGTTCGTTGGTGGCCTGATCCTGCTCGCAAGCAGGTTGCGCCCGATGGCACTGCTCGGCGGTTCGCTGGCGGTCATCAGCGGTGCCTGGTTCGCGGTTGGCAATGCGCTGGCACCGCTGTGGACGAACAACCTGCACGCGCAGGGCTTCCCGGTCGGCTCGCATATCGCCAAGGCGATGGAGCAGATCGGCTTCTTCCCCGGGCTGGGCGTCGCGATCGTCTGCATCGCGTCGATCGCCCTCGGCAGGCTGTCGCTCGTGTCGGTGCGCGACGCCAGCGTTGTCGAGCCGGACATGGCGACGGCACCGGCCACGGAGGAGACCGCCCCGCTGACCCCGGCCGGAGTCGGCAGCGACACCACCGCCACCAGCCGGTGGCCAAGCCCGATCACGAATACGATGCGCCGCGTCGCGTCTTCCAAGGGCAGCCACAAGGCCGACGACTCGGCCGCCACAGGGCAGTCTGGTTCGAGCGAGCCGATCAGTTCGGGCACCGGCAAGTCCTAGCTCTCGCTTAACCCGGCTCCGGTGGCGGAGATGCGGATCGCCGCCACCGGAGCCTTCGCATCAGGCTGTCGCTACGAAGCGATGCGCACCAGGAACATGTGGCCGCCGGTGACCGTCACGACGGCGCCATTCTTACCCGTGAGCACCGAGAACGCGTTCGGCACGGTCACGGTCCCGGTGCGGGAACCATTCGCCGCGAGCTTGCTGACGTTCGCCTTCGCGCATACCAGGTGCTGGCACGGCTCATTCAGCACGATCAGCCCCAGACCGGTACCCGCGAACATCCGGTCTTTGTCGGAGATCCGCACCGACGACAGCCGAGCCAGGCTCGCCGTGCCATACGTGTCGATGTACTGGTGAAGACGTGTCACGAGCCGCTCCCCTGCTGGCTGATCTGCGCAGGCCGCGCACGCCCAAATGCGGCGTCGGATCCTGTCGGAGGCAAATCCTACAGATCAAGGGAACCGCGGGAATCCCGGGAATCACGGGAATCCCAGGAATCGAAGGAATCCGCAGAACAATCCGGCAGATATCCCGCCCGGCAATACTCCCGGTGCATCGCCGCCCAGTCGCCGGTCGCGCCGAGGCCGGAGAGAACGCTGGTGATACCCAGGTTGACCCGGACCACGGCAAGGAAGTCGGCAGGGATATTCAGCCCGTCGATCACATCCGCGTAGCGGCCGGACCTCGCCAGCTCAGGACCCCGCAGCTTGGCGGCAAACTCTGGCGAGTACGTGTACGGCTGCGCGGACACGACCGGGGCGTGCGTAGCCCGGAACCACGCAAGGAGGTCGGCTGGGCGCGGCGGATGCGACTGGCTCACGTAGCCGGCCTGGGTCAGCACGTCGAGGAGGTGATCGGCGTCGCCGCCGACGATCGCCCGCATCAGCGTCTGAATGGTGCCGACCAGCCTGGCGCTGTACCTGCGGACGCAGCCGAAGTCCAGGAACGTGACGCTGCCATCGGCGTGGAACAGGTAGTTCCGCGGACTCGGGTCGGCGTTCACCATGCCGAGCCTGGTGAGGCTCCCTGCCGCGAACCGGTAGATCACTTCACCCCAGCGGTCCCGCAGCTGCTTGGGTGCGGTCTTGGCACGTTCCCAGGAGTAGCCCTCGCTTAGCTCCATCGTGAGCATGCGCGATGTGCAGAGCTCAGGAACGGTTTCAGGAATCCTGATCTGCGGATGACCGCGATAGGCGGCCGCGAACGCCTCTTGATTCGCCGCCTCAACCTGGTAGTCGAGCTCCTCGATAATCCGTGCCGAGAGCTCCCCGGCGATCGCTGCGATGTCGGGCTGCACGCATGTCGTCTGGCAACCGAGCCGCACGAACGAGGCGAGCTGGTCGCTTTCGAAGAGGTCCGTACGAATGGCCTCCGCCACGCCCGGGTACTGGATCTTGACGGCGACGTCCCTGCCGTCCTGCAACGTAGCCGCGTGTACCTGACCGATCGACGCAGCCGCAATGGGATGGGGGTCGAAATCGGCGAACACCTCATGCAGCGGGAGCCCGATCTCGGACTCTGCCAGGTCGGCGGCTAGCCCGGCGGGCATAGCCGGAGTGTCGTCCTCGCACCCGGCCAGGAGCGAGCGATAAATCGCGATGGGCTCGGGCGAGCGGGCCGAAGGCAGGTTCGCCACGGAGAGCAGCCGGCTCGCCTTCATGAACAACCCGCGCGACCGGCCGAGCAGATCGGCGTACCGCGCGACTGCGCGCCCATGGCGCGCCGCGATGACCGGATCGGCGCCAGCCAGGCACCTGGCAGTCTCTTCGTCTGGTTCCGCGGCGAACATCGCCAGGCCGATGACCGGAAGCGCCTCCGCAAGCCTGCCTTGCGCAAGGCAATAACCGGGAGCTATCGAATGCGACAATGCACGCGGATAATACGCGTGCACATCGAATACGCCCGGCTCTGTCACAGTCCGCTCCGTAAAAGCGCATACTTAAATACCGAGTCAGGCACAGTATGCCAGCGCCAAATCCCGCCGCGAACCCAGATCACAGACGTCGGCAGCACTGTGCCGGTTCGTACTCTTTTCAACATCGATGGCGCATCGAAGGGCAAAGAAGACGGTTGATGCGCCGTCGCTGTTCTTCATTTCACGGGCATGGCCAGCCTGAGCCCCGGGCCGGGCAACGTTTCGGCCGGCACCTCGAGAGCGGTCAGCCTCGGATAGCGCTGATCAGGCTGATGACGGCGAGCACCGCCATGACGGCCGCGCCGGCCAGGGTGATCAACCGGATCGGAACGAGCCGGAGCAGGCCGCGGCCGCCTACGATCGCCAGCCCGGCGACCGCCCACAGCGCGATCACCGCGCCGACGCCGACAGCGAGCGGGTCGTGATAGCGAGCTGCCAGGTTGACGATCACAATCTGCGTCAAGTCCCCGAACTCGCCGATGAAGACGACGAGGAAGCTGGTCGTGGCGACCCGCAGAAAGGTTGGCGGCGTGTCCGCGGTCGCCTTGTCGACCGCGTCGTCCTCCCTCCGGCCCACCACAAGAAACACAGCGCCGGCGCCGAACAAGACCGCGACGATCGCGGATAGCACCCGGTGCGGCAGCAGCGCCAGCAACCCTCCGGCTACGAGCGCCAGTGCGACGTGAACGGCGAACGCCGCGGCTACGCCAGCGAAAACGTAGATCGGCCGGTACCGGCTCCCGAGCATCAAGCTGGCGAGCGCGCTCTTGTCGGGCAACTCGGCAGGAAGCACCACGGCGAGGGTTGTTGCCGCGATCGCGAAGTTCACTAACGCGATCTTGCCGCACGCGGTTGCGAGCGAGCTGGCCGGGTCGGGAAGGCGGCCAAACCCTCTTCGGTGCGACAAGACCGGCGTATCGGGGCAGGTCAGCGGGTGAGCCTTGTTCCGCGAAGAAAATCTTTTGCTCGTTTGTCGATCTGGCCGCCCGTCGCTCGACGCACGGGCAGAACAGCAGCTGTGGCGGGTCACAGACCCGGCAGCAGGAGCAGGACCGGTACCGTGGCCGGTCCGCGAACAGAGGAGCACACCATGCGTTTCCTTGGCTACACCCTCGCCGATCCGTCCATTCCGATCCCGCCGCCGAGCCCTGACATGTTCGCCAAGATGGGCGCATTCGTCGAGGAGGCCACGAAAGCCGGGGTTCTCGTCGCCACCGGAGGGGTTGGCCCGCTGGAGGACGCCACCAGGGTCAAGTACGACGGCACGAACTACACGATCCTGGACGGCCCGTTCTCCGAGGCGAAAGAACTGGTCGGCGGCTGGGCACTGATGGAGACTCGCGACAAGGACGAGGCGATCGAATGGACCAAGCGATTCCTCGCCATCGCCGGGCCAGGCGAATCCACCATCCGGCCGGTCTTCTGACCGCTCTCTCCCGGCGGGGCCGGGCGGCACGCTCATCAGCGTCCGCCCGGCCTCGTTTGCGTTCCCTGTTGCCGACGGTCACGCCCGGCTAGATGGCCCGCGATTTGCCCGATCGGGATGCCGATGGTGGGATCGGTGCTCGTGACGGGCTCGCACACGCAGCAGGCACACGCCGCGATCGAGACGGTCATCCGGATGGAGTCGGCTCGGCTGATCGCAGGACTGGCCAGGTACGCAGGCGGCGACATCGGCCTGGCGGAAGAACTGGCCCAGGACGCCGTGGTCGCCGCCCTGGAGCAGTGGCCAGCCGACGGCGTGCCGAAGAACCCTGGTGCCTGGCTGATGACGGTCGCCAAGCGCCGGGCCGTCGACCTGTTCCGCCGCAATCGCGATCTTGAGCGCAAGTACGCCGAGATCAGCGCCGGTCTCGAGGGGACCGATGAGGACGGCACGGCTGACTTCGACAAGGCCATCGCAGACGACATCGACGATGACCTGCTCCGGCTGATCTTCACCGCATGCCACCCCGTGCTGCCCGTGCAGGCCAGGGTCGCGCTGACGTTGCGCTTGCTCGGCGGCTTGACCACGGCCGAGATCGCTCGCGCCTACCTGGTGCCGGAGCCGACCATCTCGCAGCGCATCGTCCGCGCGAAGAAGACGCTGTCGAACGCCGGGGTCCCGTTCGAGACCCCTGACGGACAGGCGAGGCCGGCCAGGCTGGCCTCGGTGCTCGAGGTCATCTATCTGATCTTCAACGAGGGCTATTCGGCGACCGCCGGCGACGACTGGATGCGCCCTGCGCTGTGTTACGAAGCGCTGCGGCTCGGCCGGATCCTGGCCGGGCTGGCGCCCGACGAGCCTGAGGTGCTCGGCCTGGTCGCGCTGATGGAGATCCAGTCATCGCGGCTGGCTGCGAGGACCGGGCCGGATGGGAGACCGGTTCTGCTGCTTGACCAGGACCGTACGAGGTGGGACCAGCTGCTGATCAGGCGCGGGCTAGCCGCTCTGGACAGGGCAGCCGAGCTCGGCGGAGCGCGCGGTCCGTACGTGCTGCAGGCAGCGATCGCGGCGGGCCACGCGCGAGCGTTCCGGCCCGAGGAGACCGACTGGATCCAGATCACTCAGCTCTACGGAGCGCTCGCCGAGGTCATGCCGTCGCCGATCGTAGAGCTGAACAGGGCCGTCGCGGTCGGGATGGCCTATGGGCCGCAGCTGGGACTCGATCTGGTGGATCAGCTCGCGGACGAGCCCGCGCTGCGGAACTACCACCTGTTGCCGAGCGTCCGGGGGGACCTGCTCATGAAGCTCGGCCGCACCGCGGAGGCGCAGGCGGAGTTCCAGCGGGCGAGCGAGCTGACCGCCAATGCACGGGAACGGGAGCTGTCAGAGCAGCGAGCCCGTTC
This sequence comes from Streptosporangiaceae bacterium, assembly GCA_035276345.1. Lineage (GTDB taxonomy): Bacteria > Actinomycetota > Actinomycetes > Streptosporangiales > Streptosporangiaceae > Chersky-822. Next base: position 19,816 of record DATELR010000385.1, on the reverse strand, counting down.
CGCGGCGGACGAGCCCGCTGTCAGCGACAACACCCGCACTGAGCCAGAGGCTGGTGCGTGACGGATCAGGGGCAGCGGCCGGCCAGAACGCAGAACTCATTGCCCTCTGGGTCGGCAAGTACGATCCAGCTCTCATCCCCCGTCTGGCCGACGTCGGCATGCCGGGCACCGAGGCCGAGCAGCCGGCTGACCTCTTCGTCTTGCTCCCTGTCGGTCGGGTTGACGTCGAGGTGGACCCTGTTCTTGATGGTCTTGCCTTCTGGCACGCGCGCGAACGTCAGCGTCGGTGGCACGGGTCCCAGGTGGTTCCTGCCTTCGGGCACCATCGGGGAGCCGATTGTGACGGTTCCCTCGTCTTCGCCTTGCACCTCGTAGGCAAGGGCCGAGCACCAGAACCGGGCCAGGCCGCCAGGATCGGCGCAGTCGATCGCAAGCTCGGTGAACTTACTGGTCACCTTGAGACCTCCCGGTCAGGTAGCTGGTCCGCTAACGGCCACACCTTAACCGGATGACCTGACTCAACCCTTGCCGGAAGTTTTACCTACTCCATCTCGCACGAAATCGAACTCGTGTTCTACTGAATCAGTGAGCGACGATGCGCGGCCGGTGCGGCCGGACTGGTGGCCGTATCCGACGCGATGCCCGGCCGGTCACGAGTGGGGCCCGGGCCTGGTGATCGTCAGCTGGACGCCATGCGACTGTCCGGGAGCGCTCACCCATCCCGGGCGCGGCCACCAGTGCGTCCGCTGCGGAACTACCGGGTGCACGGCGGCGTGGTACCAGCCCAGGCATGGCTGGCCGTCCGGGCAGCAGCGCGATTAGCCGGATTGCGCCGTTCTGCGTCCTCGTGGGCTTCGGCGACGTCGCGCCCACGCCGGGACGATGCGCCTGTCAGACTACGGACCATGCAGACTCTGGTGGCCGATCATCCGCTCGTCGCGCACAAGCTCACCACGCTCCGCGACGTCAACACCGAGACCCCGGTGTTCCGCAGCCTGACCGACGAGCTGGTCACGCTGCTGGCTTACGAGGCCACCAGGGATATCAAGGTGCAACACGTCACGGTGCGTACTCCCGTGGCGGAGGCCGCCGGCGTCCAGCTCTCCAGGCCCAAGCCGCTTGTCATCCCGGTGCTGCGCGCGGGGATCGGGATGCTCGACGGCATGTCCCGGCTGCTGCCGAAGGCCGACGTCGGCTTCGTCGGGCTGGCCAGGGACGAGGAGACGCTTGTCGCCTCCACCTACGCGACCAGGCTGCCCGCCGACCTGACCGGCCGGGACACGTTCGTTCTTGACCCGATGCTGGCCACCGGCGGCACGCTGGCCACCGTCTTCGAGATGCTGGCAGCGCGCGGTGCGGCGTCGATGACAGCCATCTGCTTGCTCGCCGCCCCCGAAGGCATCGTCAGGGTGCAGCAGGCGTTCGGCGACGATTTCCCGATCCCGGTCAAGGTCGTGGCCGGCGGCCTCGACGAGCGCCTCAACGAGCGCGGCTACATCGTTCCCGGACTCGGCGACGCCGGCGACCGCCTCTTCGGCGAGATCTAGCCTCGCCGCACGCCGCAGCCCATCGGCCGGAAGGATCGTGGTTCCCAGAGGACCCACAATCCTTCGCGATCATGAATCCCAGTGCTGCTGGCGTGGTGACGCGCTACTGGGGCGGGGTCCAGGCAGGGTCGCGGCCGAGCATGGCGAGGATCCTGTCCATCGGGCTGGCGACGTCGGGTGCGGTCAGCCCGGGCCGGAATGCGGCACCAGGCCGCTGCCGCCGTTCGCCCTCGGGAACGGCCTCCGCGACCGGCACGGCCGCCTGAACCAGGTCAGCGTCGAGCTCGTAGGTGTGGCCGAGCGCCCGGGCGACGTCCCAGCCGTGCACCACGTAGTCGATGAAGTGGAAGCTGATCGCCTGCGGAGCGGGAAACTCCATCCCAGGCATGATCTCGGGGATCGCGAAGCCACGTTCCATCACGCCAGGCTCGGCGAACGCCGCGATGACGAGTTCGGCAGCCATCACGTAGTCAGCCACCGGGTCGGGGCTCGGCGCGCCGACCCGCCATACCTCGGGGTCTGCTCCGCGGCCGGCCGACGCTGCCGCAAAGCCCTGGTGCTGCACGGTCATATGCGCGAGCAGTGCCCCGAGGGTCCACTCCGAACACGGCGTCGGCCGGCTCAGGTCCACCGGCTTGATCCCGTCCACCACGTCAGCGCTCGCCCGGACGGCCCTGGCATCGAGGTCGCGGATGTCGGCTGTCGTCATCTTTCCTCATCTCCGTATGATGTCGCCTATCATAAGCGTGCGCATACGATCTATCAAGGCGTATCTTTAAGCCCATGTCAACGCCTACCCCGGACCTAGGAGCCAACCCGGTGCGACCGGAGCACGCACCAGCCAGTCCGGCGCGCAGTAACGAGCCGGCCGAGCCAGGCCGCAAGGACCTCGCGGCAATGATCGTGCCACTCGGCCGGACCCTGATGGCGGCTGAACTGCCGGTGCTTCAACGCCACGGGCTGACGATGTGGGGTTACGTCGTCTTGCTCGCCTTGAACGAGGACCCGGTAAGAACTCAGGCCGCCCTCGCCGAGTCCATCGGAGCGGATAAGACCCGCATCATCAGCGTGCTCGACGGCCTCCAGCAGGCGGGACTGATCACGCGTGCTCCGGATCCTGGCGACCGCAGAGTGCACCTGCTCTCCCTGACCGCCGAGGGTCGCCGCACCAGGGCGGCCGCCCAGGCCGACATCCAACGCCAGGAAGAGCGCCTGCTGGCGCGGCTGGGGCCCGATGATTGCCGCGGCTTCCTCCGCGCGCTTCATCGTCTGTCGTCGATCCCGCCAGAGGACCTCATCCCCTGACGCCAGCCGGACTTCCGGTCAGATGCCGACCGGGTGCCAGACGGTCTTCGTCTCGAGGAAGGCGAGCATCCGGCGCGGCGCGGGCGCGGCGGCCCAGTCTTCGTCGGCGCTGAACACGCGCTTGACATTGCTCGCCGCGAGTCGCTCAAGCTCGGCTCGCCCTTCCGGCAGCACGCCGGTCAGGTCGATCGCGTTGACGTCGAAATGGCCGGCCAGCACCGGCGCGAGCTCCGCCGTATGCCCGGTCAGCATGTTCACCACGCCGCCAGGCACGTCCGAGGTTCCCAGCACTTCAGACAGCGTGATCGCCGGGAGCGGCCTGCTCTGGCTGGCGACGACGACCGCCGTGTTCCCGGTGGCGATCACGGGCGCGAGCACGCTGGTGAGCCCGAGCAGGCTGGACTCCGCGGGCGCGATGATCGCCACCACGCCTGTCGGCTCAGGCACGCTGAAGTTGAAGTACGGCCCGGCGACCGGGTTGGACCCGCCGGCGACCTGCGCGACCTTGTCAGGCCAGCCCGCGTACCAGACCCACCGGTCGATCGCCGCGGCAACCGTCCGGCGGGCTGCTGCCTCAGAAACCCCTTCAGCCTGAACAATGTCCTCAGCGAATTGCGCGGCGCGGCCCTCGATCATCTCCGCTACGCGGTAGAGGACCTGTCCCCTGTTGTACGCCGTAGCCCCCGACCACTTGCCGACGGCACCCCGCGCCGCCACAACCGCGTCCCGCGCATCCTTACGCGATGCCCGAGCAGCGAAGGCCAGCAATTCGCCGTTCTTCGCCGCGTGGATCGGGTACGACCGCCCGGACTCCGAACGTGGAAAGGCTCCGCCGACGTAGAGCTTGTAGGTCTTGCGTACTCCCAGCCGATCAGACATCCAGATACGCAGCCAGCCCGTGCCGGCCGCCCTCCCGCCCGAAGCCGGACTCCCGGTAACCGCCGAACGGGCTCGCGGGGTCGAACCTGTTGTACGTATTGGCCCACACGACGCCGGCCCGCATCCGCTGGGCCATCCACAAGATGCGGCTGCCCTTCTCGGTCCAGACGCCGGCCGAAAGCCCGTACGGGGTGTTGTTCGCTTTCGTGACGGCCTCATCAGGGGTGCGGAAGGTCAGCACCGACAGCACGGGGCCGAAGATCTCCTCGCGGGCGATCCGGTGCGACTGGCTCACGCCGGTGAACACCGTGGGAGCGAACCAGTAGCCCTTCTTCGGCAGCTCGCAGGGCGGCGACCAGCGGTGCGCTCCTTCGGCCTCGCCCGCGGCCGACAGTTCGGTGATCTTGTCCAGCTGCTGGCGCGAGTTGATCGCGCCGATGTCGGTGTTCTTGTCGAGCGGATCACCGAGGCGGAGCGTCGTGAGCCGGTGGCGCAGCCGTTCGACAACGTGCTCAGCCACCGACTCCTGCACAAGGAGCCGCGATCCGGCGCAGCAGACGTGACCCTGATTGAAGAAGATGCCGTTGACGATCCCCTCGATCGCCTGGTCGACCGGCGCGTCGTCGAAGACGACGTTCGCGGCCTTGCCGCCCAGCTCCAGCGTCAGCTTCTTGCCGGTGCCGGCCACTGCTTGCGCGATCGCGACACCGACTTCGGTCGAACCCGTGAAAGCGACCTTGTCGACTCCCGGGTGCCCCACGACAGCGGCACCCGTCTCGCCGGCGCCGGTCAGGACGTTCACGACGCCCGGCGGCAGTTCCGCCTGCTGACATACCTCAGCAAGGAGCAATGCGCTGAGCGGAGTCGTCTCTGCGGGCTTCAGCACGCAGGTGTTACCGGCCGCGAGCGCGGGAGCCAGCTTCCACGCCGCCATCAAGAGCGGGAAGTTCCACGGGATTACCTGGCCGGCGACGCCAATCGGACGCGGATCGGGCCCGAATCCCGCGTACTCCAATTTGTCTGCCCAGCCCGCGTAATAGAAGAAGTGCGCGGCCGCCAATGGGATATCGACGTCGCGCGTCTCCTTGATCGGCTTGCCGTTATCGATCGACTCGAGCACCGCGAACTCACGCGACCGCTCCTGCAGGATCCTGGCGATCCTGTACAGGTACTTGGCCCGTTCGGAGCCTGGCATCTTGCGCCAGGTCTTCTCGTAGGCCGTCCTGGCCGCCGCGACCGCGCGATCGACGTCTGCCGGCTTGGCCAGAGCGACCTTGGCGAGCGACTCCTCGGTAGCCGGGTTCACCGTTGCGAACGTCTTGCCGGCCTTCGCAGGGGCGAACTCACCATCCACGAACAGGCCGTACTCGGGCTCGATTGTCACGATCTCGCGTGACTCGGGGGCCGGTGCGTACTGCCAGCCGCGCTCCAAGGTCAGCGCCGTGCCCGCTCCGTCAGCCAATACCGCCTCCTGCCATCAGGTTCCTCATTCTCGCATGGCGCATCGAGGGTCAGACCGGGCGTGTTGCCGGCCGATGAGCTACGCAGGCTCAGCGAGCTCCAGGTGCCGGCGATCTTCACTGCAGAGGTCACCTCCGCGCTGCGAGGTCTCGTTCACCGAGGGGCACTGAGCCCGATCCGCGCTGCAACGGCTCTCAGCCAGATCTTGTCGATCAGGACGCTGAGCTACCCGTTCGAGCCGTTCGCCCGGCGAGCCTGGGAACTCGGCGACAGCATCACGATCTACGACGCCTGGTACGTGGCGCTCGCAGAACGGCTGGACGTCGAGCTGGTTACCGCCGACAAGCGGCTCGCCAATGCGCGCGGACCTCGCTGCCGGGTGCGCTATCTGGACCCAAACTAAGGGAAAGCGTGCCGACACGTATCGTGATGATCCCTTACGCCATGTACTAGACGGGAACGCTCATCTAGGTCAACACTGGCCACCAGCGGTTATCGAGCTAGCCGCAGGAACCGACTCTGCGCAGGCGCGCTCCCTCATTGGCCGGTACGTCCCCCGCCGCACCGTCGGGCACTCCGCCGCTAGGGACGCCTGCCGTGAGACGCATGAAACGCTTGACCCGCCCTGTAATCATCCGGCTTCCCCGCCAGGTCGATGCCGGCAATGCCGAGGAGATTGCCGGCCAGCTCCGGGCTGAGTTCGCGCCCGACAAGATCATCGTTGCCGATATGGCAAAGACAATCTTCTGCGATTCGCGAGGAACCCAGGAGTTGCTGAGCGCTCACTACTGGGCTAGAGCGTTGGAGTGCGAGCTGCGCGTTGCCCGTCCATGCAGTGAGGTGCTGCAGGTGTGGCAGCTTCTCGGCGCGAGCGAGATCTTCGCCATATATCCGACGATCGTGGCAGCGCGGCAGACGCTGTTACCGCCGCACCGGTCAATCGAAGGTGAAGTAGTCGGGACCGGAGTACTGACCGGTGAGCTGCTTGCGGCGCTGCATGAGCAGGTCGTTGAGCAGGCTCGACGCGCCGATCCTGAAAAGGTCAGGAGTGAGCCAGGCAGCGCCGGCAGTCTCGTTAACCAGGACTAGGTACCGGATCGCGTCCTTGGCCGTCCGGATGCCCCCGGCCACCTTCACGCCGACCCGGCGGCCGGACGCATGCTCGAAGTCGCGCACCGCCGACAACATGATCAGCGCGACCGGAGGCGTGGACGCGGGGCTGACCTTGCCGGTCGAGGTCTTGATGAAGTCGGCTCCGGCCAGCATCGAAAGCCACGACGCGCGCGAGACGTTGTCGAGGGTCGACAGCTCTCCGGTCTCCAGGATCACCTTCAGGTGAGCGCGTCCGCACGCTTCCTTCACAGCGCGCACTTCCTCGTAGACCTGGCCGTACCGGCCGGCCAGGAAAGCGCCGCGGTCGATGACCATGTCGACCTCGTCGGCGCCCGCCGCGACGGCGTCGGCCACATCGGCCAGCTTCACCGGCAGCGAAGCTCGCCCAGAAGGGAATGCGGTGGCCACAGATGCGACGGCCACACCGCTTCCCGCCAGCTCGGGCTTGGCCACGGCGACCAGGTCGGGGTAGACGCATACGGCCGCGACCGAAGGCACAGCCGGGTCGGCTGGATCGGGCTGCAGCGCCTTCGCGCACAGGCCGCGGACCTTCCCGGGGGTATCGGCGCCCTCCAGCGTTGTCAGGTCGACCATCCGGACCGCGAGCTCGAGCGCGGCGAGCTTGGCCTCCTTCTTTATGGACCTGGTCGCAAGTCCGGCCGCCCTGGCCTCGGCGCCAACCTGGTCGACGCCTGGCAAGCCATGCAGCACCTGGCGCAGGCCAGCATCCGACGTCGCGACTTCGGCTAGCCACGACCCGGCCGGGGACCAGCTCAGCCCCTGGCGCCCGTCAGATACCGCCTGGTCCGCACCGCTGCTCAGATCAACTGCCACGGCCCGACGCTACCTCGGCCGAGGCAGTGCGCGATAGCCTGCCCTCGCCCGGTCGCTTAGTGCTCCGCGGAACGCTGACCAGGCTATGGGCGCTGGCTGCCGACGACGGGTCGGGTTGTGACTGGCGGCGCCATCGCCGAGGCGAAACCCGGCTTGATCACGGTATTGATCAGCGCGAGCCGCTCGTCGAATGGCGCAAAGGCGCTCTTCATCGCGTTGATGGTCAGCCATTGCACGTCAGAAAGGCCGTACCCGAACGCGTCGCAGAGCGCCGCGAATTCCGACGACAGGGTCACGCCGCTCATCAGGCGGTTATCGGTATTGACCGTCACCCGGAACGACAGCGCGCGCAGCAGCCCGATCGGGTGCTCCTTAATCGAGCGCGCTGCGCCGGTGTGCACATTCGACGTCGGGGCCATCTCAAGCGGGATCCGCCGGTCCCTGATGTAGCTGGCCAGGCGGCCAAGCCGCGCGGTTCCGTCGGGCTCGGTCGAGATGTCGTCGATGATCCGCACGCCGTGACCGAGCCTCTCGGCGCCGCACCACTGCACCGCCTCCCAGATCGACGGCAAGCCGAATCCCTCGCCCGCGTGGATCGTGATGTGGAAGTTCTCCCGCGCCACGTACTGGAATGCGTCCAGGTGCCTGCTCGGCCGGTTGCCTGCCTCGGCGCCGGCGATGTCAAAGCCGACGACGCCGTCATCGCGGTACTTCACGGCCAGCTCGGCAATCTCGAGCGACCTGGCAGCCGTCCGCATCGCGGTCAGCAACGCGTAGACCCGGATCGGCCGGCCCGAGCTGCCGGCGGCGAACCCCTCCAGCACGGCCTCGACGACCTCATCGAGGCTCAGCCCGGCCGTGACATGTAGTTCGGGCGCGAACCGCACCTCCGCATAGACGACGCCGTCAGCCGCGAGATCCTCGGCGCACTCAGCTGCCACCCTGATCAATGCGTCGCGCGTCTGCATGACCCCGACGGTGTGCTTGAACGTCTCAAGGTAGAGCTCGAGATTGCCGTGCTCAGTAGCCGCCGCGCTGATCAGGCCGCCGAGTTCGGCCGGATCGCTGGTCGGCAGACCTCGGTAGCCGTTCTGCTCCGCGAGCTCTACGATCGTCGTCGGCCGCAGCCCGCCATCGAGGTGATCGTGCAACAGCACCTTGGGTACGCGGCGGATCTGGTCAAGGGTGGCAGGCATGCCTGCCATTCTCGACTATGAGATCCGCTCGAGCACTGGCGGGCCGATCGCCGGCGGCTCCGGCCCGATCTGGATGGCGCCGTCCAGTGCATCGAGGGCACGCTCGAACCGCGCGGGCTCGTCGGTACGGAGCTCAAGCAGCGGTTGCCCTTGCTCGACCCGCTCCCCTGGCTTAGCGAGGCAAATCACCCCGGCACCGGCGCTGACCGGGTCTTCCTTCCGCGCCCGGCCTGCCCCGAGCCGCCACGCCGCGGTGCCGACCGCGAGCGCATCGAGGTCCCGCAGCCAGCCCGATCCGCCGGCCGGCACGATCTGGATGTGCTCGGCAGCGGGCAGGTCCGCGTCAGCGTCACCGCCCTGGCCGGCGATCATTTCCCGGTATTTCGCCAGAGCCCGCCCGTCCGCTAGCGCCGCCGCGGGGTCGGCTTCGATGCCGGCCAGCGCAAGCATCTCGCGCGCCAGCGCCAGGGTCACCTCGACCAGATCATCGGGCGGGGCGACGCCGCCCGCGGCCGCACCGCCGCGAAGCACCTGGACCGACTCGGCCACCTCGACCGCGTTGCCGACCGCACGACCGAGCGGCACGTCCATCGCGGTCAGCAGGGCGGTCGTCCGCACGCCCGACTCCGTGCCGAGCTGCACCATGGTCTGCGCGAGTTCGCGCGCCGCGTCTCGTTCCCGCATGAACGCGCCGCGGCCGACTTTCACGTCGAGCACGAGCGCCTGGGTCCCCTCCGCGATCTTCTTGGACATGATCGAGCTGGCGATCAGCGGGATTGACTCGACCGTCCCGGTCACGTCGCGCAGCGCGTACAGCTTGCGGTCAGCGGGCGCCAGGTCATCGCTGGCTGCGCAGATCACACAGCCGACCGTTGACAGGAGTTGAACAATTTCTTCCGGGGCCAGCCTCGCACGCCAGCCGGGCACGGCCTCAAGCTTGTCCAGCGTCCCGCCGGTGTGCCCCAGGCCGCGCCCGGAGAGCTGCGGCACAGCGGCGCCGCAGCTGGCTACCAGCGGCGCCAGTATCAAGGACACCTTGTCGCCCACTCCGCCCGTCGAGTGCTTGTCGACGGTCCTGGCCGGCACCGTGCTCAGGTCCAGGCGCCGGCCGGAACCGATCATCGCGTCAGTCCAGACCCTCAGTTCGGCGGGTCCAAGGCCACGGAAGAAGATCGCCATCGCCATCGCCGACATCTGCTCGTCGGCGACTTCACCTTTGGTGTATGCGTCGATCAGCCAGCCGATGTCCGCCTCGTCGAGGGCCGCGCCGTCGCGCTTGGCCCTGATCAGGTCGACAACATCAGGCATCGGCATGGTCCTGGTCGCCAGTATCGCGACGCTCGGCGAGGTCGGTGCCCGTGAACGCGTCAGGCAGCAGGCCGCCGAGCTTGCGCGGGCCTTGCCCGGCGTCGATGAGAAGACCGTCTCCGCCCGCCTCGAGCAGCAACTGCCTGCACCTGCCGCACGGGACGAGCGGGGCTCCGTCCGCCGCGACGACGCTCACGCCAATCAGCCGCCCGCCTCCTGCCGCATGCAGGGCGCTGACCAGGCCACACTCTGCGCATAGAGTGAGACCGAAACTTGCATTTTCCACGTTGCAGCCGGTCACGACGGCTCCGTTGGATGCCAGGCCGGCCGCACCGACGCGCAATCGCGAGTAAGGAGCGTATGCGTTGCCGGCCGCCGCCTTCGCGGCCTTCCGCAGAGCTGGCCAATCGATGGTCATCGGAAGACTCCGGTTATTATGTGATGTCTGATGTCAGCGTAGATCTTTTGATTTAACGGATATAGGGGGCATCAGGGGTATCAAGCGTCTTGCCGCTGATTGTCAGCGTATCGATTTCACAACAGCACCGTACTGCCTGGTTTACCTGCTACCGCAACACCCGTAGCGGTACTAGATTCCTGGAAACATCCCGGGGGGGACTCCCGGGGGATCTCTTGTGCCTTGGCCGGCCGGGCCAGATTTATAGGCCGGTGTTTTGGGCGGCAGCGGGCCGCCACTGCAGAGGAGGAACCGTGAGAGGGACATTTAGGGCCGCCGCAGCGCTCAGCGTGCTCGCGCTGGTGACCGCCGGGTGCGCCAGCGCCGGAGGCGGCGGCGGAGGCGGTGGAGGAGGCGGCGGCGGAACGACGGCCAGTACCTTCTCCGCCTGCATGATCGTCGACACCGGCGGTCTCGACGACAAGTCATTCAACCAGGCATCCTGGGCTGGGCTGCAGCAAGCGAAAGCTGCCGATTCGAGCATTCAGATCAAGAACCTGCCGTCCCAGTCAAGCGCCGACTACGCGAAGAACATTTCGACATTCGAATCCCAGAAGTGCGGCATCATTGTCGCCACGGGATTCCTGATGGCCTCATCGGTCGAAGCCGCGGCGCAGGCCACGCCAAGCCAGAAGTTCGCGATCGTCGACTGCTCCTACGCTTCTGGCTGCCTGAAGGGCCCGAAGCAGAGCAACATCAACCAGCTCGTCTACAACACGGTCCAGGACAGCTTCCTGGCTGGTTACCTGTCGGCTGGCATGACCAAGACGGGCAAGGTCGCCACCTATGGCGGTGAGCAGTTTGGCACCGTGACCATCTACATGGACGGCTTCTGGGATGGCGTGCAGTACTACAACCAGAAGCACCACAAGAACGTCACGGTCCTCGGCTGGAGCGAGAAGACCCAGAAGGGCACCTTCGCCGGCAGCTTCACCGACCTAGGCGCAGGTCAGCGGATCGCCAACACGTTCATCAGCGAGGGCGCGGACATTATCTTCCCGGTCGCTGGTGGTGTGGGCCTCGGCACGGCGAAGGCCGTCCAGACCGCCGACAGCGGCGGCAAGAACGTGAACATGGTCTGGGTGGACCTGGACGGATGCTTCAGCGCGTCCGCCTACTGCAAGTACTTCATCACTAGCGCGCAGAAGGGCATCACCGCGTCGGTGAAGCAGTCCGTGCTTGCAGCTGCTCAAGGCACGTTCCACGGCGGTACCTACGTCGGCACGCTGCAGAACGGCGGGGCCGAGCTGGCGCCGTACCACCAGTTCGACAGCAAGATCCCGACCTCGCTGAAGAAGGAGATCGACCAGCTGAAGTCGCAGCTCGAGAGCGGGCAGATCAAGCCGGCCACCAAGAGCCCGGTGTAGTCAGCGCCCAGTCACTGAGTACTGGTTAAGCCGGGCAGTTGCCCAGGCCGCGTGCCTGGGCAACTGCCCGGCGACAGTAGGGAGGGAGGCGACCCGGAGTGAAGCTTGAGCTGCGCGGCATCACCAAGCACTTCGGCAGTCTGGTAGCCAACGACCAGATCGACCTGGTCGTGCAGCCAGGGGAAATCCTCGCCCTGCTTGGCGAAAACGGCGCCGGCAAGTCGACGCTGATGAATGTCCTGTACGGGCTGATCCAGCCCGACGAGGGCGAGATCCTGGTCGACGATCAGCCGGTCCATATCCGGTCTCCTAAGGACGCGATCAGCGCCGGGATCGGAATGGTGCACCAGCACTTCATGCTGGTCCCGGTCTTTACGGTCGCCGAGAATGTGACGCTCGGGGTGGAACGGGTTCGCAGTTTCGGGCTGCTCGACCGGCGCAAGGCCCGCAGGGATGTCAAGGAACTGTCCGAGCGCTATGGCCTGCAGGTCGACCCCGACGCGTATGTCGAGGACATCCCGGTGGGTGTCCAGCAGCGCGTCGAGATCATCAAGGCGCTGCTGCGCAACGCGAACGTCCTGGTACTTGACGAGCCGACGGCCGTCCTGACCCCCAACGAGACAGAAGACCTGTTCCGGATCATGCGCGAGCTGCGCGAGGGTGGCAGGTCCATCATCTTCATCTCCCACAAGCTCAAGGAAGTCCAGGCGATCGCCGACAAGATCACGGTGATCAGGCGCGGCAAGGTGGTCGGCCATCGCCCGCCGAGCACGAGCGACAACGAGCTCGCCGCGCTGATGGTGGGCCGCTCGGTGCAGCTGCGAGTGAGCAAGGAAGCTGCCAGCCCCGGCCCTGTCCGGCTGCAGGTGGAGAACCTGTCGGTACCGGGGCTGCTCGGCGGCACGGTTGTCGACGACTTGTCGTTTGATGTCCACGGCGGCGAGATCCTCGGTATTGCCGGAGTCCAGGGCAACGGCCAGACCGATCTATGTGAGGCCCTGATGGGCTTGCGCCCGTCGGCCGGGCGCGTGCTGCTCGACGGCAGGGACATCAGCCATCTGCCGACCAAGGCGCGCCTGATCGCCGGGATTGGCTATGTCCCCGAGGATCGCAAGGAGGACGGCCTGGTCAGTGACTTCTCGGTCGCCGAGAACCTGATCCTAGACGTCTTCGACCGGCCGCCATTCGCCTCGGGTTTCGCGCTCGATCTTGGCGCCATCAGGAAATCGGCCGAGACACTCGTCTCCGACTATGACGTGCGGACCACGTCGGTCCAGACGCACGCGGGCACCCTGTCGGGCGGCAACCAGCAGAAGGTGATCGTTGCCAGGGAAATGAGCCGTAGCAACAAGGTGCTGCTCGCCAGCCAGCCCACGCGCGGCCTCGACGTTGGCTCGATCGAGTTCGTGCATAAGCAGATCGTCGCCGAGCGCGATAGCGGCGCCGCCGTGATCATCGTGTCCTCAGAGCTTGACGAGATCTACGCGCTCTCCGACCGGATCGCGGTGATGTACGAAGGCAAGATCGTCGGATTCTGCCCGCCTGATACGCCAGAAACAGAGCTTGGCCTGATGATGACGGGCGCGGGCGCGGCGGAGGCTCATGAGCGGGCCGAAGGGGCCGGCACGGCCGCACCGGCGGCGCACGAACCGGGCGCTGACGAAGCACTTGAGCTACCCGGGGCCGTCAGCACCAGCAAGACCATGCAGGACGGCCTCCCCTCCCCTGGCCAGACCGGCAGCGAGCAGGAGCCTGAGCAATGAGTGAGAAGCTGCCACCCACGGACCCGCCCGCTTCGCCATTCAGTGACCCTGAATCGACGGTATCGGCCGAGGAAGCAGGTTTCGTCGCCACCGCAGAAGACGCGCAGGCGGGCCAGCCAGGCGGGCGCAAACCGCGGCTCAAGCTGACCGGCAGCATGATCATCGAGGCGATCATCTACGGCAGCCCTGCGGTCATCACGATCCTGGCGATCTTCCTTGCGCTGGTCGTCAGCGCCCTGCTGATCGTGTTCAGCGACCCCAGCGTGCTGCACGCGTGGGCGGCGTTCTTCAACGCACCGGGCCAGGCGCTCTCGGTGACCTGGCATTCGATCGCGACGGCGTACTCGGCCCTCTTCGAGGGCGCGATCTTCAGCCCGTCGACTATTTCCGACGCGTTCCATGGTGGCTCGATCGCGGCGATCTTCTATCCGTTGTCACTGACCGCCTTCCAGGCGACGCCGCTGATCCTGACCGGCCTGTCGGTAGCGATCGCGTTCCGTGCGGGGCTGTTCAACATCGGCGCCGCCGGCCAGTTCGTGGCCGGTTCGATGATCGCGGCCTGGCTCGGGTTCGCTGTCCACCTGCCGGGGCCGATCCACATCCTCGTCTGCGTGGTTGGCGGATTCGCCGGCGGCGCGATCCTCGGCTGGCTGGTCGGCGTGCTTAAGGCGCGGACCGGCGCGCACGAGGTCATCGTCACGATCATGCTCAACTACGTCATGTACAACCTGCTGAGCTACCTGCTCAAGACGCCCAAGGCGCTGCAGCAGCCCGACCAGTTCAACCAGATCGCGCCTCCGATCGACAACAACGCGGTCTTCCCCCACGTGGGCGGGCCGCCTCCGCAAGCCAACATCGGCTTCCTGATCGCGATAGCGGCCGCGGCCGGGGTCGCGTGGCTGCTGTCGCGAAGCACGATCGGCTTCCAGTTCCGCACAGTGGGCGCTAACCCGCGCGCGGCGCGCAGCGCCGGCATGAGCGTGGAGCGCAGCTGGGCGCTTGTCATGCTGATCGCGGGTGGCCTCGCCGGCCTCGCGGCATCGGCGGTCATCCAGGGCGGCGCACCGCCGCCGCCGCTGACCTTCAACACGTACGGGACATACGGCTTCGACGGCATCACGGTCGCCCTGCTGGGCCGGGCCAGGCCGTGGGGCGTCGTGCTCGCTGGCCTCCTCTTCGGCGCGCTCGAGGCGGGCGGCACGGCGATGCAGGCGGCGACCAATCCGCAGGTTCCAGTCGACATCGTCGAGGTCATCCAGGGCCTAATCGTCCTGTTCGTGGCTGCCCCACCGCTGATCAGGGCGATCTTCCGGCTCCGTGCGGCCAGGGAGACCGGCATGGAAGCGGTCGCTAAGGGGTGGAACGGATGACCACCGCCGCCGCGACCATCAGGATTCGGGCATCCGAAGGCCGGCGCCAGCTCGCAGCGGCCACCTTCATCCTGCTCGGCATCATCGACATCATCGTCTTCGGCCTGTTCGCGCAGGCCGGAGACGCGTCGTTCGAGCTGTCGATATCGGGCTCAGGGGTCCAGATACCGACCATCCATGTGCCCGCCGCGCCCGTCTGCTATGTCGTCGGCGCGATCTCGATCGCGGTGGGCATCTGGCGATTCACCATTGACGAATCGGAGAAGATCGCCAAACGATTCGCGATCGGCATCGTCCTGGTCTGCTTCCTGATCGCTCTGCTGTGCTGGGCTGACGCGGGCGATGCCACCGCCGTCAACCTGGTCAGCCTGATGCAGCAGTCGTTCGCGGCATCGATTCCGCTGGTGCTCGGCGCACTCTGCGGCTGCATGTGCGAGCGGTCTGGCGTGATCAACATCGCGATCGAGGGACAGCTGCTGATGGGCGCGTTCACGGGCGCGATCGTGGCCAGCGCCGTCGGTTCGCTCTGGCTCGGCCTGATCTCGGGCTCGCTCGCCGCCGGTCTCCTCGGCCTGCTGCTCGCTACATTCGCGATCACGTTCTTCGTCGACCAGATCATCCTGGGTGTCGTTCTCAACGTGCTCGCGCTCGGGTTGACCGGCTTCCTGTATGACCGGCTGATGGTGCCGAACCCAAATCTGAACACCGGCAACACCTTCAATTCGGTGAAGATCCCCGGCCTCGGCGACATCCCGATCATCGGGCCGATCTTCTTCGACTCCTCGATCTTCCTGTACATCACCTACGTGCTGATCATCGTGATCCAGGTCGGCCTGTTCAGCACACGCTGGGGACTGCGGGTGCGTGCCGTCGGCGAGCACCCGACCGCCGCCGACACGGTCGGCATCAAGGTGCTGTGGACCAGATACCGCAATGTCGTGCTTGGCGGGATGGTGGCCGGCATCGGCGGCGCGTACCTGACGATCGGCTCGGTCGGGTTCTTCAACAAGGACATCAGCTCGGGCTTCGGCTTCATCGCGCTTGCGGCCATGATCTTCGGCCGCTGGACCCCGCTCGGCTCGGTGGCGGCGGCGCTGCTGTTCGGATTCTCCGGCCAGCTCGCGGTCGTGCTGTCCAGTCTCAGCGTGCGGCTCGACTCCAACATCTTGCAGATGACTCCGTACGTGGCCACGATCATCGCGGTGGCCGGCCTCGTCGGCAAGGTCCGTGCCCCTGCGGCGGACGGAAAACCATACGTGAAAGCATGACCGCTGGCTTTCTCGTTACGCTTCTTCCGATGGTGACAACGTGACTGATCCGTACGCGGCCGCGAGCGCGAGCGCGGCAAGGCTGGCCGAGATCACCGGCCAGCCGAACCATGACGTGGCAGTGGTGCTCGGGTCCGGCTGGCTGCCTGCCGCCGACGCCATCGGGCACACCGTCGCCGAGTTCCCGATCTCTGAGCTAGGCGGGTTTGCGGAGCCGACCGTAGTCGGCCACGCACCCGTCGCGCGCTCGGAACAGGTGGGCCCGCTGCGCGTGCTGGTCTACCTCGGTCGCACGCACCTGTATGAGGGCCTCCCCGTCGAGTCGGTCGTGCACGGCGTCCGGACCGCAGCGGCGGCCGGGTGCCGGGTAATCGTGCTCACCAACGCATCGGGTGGCATCAACGCGAGCTATGAGGTCGGGCAGGCCGTCCTGATCAGCGACCACCTCAACCTGACCGGGCGGTCCCCGCTGACCGGTCCTGAGCCCCCGGCTGGCTACTCCTCGCGGTTCGTCGACCTCACCGATCTGTACTCCGCGCGCCTGCGCGCATTGGCGAGGCAAGCTGACCCAGATATGGCCGACGGTGTCTACGCCGCGCTGCACGGACCGCATTACGAGACGCCGGCGGAGATCAGAATGCTCAAGGCCATGGGCGCCGACATGGTCGGCATGTCCACTGCGCTCGAGGCCATAGCCGCTCGCCATTGCGGCGCCGAGGTACTGGGCATATCCCTTGTCACCAACCCGGCGGCCGGGCTGTCACCTGCCGGTCTCGACCACGCCGAGGTGATCGCCGCCGGGAAGCAGTCGGCGGCCAGGGTCGGCGGCCTGCTGGCGCAGATCATCCCGAACGTCTAGGCAAGGCGAGCCTGCGTGATCAGTGACGAACTGCACCGCGAGGTCCTGGCATGGCTGGCCGACGATCCGGACGACCGCGATCGCGCCGAGCTGTCCGCGCTGCTTAGGACCGCGAGCGGGCGGGACGCCACGGCCGCAGCGGAGGCCGAGGCCGAGCTCAGCGACCGGTTCACGGGACGGCTGGAGTTCGGCACCGCGGGACTGCGAGGTGTCGTAGCGGCCGGACCGAACCGGATGAACCGTGCCGTGGTCCGAGGCACCACCGCGGCTCTGGCCGGGTGGCTGCTCTACACCGACCCGGCGGCGAGCGCCTCAGGCGTCGTGATCGGCTGCGACGCGAGGCACCGATCCGATGAGTTCGCGGTCGAAGCGGCGCGCGTCCTGGCCGGTGCGGGTATCGCCGTGCACCTGCTGCCATTCCGCCAGCCAACGCCCGTGCTCGCGTTCGCGGTGCGGCATCTGTCCGCGGCGGCCGGGATCATGATCACGGCCAGCCACAACCCGCCCGCCGACAACGGCTACAAGCTCTACCTCAGCGACGGCGCTCAGATCGTTCCGCCAGCGGACCTCGAGATCGAGGCCGCGATCAGGTCGCTAGGCCCGCTGTCCCAGGTTCAGGTCGCCGCCGAAAGCGATCCGCTGATCACCAGGCATGGCGACGAGATCACGGCCGCCTACCTCGACGCGATCTGTGCCGTCTCAGCCGCGCCCAAGGGCGCTGCATGGCTGCGCTTCACCTACACGCCGTTGCACGGGGTCGCGGGCAAGCTGGCGCTGCGCGCCTTCGATCAGGCCGGCTTTCCGCCGCCCGATGTCGTGGAGGCTCAGTTCGACCCCGACCCGGACTTCCGCACCGTCAGGTTCCCTAATCCGGAGGAGCCAGGAGCGCTCGACCTCGCCCTCGCCCAGGCCAGGAGGTCGGGCGCGGAACTTGTCATCGCCAACGATCCGGACGGGGACCGGCTCGCCGTCGCAGTACCCGACGAAGAGTCACCGGGCGGCTGGCGGACCCTGACCGGCGATCAGGTTGGCGCACTGCTCGGGGCGTATCTGCTCGGGGTGGAGGCGTCGTCAGCTGCCCGGGCGCGGCAGGGCGGCCCGCCGTCAGGTAAAGAGCTGCCCGGCGGCGCGGGATTTGAGAGTGAGCCGGGCGAAGGCGAGCGCAAGCCGCTTGTTGCCAGCACGATCGTGTCGGCCACGATGCTGTCCAGCATCGCCGCGGCCGCTGGCGCCGAGTACGCAGAGACCCTGACGGGATTCAAGTGGATCGTCCGCGCTGCCGATCTGCGCCCACAGGCTCGTTTCGTCTACGGCTATGAAGAAGCCCTGGGCTACACCGTCGGCACGACGGTCAGGGACAAGGACGGAGTCGGCGCCGCGCTTGCGATACTCAGCCTCGCCGCGAGAGCTCGCTCTGGTGGCGAGTCGCTGATTGAGGCGTACGACGCGCTGGAGACCGCGCACGGCGTGCACCTGACCGGGCAGATCACCGTGCCCACCCAGGAACCCGTGCAGGTCATGTCGCGGCTGCGGATCGAAGCGCCTAGCGAGCTGGCCGACGAGCCGATCACGGCGACGTCGGACCTGACCGGCGGTACGGACAAGCTGCCGTCGGCCGACGTGCTCAGGTACTGGCTGCGCGGCGCCCGCGTGGTGATCAGGCCGAGCGGCACGGAACCGAAGATCAAGGCGTACCTGGAGATCATCGAGCCCGTCATCGCAGGTCGGCTGACCGAGGCGCGGCGCGCCGCCCAGGCCAGAATGGGGCCGCTCCGCGACGCGGTGTCCGCACTGCTGGCCGGCTGAACATTTCGCCCATGGCGCGCAAGGCTGGCGCATGGCAAGCTCGGTCCTATGACCAGCGAACTTGATCACAGCCAGCCGCATCACCACCATGCGGGGCACGATCATGAACATGACGCTTCCTGCGCGGTGGCGCACGGGACCGTGCCAGCTCCCGTAGACGGCCGCACGATGGTCGCGGTCTTCGCGACGCCGATCGCGCAGTACCTCTTGCGGTACGCCGCGGACGCCGGCTACCGGCCGGTGCTTGTCGAACCAGACGCCGAGCTCGCAAAGGAGGCCGACGCCACCAGCTTCGATGTGTACACGGGCATCGGCTCATTGCCCGATGGCAAGACCGATGTCGTGGTCACCGACCATCACCGCGAGGAACTCGGCGTCATGCTCAGGGACGCCCTCGCGACCCCTGCTCGATGGGTCGGGATCATGGGCAGCCCGCGTGCCGAGCCGCCGCACATTCAGGCGCTGGCCATGCTTGGCGTCGCTCCCGACGAGGTCGCCAGGGTACACAGGCCGATCGGCCTCAATATCGGGTCGAAGACTCCGCCGGAGATCGCGATCGCGACGCTGGCCGGACTCATCGCCGACAGGAACGAGCGGCCTGGCGGCTTCGGATTCGACTAACGCCGCCCGCGTCCTGACCGATGTATCAAGGTGAAATCCATTGCCGATTGTGGTGATGGGTCACCGATTGGTACAACGGTGACGCGGACTGAGTCGGGGGTTATGCTGCCGGTCGGGCGGTATCAGACGGGCCCTGGAGGGAAATGGCCGAGACGATGACCGATCAGGCGGGCTACTCAGGCACACCGCTGCCGCGCAAGCTCGGCATCGGCGAGGATGACGAGGTTGTCGTCGTAGGGGCGCCCAACGGGTTCACCGATCGCCTCGCCGCCCAGGTCGGAGACGAGGCCGACATCCGCACCGATCTCGCCGACGCCACCCTTTTCGACGTGATCATCGCCTTCGTGACGTGGCGCGCCGAGCTAGAAAGTCAGCTCGACCTGCTCAGGGCCAAGATGGCTCCGGCCTGCGGACTATGGATCGCCTGGCCCAAACGGACGTCGAAGGTACCTACTGACATGACCGAGAACGTGATCAGGGAGATCGCGCTACCGACCGGCCTGGTCGATAACAAGGTGTGCGCGATCGACCAGATCTGGTCGGGCCTGCGCCTGGTGATCAGGCGCGAGCTGCGTTTAGCGGACGCCAAGGGCGGCCGGGCGAGGCCGCGCCACGGGCGGCTCAGTCGAGCAATCGCTCGCCGTTGAAGATCCCCAGCTCCT